>CAMWQB010000079.1 GCA_947176295.1 uncultured Porphyromonadaceae bacterium
CCTCGCCGCCATCCTCCACAACTAAAAATAAAACCACGCCAACTCAAGTCCGAAAGCCCAAGGCAAACGCAAGCCCCCAATATACATCGTCCGAATCGTTCGACTTCAACTCCCATCAATTCAATCTTTTAGAATTGGCCACCTCCCTTCCTCTGCTTTTCTATTGAGAAATACTGCACCCGGGCGGCAATTAAAAGCGTGGCTTTAGTACCAGTGCTATTGTGCGCTGAGTGCTAAAGCCACGCTTTGTGAGTGTGATATCTTATGTCTTTATTTTTTCAAGGGGTGGTAGTCGCGGGAGTAGCGTTGCATCTGGGCTGTGTATTCCTCCCCGTAGTTGATTTTTACGTCGGTGATGTTGCCATCCTTGTCTTTCACGAGCTCATACGAGGGGTTCACGAATCCCTTATATGGAGCAATATTCAGCTTGGCGTAGCGGTCGAGTACTTCGCGATGGAGCTTCGGGTCGACCTTTACAGCGTATTTCTCAACGAGGTCGCGGCCGGCAGCATAGTCGCCCGTGGAGCGGATGCGCTGGATTTCCGCGAGGAGTTCGCCGAAGAGGCCGCGGAGAGCTTCGTAGTCGTTGATGCGGATGTAGGTCTTGCCGTCGCGTTCCACAAGTTCTATCACCTTTGCATCCTTGCCGTGCTCATAAGCCCATTCGGCAATAAGCTTGCGATTGCGCATGTGCGCCTCCTCCACATCCTTGCCCGGCTCGATGCGCATCAGCTGCGTCATCATGCCGTTCAGAATATACTTGTAGTATTCAGCTTTGTACGCCTCAGGATTGTCGAGCAGGCCGATTTCCACGAGCTTCGGGTCCGCAAGATAGTAGAGCGCGAAGAGGTCGGCGCGAGTTTCCTCCAGTGTCGAGCCGTGAGCCTTCAGTGCGTCGGGGTCTACTCCCGGCAGCAGTTTGCCCGAGCCGTGGCCGAGGCATTCGTGAAGGTCGGTGTGGAGATTGTCGGTGATGAAGAGATAGTCGTCGAGCAGCTTTCCCGTCTCTTCGTCGATTACAAATTCCTCGTTGAAGCCGTTGCCGTGCGAAGCCTCGTCGTATGCCTGCGTGATGTTCTCGAGCGTTACGCTCTTGGAGCCGTGAGCCGCGCGGATCCAGTTGGCGTTCGGGAGGTTGATGCCAATGGGAGTTGCGGGATAGGAGTCGCCGGCGAGAATGGCGGCGGTGATCACCTTTGCCGATACGCCTTTCACCTTCTCCTTTTTGAAGCGCGCATCCACAGGCGAATTGTCTTCAAACCACTGCGCGTTGGCCGAAAGTACTTCCGTGCGATGGCTTGCAGGAATGTTCTTGAAGTTTACGATCGACTCCCACGACCCCGTCATTCCCAGAGGATCGTTATAACTTTCGATGAAGCCGTTGATGAAGTCTACCTGCGAAGCCGTGTCCTCAGCCCATTTTATCGAATATTCGTCGAAAGTCTTGAGGTCGCCCGTCGTGTAGAAGTCGATCAGCGAGCGGATGATTTCCTTCTGAGCATCGTTTTCTGCATAAGGCATAGCCTTGTTCAGGTTGTCCACAATGTGCTCGATTGCCTCCCCGTAGAGACCCCCGAGTTTGTAGGGCACCTCTTCGATCTTGCCATCCTTGCCCTTGACGATGCGTGTATTGAGGCCGTAGGAGATGGGCGTGGCGTCCTTCGGGTCTTTCAAAGTGGCGAAGTAGGCTTCAACCTCTTCCTGGGTTACGCCGGGACCATACATATTCACAGCCGACGTAGCCACAAGATCTTCCCCCTCAGTCTGGTTAACCTTCTTGGGCGCGATTTCCGGATTGAAAATTACTTCCACGAGCTCTCCCGCCCCTTCCGGAGCCGAAGGCAAGGCTGCAATCTGTTCCTCGAGGAAAGAGCGGCTGAAAGCAGGTACGAACTTGTCGTTCGAGTAGTGGTGATGGATGCCATTGGCAAACCACACCTGCTTCATATACGTTTCAAAAGCCTTGAAATCAGGAGCCTCGCGGTTGCCCGAATAATTGGCATACACTGCCTCGAGCAGGTCGCGTATAGCAAGGTTGTCCTTATAGTTTTGGTCCCAGAGGATGTCGCGGCCCCAAAGGGCGGCTTCCTGGAGATAGTAGACCAGAATCTTCTGATTCAGCGACAGGCTGTCGAAGTCGGGCACCTGATAGCGGAGTACCTCGATATCGGCGAAGCGGTCGGCCGTATAGTCGAAGTCGCCCTCCTCCTGTGCCGAGGGTGCCTGTTTGGCGCACGAAGCGCCCGTAAGAGCTGCTGCCATGACGATAGCGGTGAGTGTTTTATTCATTGCTTATTGTAAGTTGTGATGGTTATTCTACGTAGAGAACGAGCCCCTTGAGGTATTCGCCCTCAGGATGATAGATATTCACCGGATGATCGGCCGGCTGCGTGAGCTGATGCAGGATGCGCACTCGCCTTCCGCTTTGCGCCGCTGCCGAGAAAACGGCCAGACGGAACTGCTCCTTGCTCACTGCCTGAGAGCACGAGAAAGTGAAGAGCACACCTCCGGGTGCTATCTTTTCGAACGCTCGCGCATTGATGCGCTGATACCCGCGCAAGGCGTTGCGCAGGGCGCTCCGGTGTTTGGCAAAAGCCGGTGGGTCCAGTACGATAAGGTCGTATGCCCCGGGCTCCATAGCGTCAAGGAACTTGAAGGCATCCTCCGCAAAGGAGCGGTGCCTCCCCCCGGCCCCATCGCCGAAGTTCAGCGCCACGTTCGCATCCGTCAGCGAGATAGCTTTTGCCGACGAATCCACCGAGTCCACCCTCTCGGCCTCCCCCGCAAGAGCATACACCGAGAAGCCTCCCGTGTAGCAGAACATATTCAGCACCCGCCGCCCCGCGCTATAATGTTTCAGCAGCGAACGGTTGTCCCGCTGGTCCACAAAAAATCCCGTTTTCTGTCCCCGCAGCCAGTCTATGCGGAAGCGCAGCCCGTTTTCCACGGCCTCATCCCCAGCGTATTCTCCGATTATATAAGCATTTTGAGGATCGAGGTGAGCCTTGTAGGGTAGGGTAGTCTCCGACTTATAGTACACGTTGCGTATCCCCGCCTCAGGCAGCTCCGTCAGCTCCCGTGCAATGATCTCCCTCGCGAAGTGCATTCCCGGAGAATGTGCTTGTAGGACAGCCGTCGGACCGTAAACATCCACCACGAGCCCCGGAAGGAAATCACCTTCGCCGTGCACGAGGCGGAAAGCCGTATTGTCCTCACGCCTCAGCCCGAGGGTCCGCCGAAGGGCATAGGCCTCCCGCAGACGCTTGCGGTAGAAGTCGGCGTTCACCTCCTCCGACGGGTCGAAGCTCAGAATCCGCACGGCTATCGAGCCTATCTGGAAGTGCCCCGTGCCTATCACGCGGCCGTCCGACGCTACAACTTCCACGAGGTCGCCCTCTTCGATGCTCGAATCCTCGCCCGGCATCTGTACGAGCGCGCCCGAGAAGACCCACGGATGGTAGCGGTCCAGCGATTCCTCCTTGCCCCGCCGCAGTTTCAGTGTTGGAAGTAATGTTTTCATTTCAGGATATATCTGTAGATGTCATTGCCGTTGGCATAGACAAGCAATAGCAGCAGAACCGCGAAGCCCACCGTGTTGGCCACCTCAAGGAAGCGGTCCGAAGGCTTACGCCGGGTGATTATCTCCACAAGCAGGAAGAGCGTGTGCCCGCCGTCGAGGCCCGGAATAGGAATTATGTTCATGAACGCCAGGATTATCGACAGGAAAGCCGTAATCTGCCAGAAAGAATACCAGCTCCAAGTCTTCGGGAAGAGATCCCCCAGCGTGCCGAAGCCCCCCAGGTTCTGCGCACCTTCTTTCGAGAAGAGAAGCCCCAGCGACGACACGTACGTCTTCAGCTGCGTCGTCCCTATCTCCCACCCGCGCGGAATAGCGCTCAGCAAGGAATAGTGCACCGTCTCGCGTTCAAATATTTCCAGCGGCGAGAGCATCTGTATCCCGATTTTCCCCCCCTCGTTCACCTTCACGCTCATAGCCTCCTCGTTCCCGTCGGCATGGCGCACGAGCATAGTTGCCTCCCGTCCCTTAGCGCTTTGCAGCGCCGGCAGAAACTCCGTAATCGCAGGCGTAGTGTCAGTGCCCACCTTCAGAATGCGGTCGCCCGGCTGCAGTCCGGCCTCCGCCGCGCCCTCGCCAGGCAAGAGCTTCGCAACTACCACAGGCACACGCATCCCCATCGGATGGTAGTCCTTGCCCTTGGTAGCCATAGCCTTCACAAGCTCATCGGAAACTACCACCGTGGTCTCCTCCCCATCGCGGAGCACACCCACGCGCGCCCCGGGCTGAATCATCTCCCACCCCGCGGCATAATCCTTGGCGTCGAGAGGCCGGCCATCCACGCTCAGCAGTCGGTCGCCGCTGCGGAAGCCCGCTGCCTCCATCTCCTCGCTGAAGTCCATACCCTCCGTCATGGCCTGGTAAGGAATCACGTCATCCCCCCAGTGGAAGGCAATCCCTATATATATTATTATGGCAAGCACAAAGTTCAGAAGCACGCCCGCCACCATCACAAGCAGCCGTTGCCATGCCGGTTTCGACCGGAATTCCCAGCTCTGAGGCTCGCTCGCAAGCTGCGACGCATCCTTCGTCTCGTCTATCATCCCGGCAATGTCGCAGTAGCCCCCGAGTGGCAGCCACCCCAGGCCGTAGATCGTGTCGCGCCATGTCGGCTTCCCGTCAGCGCGGGGCTCATGCACCTTTCCCACCTGCCAGGTCTTCACGGCCTTATCCGGGCCTCCGTCCTTGCTGTTGTGAGGGAAGAGTTCCAGAGTTCCCTTCATCGGATTCCATTTCAGAATCGAGAACCACGGATTGAAAAACAAATAGAATCGGTTCACCTTCACGCCGAACATACGCGCAAAGGCGTAGTGCCCGAATTCATGAATCGTTACCAATATCACCAGCGCCAGTACAAGCTGCGCGGCTTTCACTAAAATATCCATATCTCTCTCTTATACTCTTTTACACAAAAATGTGGGCGTCTTCAGATACCTCGCCGTCCGATTTCTTCAGCAGCTATCCGTCGGCTTTCAGCGTTCGATGCCACGTAGTCCTCGAAGGTCGGCTCGGCAATGAAGCTCGCCCGTTCAAGCGTTCCCGCAATCGTCCGGAAGATGTCGCCGAAGGCTATACGTCCTTCAAGAAATGCCGCCACGGCTATCTCGTTCGCCCCGTTCACGGTGCAGGCCGTCGTTCCCTTTCTTTCGAGGCACAGACGCGCCAGCCCAAGGCAAGGAAACTTCGCCTCATCCGGAGCTTCGAATGTGAGATTGGCCATCTTTTCGAGCGTCAGGGCCTCCGACACTCCCCCCAGCCGCGTGCTTCGCCCAAGGGCATACGCAATCGGCAGACGCATGTCCGGCACCCCAAGTTGAGCCTTGATAGCCCCGTCCTTGAATTCCACCATCGAGTGGATTATCGATTGAGGATGCACCACGGCCTCTATCCGGTCAGCAGGAATATCGAAGAGATAGTGCGCCTCGATCAGCTCGAAAGCCTTGTTCATCATCGTCGCCGAGTCGATCGTTATCTTCGCGCCCATGTTCCAGTTCGGGTGTTTCAGCGCGTCTGCCGCCGTAGCCTTGGCTATCCGTGCTGCATCCCACGTCCGGAATGGTCCCCCGGAAGCGGTGATGATCAGCCGGCGCACGCTCTCGGGCGTCTCCCCCGCCAGACATTGTGCCACCGCCGAATGTTCCGAATCCACCGGATATATCTTCGCCTCAGGGTGCTCGGCCATCAGTCGGCGTATGTATTCCCCCGCCACCACAAGCGTCTCCTTGTTGGCCAGCGCTATTTCTTTGCCCGCACGTATAGCTCTCACCGTCGGCTCAAGTCCGCTGTAGCCCACCGTCGCCGTTACAACCATGTCCACATCCGGAGCCTCCGCCGCTTCGCACAGGGCCTCGGGCCCCGAAGCGACCCTTATGCCCAAGGGTGCGAGCGCCTCGCGCAGGCGAGGCTCAAGTTCACGCCGCCCGATCACGGCAAGACGCGGGCGAAATTCCCGGCAGAGTGCGATGAGTTCTTCAACCCTGCGCCCCGCCGACAGCACCTCCGCCCGGTAGAGCTCCGGATGCTGCCGCACGATGTCGAGCGTCTGAAGCCCTATCGACCCCGTTGCGCCAAGTATGGCAAGTCGTTTCTGACCGTTTTCTTTCATAGTATGCAAAATTACGAAAAATATGGAATATGGGCAAAATTTTGGCCGTCTCCCGCAAAATCACTAATTTTACACCTCATTAATCCGAAGCACACAGATCCCGATGCCACTCGACTCCCTCGATAAGAAAAAAACTGTCATCATCGCCGGAGGCGGTCCCGCAGGCCTTACCCTGGCTTGGGAGCTCGCCTCGCGTTCCGATGCCGTCAGGCCCCTTCTTTTCGAAGCTTCCGATATGCTTGGTGGCATATCCCGCACCGTGCCCTACAAAGGCAACCGTATCGACATCGGCGGACATCGCTTCTTTTCCCGCTCGCAGCGTGTGCGCAAACTCTGGGACAAGATAATGCCCATCCAGCATGCCCCGGCCCTCGACGAGCTCCTCCTCGGAGCCTCTCCCGCCACCACTGACGTCCCCGCCGAGGCAAATCCCGAGCTCGCCTCTGAGGTCATGCTCCGCCGGCGCAGGGTCTCGCGCATATATTATCGCCGCCGCTTCTTCGACTATCCCGTCTCCCTCAGCCTCCGCACACTTCGCGCCATGGGGCCGTGGGGAACAATCGCATCCGGATTCGGTTATCTCACCTCCCGCTTCCGCCCCCGCCCCGAAACGAATCTCGAAAACTTCTATATCAATCGCTTCGGAGCGCCCCTCTACCACATGTTCTTCGAGGACTATACCGAGAAAGTCTGGGGGCTCCACCCCTCGGCCCTCGGCGCCGAGTGGGGCGCCCAGAGGGTCAAGGGCCTCTCGGTCCGCACGGTTCTCGCCGATATGTTTGCAAGAGCATTCCGTCGCCGCGACCCTGCCACCGTCCAGACATCCCTCATCGGCGAATTCATTTACCCCCGTCTCGGTCCAGGGCAGTTTTGGGAAACCCTCGCCCGCGAGGCATCCGCCCGGGGCGCGGAGATCGCCCTATCCACTCCTGTCCGTAAGGTCCATATCGGTCCCGACCGCCGCGTCTGCGCAGTTTCCGTCCACGACCCCTCGGCCCAGGGAGGCCTGCGTCGCATCCCCTGCGACGCTTTCGCCTCATCTCTCCCCCTTGGGCAGCTCGTCCGCGCCCTCGACGGCATCGACATCCCTCATGCCGTGGCTGAAGTCGCCGACGGCCTTCCGTATCGCGACTTCATCACCGTTGGCCTCCTCATCCCCGAGCTCAAAATCAAGAACAAGACCGCCCTCCGCACCTTTGCCTCACGTATCCCCGACACGTGGATCTACGTCCAGGACCGCGGCGTCCGCCTCGGCCGTATTCAGGTCTTCAACAACTGGTCGCCATATATGGTCGCCGACTTCCGCAACACGGTCTGGATTGGCCTCGAATACTTCTGTACCGAGGGCGACGAATTTTGGCAGATGGACGACTCTTCCTTCATACGCTTCGCAGCCTCCGAGCTCGAGAAGATCGGCATAATCGACGCCGCCGACGTCATCGACTCCATCCGCATCCGCGTCCCCAAAGCATATCCCTCATATTTCGGAACATACTCCCGCCTCCACGAGCTTCGCGAATTCCTCGCAGGAATCCCCAATCTTTACTGCATAGGCCGCAACGGACAGCATCGCTACAACAACATGGACCACTCCATGCTCACGGCAATGGTAGCCGCCGACTGCATCCTCGACCCCTCGCTCGACCCCTCCGTCGTCTGGGACGTAAACACCACCGATTCATATCACGAAGCATGAGTTTAACGCACCCCTTTTGCCTGCGTTTGAAAAAAAATTCGTACCTTTGCCCCATACTTTCTTATTATATTCATTAACATAACGGCACCACTTATTTTCTTATGACGACTCCCGAAGTTCGTGTTCGCTTTGCCCCCTCTCCCACAGGGCCTCTCCATATCGGCGGCGTCCGCACCGCCCTCTACAACTATCTCTTTGCCCGCAAGCATGGCGGCAAGATGATTCTTCGCATCGAAGACACCGACTCCCAGCGTTTCGTCCCCGGAGCCGAAGATTATATCAACGAAGCACTCGCTTGGCTCGGAATCTCAATCGACGAAGGCGTCCGCGAAGGTGGCCCCTACGGGCCCTATAAGCAAAGCGAACGTCGCGACATCTATCGCGAGTACGTCCGCCGTCTTCTCGACGCCGGAAAGGCTTATATTGCTTTCGACACCCCCGCCGAGCTCGAGGCGCGCCGTGCTGCAACCCCCAACTTCCAGTACGACGCTTCCACGCGAATGGGCATGAGGAATTCCCTCACCCTCCCCGCCCACGA
>CAMWQB010000080.1 GCA_947176295.1 uncultured Porphyromonadaceae bacterium
GGCTTGAGGCCGCGGTGGCGGAGGAGGGCGTCTACTCCGGGCTGGTGGCCGCGGAAGTTGACGTAGAGGACCATGGGGTCTTCGGAACCGCCTTTTTCAAGGACGTTTTCTTTGAATTTGCGGGCGGTCTCGGGGTCGAAAATGCCTTTTTCCTTGAAGAGTTCGAAGCCATCGGTGTCGAGGACTTCGGCCCAAAGGTATGTGTAGTAGCCTGATGCGTATCCGTCGGAGCCGAAGATGTGCTTGAAGTAGGGCGAGCGGTAGCGGAAGGTGAGCTCTGCGGGCATGCCCAGCTGCTCGGCTACATTTTTTTCGAGTTCGGCGACGTCGATGTCGGAGTCGGGATTGAGCTTGCCATACTGGAGGTCGAGGAGTGCGGCGCCTGCGAGCTCGGCGGTTGCGAATCCCATGTTGTGGGTGGATGCAGCCTGGAGCTTGGCTACGAGTTCGGCGGGGATGGGTTCGCCGGTCTTGTAGTGGCGGGCGTACTGAGCGAGGAGCTCGGGCTCCATTGCCCAGTGTTCGTGGATCTGGGAGGGGAGCTCGACGAAATCGCGGTCGACATTCGTGCCTGCCTGGCCTTTGTAGCGGGCGCGGGAGAGCATGCCATGGAGGCCGTGGCCGAATTCGTGGAACATGGTTTCGACTTCATCGAGGGTGAGGAGAGCCGGGGCGTCGGCTGTGGGGCGGGAGAAGTTTCCAACGTTGTAGATTACGGGGCGGGAGGAGGTGGAGTCGGGGCGGAGCCAGGAGCCTTTGAATTCGCTCATCCATGCACCCTGGCGCTTGGAGGCACGGGGGAAGTAGTCGGTCATGAAAACGGCCACGTGTTCGCCGGTGTTGGCGTCGGTAACGTCGTAAACGGTAACTTCGTCGTAGTATTTGGGAGCGTCGGGCATCTCGGTGAACTTGACGCCGTAGAGGCGTTCGGCCATGGAGAATATGCCGTTGCGGACGGAGTCGAGGGCGAAGTATTCGCGGACGGTGGCTTCGTCGAGGTCATATTTTTTCTGACGGACCTTCTCGGCGTAATAGTAGTAGTCGTAGGGGGCGATGGTGAATGTGGCTCCTTCCTCGTTGGCGAGGGCCTGCATCTCGGCCACTTCCTCGTGGACGCGCTCGACGGCGGGACGCCAGATCTGCATGAGAAGGTTTTCGGCGTTCTCGGTGGTCTTGGCCATGACGTTGTCGGTCATGTATGCACCGAAATTTTCGAAGCCGAGGAGCTTGGCTTTCTTGGCGCGTGCCTGAAGGATTTTGTTGATTACGGGTAGGTTGTTGTACTCGCCGGAGGAAGCCAGGTTGGTGTAGCCTTCATACATTTCGCGGCGGAGCTCGCGATCGGCGGCGTACTGGAGGAGGGGCAGACGGCTGGGGGCATGCAGGGTGAATACCCAGTTGCCCTCGGGGAGACCTCGCTCGGCGGCAGCTTCGGCAGCCTGTGCTACAGAAGATGCGGGGAGGCCTGCGAGACGGGTGGAATCCGAGACGGTGATGGCGAAGCTGTTGGTGGCGTTGAGAAGATTCTTATTGAAAGTGAGATAGAGGTTGGAGAGCTCGGCGTTGATAGTCTTGAGCTGCTCCTTGTCCTCGGCCGAGAGGAGGGCGCCGTTGCGGGTGAAGCGCTTGTAGTAGTCCTCGGTGAGACGGCGCTGGTCGGTGTCGAGGCCCTCGCGGGAATCGTAGACGGTCTTGATGCGCTGGAAGAGGGCGTCGTTCATAGTCATTTGGTCGGTAGCGTCCTGATAGAGGGGATAGAATTCCTCGGCAATCTTTACCATCTCGTCGGAGGAGTTGCTCTCGTCGAGGGCAAAGAAAACGTATGCGACCTTGGCAAGAATCTCGCCGGAGTTGTCGAGGGCGAGGATTGTGTTTTCGAAAGTCGGGGCTTCGGGATTGGCGACAATCGAATCGATTTCAGCCTGTTGCTGCTCGATGCCGGCCTTGAGGGCGGGGAGATAGTGCTCGTAAGCGATTGAATCGAAGGGGGGAATCTCGTATGGAGTTTCGTAGGCCTTCAGGAATGGGTTTGGAGCCATGTCGGTCTTTTTCTGGCAAGCGGAGCCAGCCATGAGGAGGGCAGCGGCAGCCAGAGGGATAAGGAGTTTTTTCATTATGATTTATATGAGAACGTTGGATTTATTTCTACGTGCAAATGTAGCAAAAAAAGAAAGGTTAAACGGCGGCTAATAACAAAATTTAACCAAGCGAGCGTAATGTTTTGCGTATCTTTGCGTCTAAAGAAAAAGAGACGCAAATTGTTCGGCGCAGAGCCGTGCGGCGTCGGAAGGCTACGTAAATTTCTAAACCAACCATATAAACCCAACATCAACCCAAATGAGAAAAATGATTCTCCGGGCCTTTGCGGCCGCCGCCCTTCTTATGAGCGGTGTATTCGCGATGACGGCCCAGCAGCCTCAGGAAGGCCAGATGCCTCAGATTCCCCAGCTGCCCCTCGACCCCGAGGTGCGCATGGGCAAGCTCGACAACGGCCTCACTTATTTCATCCGCCACAATGAGACGCCCAAAGGTCAGGCCGACTTTTTCATTGCACAGAAAGTAGGTTCGGTCCTTGAAGAGGACAATCAGCGCGGCCTCGCCCACTTCCTGGAGCACATGTGCTTCAACGGGACGACCAACTTCCCGGGCAAAATGATTATCGACTGGCTCGAGAGCGTGGGTGTGAAATTCGGCTACAACCTGAATGCTTACACCTCTTTCGACGAGACGGTCTACAACATCTCGCAGGTGCCCGTGGCCCGCGAGAGCGTGCAGGATTCGTGCCTTCTGATCCTTCACGACTGGAGCTGCGACCTGACGCTCGACCCTGCAGAAATCGATGCTGAACGCGGGGTGATCCACGAAGAATGGCGGCGCTCGAACGTAGGCTCGATGCGCATCATCGAGCAGCTTGCTCCGAAGATGTATCCCGGCAACCGCTACGGCGAGCGTCTGCCTATCGGCACGATGGAGGTTGTGGACAACTTCCCCGCCCAGGCACTGGTGGACTACTACCACAAGTGGTATCGTCCGGACAACCAGGCCATCATCGTAGTCGGCGACATCGACGTGGACCGCATCGAAGGCAAAATCAAGGAGATGTTCTCGGGCATCAAGATGCCGGCCAACGCCGCCGAGCGCATCTACTACACGGTGGAAGACACTCCCGGAACTATCTATGCCATAGGCAAGGACAAGGAGATGAACGCCGGAGTGGCCAGTCTGATGTTCAAGTGCGAGCCTTTCGTTGAGCGCGAGTATCGCAACACGGAGGCATACTTTGTAACCGACTACATGACGACGCTCGTGCGCCAGATGATGAATTCGCGTCTGCGCGAGCTGGCCCAGAAGCCCGAAGCACAGTTTGCCCAGGCACACATCAGCCTCGACGACTTCCTTTTCTCGCCCACGAAAGGCGCTCTCGACCTGGAAGTCGTGGCAAAGGGCGACGACCTGATGCCCGGTTTTGCCCAGGCCTATACGGAGCTTCTCCGCGCCGCTCAGTTCGGCTTCACAGTGGGAGAATACGAACGCGCCAAGGCCGAGCTTCTCTCGCAGGTAGAAAAGCAGTATGAGGGCCGCAAGGACCGCGACAATACATCTTACTGCCGCGAATATGCGAAGTTCTTCACCGAGGGTACAGCCGCTCCCGGCATCGAAGTTGAAAAGCAGCTATACGAGCGCTATGCTCAGCTTCTTCCCCTCGAGGCCCTGAACCAGCTTCTGCCTCAGCTTATCCAGCCCGAAAACCGCGTGTTCCTGGCTATGGTGCCTGACAACGCCACATTCGTGGAGCCCACGGAGGAACAGGTTGCCGCAACGATTGCCGCAGTCGAGCAATCTGCCCAGAGCCTCGAGGCCTACAAGGACGCAATGCGTGAGGATCCTCTGATTCCTGCCCTCCCCGCTCCCGGCTCGATCCGCAGCGTGCAGGACCTCCAGCAGTGGGGCGCTCAGGAATACACGCTTTCGAACGGCGTGAAGGTGATCGTGAAGCCCACGAACTTCAAGAACAACGAAATCATCTTCCGTGCCGTGGCCAAGGGCGGTATTTCCGACCTCGACCAGAAGCAGGCAGCATCCATCATCTTCCTGCCTGTTGCTCTCAGCCGCGCCATGGCTCTGAACGACTACACGATGACCGACATCCGGAAGTACACTCAGGGCAAGCAGGCATCTGTGGACTTCAGCATCTCGACCTATAACCGCGAACTGGAAGGCTCGGCCGTTGTGAAGGACCTCCCCACCCTTATGGAGCTGATCTATGCAAGCTTCACGGGTATGCACCTCAACCCCGAGGACTTCGGCGCCACCCAGGCTGCCCTCAAGAGCATATATGCCGCTCAGGAGAGCACTCCCGAATTCATGTTCTCGAAATTCGTGAGCTCGAAGCTCTTCAAGGCAGCACCCGTGCAGGTTCTGACTTCGGCCATGATCGACGAAGCAAACGTTGAGGCTTCCGACGCTATCCTCAAGGGGGCTCTTGCGAACGCTGCCGACTATACCTTCATCTTCACGGGCAATATCGACATGGATACTTTCCGCCCGCTGATGGAACAATATCTCGCTACTCTGCCTGCGGATGCAACGAAGGTTGTGAACACGATTGCCACGAATGCCGATTACGAACCTGTTCTCGGCTCTGACACGAACCTCGAGACCACGAAGATGGAGACGCCCCAGAGCTGGGTATTCATCGGCATCTTCGGTAAGATGCCTTACACGGCCAAGAACGCAGCTATGGCCAACATCGCAGGTCAGATTCTTTCGAAGCGCCTCCTCAACAAGGTGCGTGAGGAGATGGGAGCAACCTACTCGATCGGTTGCTCGGGGCGCATGAGCCGTCTGATGGGCGAGAACGTGATGTTCCAGAGCGGCTTCCCGATGAAGCCTGAGATGAAGAACGAGGCTCTGCAAGCAATCCGCGAAATCTTCAATGCGATGACGGCTACCGTAACTCCTGCGGAGCTTGCTTCGGTGAAGGAATACATGGTGAAGAACTCGGCTGAGGCTCTCGAGAAGAACGATGAGTGGGCCGACGCGATGGCTACCTACACCTACAATGGCGTTGAGACTTTCGTGAATGAGGTTGAGGTGCTCGACAGCATCAGCGTTGAAGACCTTCAGAATTTCATGGCTCAGGTGCTCGCACAGAACAACTACCGCGAGATTATCCTCGACCCTGCTGAATAAAAAGGGTTCCTACCAAGATAAAAAAGGCGCTGCGGAAATTTTTCCGCGGCGCTTTTTTTTGGGGCGATTTTGTAGATTAGCATATATTTATTAATTTTGAAAGAGAAATAATAATTGTTCTATAAAGAATGGATATACTGGCACGGATAATTGCTTTTTTGATTTATGCGGGGGTAATTTTGAGTGCGGTGGGGCTGGTGATTCTGATCGCGAAATTTTTTTACTATCGTTGGTGGCGATGTAATAAGGTGAAGCTCTACTATGACGATAATGACCACCGTAAGGGCTATTATTACGTGAGGCGTCCTCGCGGGCCTTATCCTGTGGGATACCCGAGGGAACAGATTGTCAAGGATATGGAGGATTTCGAACGTCTGGTACAGGAGCAGAAGGCAAAGGCAAAGGCAAAGACATGGACCGGGGCAAAGTCCGAGACTAAGGCGCAGGCTACCCGGCCTACCTGGTGGGATGTGCTTATGATGACGCCGAAGGAATATATGGAATATCGCCGCCGGAGACGTGAGGGAAAAAATTGAGTGTACGAGGTGGATTTGGTGAAATGGATATTTTTTGCTAATTTTGTAAAACCTAAAACCAATAGGAACTCTTTTCTTTGCTTATTTCTTAATATAAAGGGATTTTCATGAATTCGAAAGTAGTGCATGAAGCGCTCGTTGTAGCATGTCTTCCGGGTGGAAGGCTGCTTGTGCGCGTGTGCCCGACTGTGTCTGACGGGTGCTCTGGATGTGCTCTGGCGATGTCGTGTGATCCGAAGCGGGCGAAGGGCGAGGAAATTGAGTTTACTGCTATCTGGTCGGGCTCTTCCGCAATGCCTGAGGCGGGGGAACGGGTGCTTGTGAGCCCTGTGCAGGGAGGCACGTCGCGTGCGGCTACTCTGCTGATGGCAGTCCCGCTTGCGGGCTTGCTGGGTGGAGTGTTGATTTCGGCGGCCTGCGGGGCGGGCGACGGGGCTTCGGCTCTGTGTGGTCTTGGGGGCTGCGTCGCAGGCTTTGTGCCTGCGTTTCTTCTGAGCCGCGGGCATGGGAAGAGGACGAGTTGGGAGGCCCGGGAATGTATAGAATCCATAATTGACTTAGATATATGAACATATTGTTTGCAACGATAGCTATCCTCGGGTTCACGGGACTTGCGGGGGCGTTGCTGCTCTATGCCACGTCGAAGCGCTTCGCGGTTGCGACGGACCCACGCGAGGACGCCGTGCGAGAGGCGCTCTCCGGGGCGAACTGCGGGGCGTGCGGGCTGAAGGGCTGCGCCGACTTTGCGCGGGCATGTGTGAGCCGGGGGAAGCTCGAAGGGCTGAACTGCCCCGGGGCCGGTGCCTCGGGCATGAAAAGGATTGCGGAAATCTTAGGGGTGGATGCGGAGGCGAAGGAAACGCCTGTGGCGGTGCTTCATTGCAACGGGACGTGCGCTTCGCGTCCTCGGCCTTACGTCTACGACGGGGCTCAGTCGTGTTCGGTGATGAACGCCGTGGGCGTTGGCACGTCAGGCTGTGCGTACGGCTGCCTGGGCTGCGGCGACTGCGTGGCCGTGTGTCGCTTCGGGGCTCTGAGGATGGACCCTGAGACGGGCCTGCCCGTGGTGGACGCCTCGAAATGCACGGGCTGCGGGATGTGTGCGAAGGAGTGCCCGCGCAGCCTCTTCGAGCTACGACCCCGGGGCCGACGCGAGAGGCGCGTGTGGGTGGCGTGCTCGAGCCGCGACAAGGGCGCGATAGCGCGGAAGGTGTGCGCCGCAGCATGTATAGGATGCGGGAAATGCGCCCGGACCTGCCCATTCGAGGCAATAAGTATCACAGAGAATCTGGCCTATATCGACCCGGCGGCGTGCCGCGCGTGCGGAAAATGCGTGCCCGTGTGCCCGACGGGGGCCATACATGCCACCTTTACCCCTGTAGCCGCTAAAGGAGATGAGAACTAAGACTTTCAGAATCGGAGGCATCCATCCGCCGGAACATAAGGATGCCTCGCTCAAGATAGAATGGCCGGAGCTGCCGCGGCGAGTGGTGCTCCCGCTAAGCCAGCACATAGGCGCCCCTGCGCGCCCGACGGTGGCGAAAGGCGAGCACGTGGAGCGCTGCGGGCTCGTGGCGGAATGTCCGAGCTTTGTATCTGCCTCGATTCATACGCCCATAAGCGGCACGGTGAAAACCATAGAGGCGCTGCCCATGGCCGGGGGGATGCCACAGCCTTGCATCGTAATCGAAGCGAGCGAGGAAGACCACGCGGCAGATACGGAGGCTCGCAAAGCCCTCCGCGAGGCCCTCGACAAGGGCACAGCCGGCGACAGGGCTATCGCCGAAAAGCTGACGGCCGAGGAGCTGAGGACAGCCATCCGCGACGCGGGTATCGTGGGGCTCGGCGGAGCAGCCTTCCCCTCGCACGTGAAGTATTCGCTGAAGCCTGATGCGCTGCCGGAGGTGCTGATAATCAATGCCTGCGAATGCGAGCCTTATCTGCGATGCGACGATGCGCTGATGAATGCCTATCCCGCCCATATCATCTCCGGGGTAGAACTGCTGAAGAAGGCAATAGGCGCACCTCGGGCAGTGATAGGAATAGAAGAAAACAAGCCTGCGGCGATCGCCGCCCTCGGGGCGGCGCTCGAAGGGCACGAAGGAATCGAAATCGCGGTGCTGAAAACGAAATATCCGCAAGGCGGCGAGAAGCAGCTTATCGAGGCCGTGACGGGGCGGAGAGTTGCTTCGGGAGCTCTGCCGATAAGCGTGGGTGCAGTGGTGGCGAATGTGGCCACGGCCTTTGCCGTGCGTCAGGCCTGCGTGGCGCATGTGCCTCTGACGGAGCGGGTGATTACGCTGACCGGCGAGGGCATCCCCGCGGAAGAGCGACGCAACATGATGGTGGCGATAGGGATGCCGCTGGGCGAACTTCCGGGCGTGCCCGAGGGCGACGTGAAGGTGATCGTCGGCGGCCCGATGATGGGG
>CAMWQB010000081.1 GCA_947176295.1 uncultured Porphyromonadaceae bacterium
CCTCCCCACTCCATAGGCCACACATATCTCACGGCACGCAAAATGCAGGACGCGGGAATGACACTCAGCGCCATCGAACTGCTCGAACAAGCCGCCGGAAGCTCTCCCGACCACTTCCTCAACAATGCCGCATTCCAGTACGGCCTCGGAATGATGTATCTCGACGAAGGGCGCGACGACGATGCCGTCCTCGCTATTGCCCGCGCATCGGTCCTCGACCTCAACGATGGCAAGAAAGAATACGCCTCGCTCATCCGCCTCGCACGCATTCTTTACGACAAAGGCGACATCCTGCGGGCTTTCAACTACATAAAATGCGCTTTCGAGGACGCTTCCTTCTCCCACGCAGCAATTCGCGCCTCCGAAATCATGGAAATAATGCCCATCATCGACGGCGCATACCGCGCATACCAGGACAGCGAAAAGGAGCGTGTGCGCCGCAACTATGCCATGACCCTCGCCGCTGCCATCATCCTCATTCTCGCACTGGCAATCCTATGGGCACAGCTCCGACGGATCTCCCGCATAAAGGCCCTGCTCGCCGCTTCAAACCACGAGCTCTCGCTCCGCAACGACTTGCTCGCACGGGCCGACAACGCCAAAGTCCGACACATCGAAGGCCTCCTGCGCCTACATGCCTCAAACATCGCTCACAACAAGACTTATCGCCGCGACCTGCTCCGCATGCTCGCCGCAGGACAATACTCCCGAGTGTCCGACCGCCTGAAATCCGACAACGTCGACAACTCCGAAACCAAACTTTTCTACGAGGAATTCGACACCACCTTCCTCTCGATGTTCCCGGATTTCATCTCCGAAATCAATGAGTATATGCGCGAGCCATTCGCAACCCTCCACCCCGCGGCGCTTACGCCCGAGCAGCGGATAATGGCACTGATGAAATTCGGACACTCATCCACGGCAGATATATCCACGATGCTCCAATACACCCAGCAGACTGTCTACAACTATCGCTCGGCCATTCGCAACATGCTCTCATGCCCGCTCGAAGAATTCGAGAAAAACATAAGAATGGCCGCTGCCGAAGGGTCCTCCGAACCCTAATTTACACCTACTTCCCGAGACGCAGCAGTTCTGATAAGCATTATAGTATCAAATGATTGCATTTAATACTATCTACTCTGAACAATAATACGGATTTTTTCACCGCACGCCCCGCTATAATTTTGCGGTGTAATCTTAAACCAATCCGTATTTATCCCTTTCCACCACCATGAAAAAAATCAGAAAGCTACGTTCTTTGCTCGCCGGAGCAATCTCGATTCTCGCCGCCGCAACCTCGGCCGCGAATCCACTGCCCGCAATTTACATCAACACCAACGACCCCGACGCAGATATAAACCGCGAAGAATACATCGGCGCTACATACTATCTCGAAGCAAACGGCGCTGAAGGCGTCCAGAACATCGGCTCTGCCGAGGCTCCACTGCCTCTGCAGTTCCGCGGACGCGGAAACTGGACGTGGGTCGGCTACGACAAAAAGCCCTATCGCCTCCTCCTCGACACTCCCGCATCAGTGGCCGGGCTTAAATCCAACGACTACTTCGGGCTCCACGCCCATGCCGACGACAACCTCGGTTTCATGCGCAACACCCTCGGTTTCGAACTCGCACGTCGTCTCGGCATCGATTGGACCCCGTCCCACTCTCCCGTCGAGCTTTATCTCAACGGCGACTACCGCGGGCTTTACTTCTGCACCGAGCTCGTCCGCGTCGAGCCCGACCGTGTGAATGTATTCCGCCAGGACGACAACGACAATTCCGATCCCACAGGCGGTTGGCTCATCGAAATCGACAACTACGACACCGACCCCCACATTACCCTCACCGAAGGCAACGGCCAAAAAATCATATTCTCCCATAAGACACCCCTGGCGCTCAGCCCCGAGCAGGAGCAATTCCTCCGCTCCCAGATGCAGGCTATCGACGACGCCGTATACGCCGAAGACAAAAACGTTGCCGCATGGGCCGACCTCGTCGACATCGATCGCCTCGCCCGATTCTACATTGTCCACGAACTGATGGACAACACCGAAGCCTTCCACGGCAGCTGTTTCCTCCACCGCGACCGAGGCCAAGACGCCAAATGGATGTTCGGACCCGTATGGGACTTCGGCAGCTCTTTCTTCCGAGGCAGCGGAAAATTCATCTGGCAGGACGCCAACTACACCCTCACATGGATCAAGGAAATGTACACATTCCCCGATTTTCAGAACAAAATCAAAGAAATATGGGCGCAGTTCTGTGTCGACGGATACGATGGCATCGACGAATTCCTCCGCTCCCAAGGCGAAGTCATCAAGGACGCCGCCGCACGCGACATCGAACGATGGCCCGCATACGGCAACGCCGACATCGATGCCTCCGTCCGCAAAGTATCATACATGCTCGCAAACAAGACCCGCTGGCTCGGACAGCAGTGGGGCGCCGTGCCCGCAGCCGTGCCCGAAAACGTTGAGATTTTCCTCCGCGGCACACTCAACAACTGGGGCACCTCCAATATGCTCATGCCTCAGGACGATGGCACCTACACCCTCGAGCTCGCATCCCTCACCGACCTCTTCAAAATTGCCTCATCCGATTGGAGCACTGTCGAATACGGCGGCGATGGCGTAACATCCCTCAAAGCAAACACCGTCTACAAACTTGTCTCCGGCTCTGTGAGCAAGAACATCTCCGTGTGGGGCGAAATCAAGGATGCCAAAATCACCCTCGACCCCATCGCTCAGACCCTTCTGGTCGAAGGTACTCAGATCGAACCCGTTGTTGAAGAGACAATTCCAGTCTACTTCAGAGGCGACATGAACAAGTGGGGCACCGACATGGAGTTCACGAAACTCGACGACGGCACATACACCCTCGACATCGAAAAACTCAACGGCAAATTCAAAATCGCCGACGCCAAGTTCAAGGAAATAAACCTCGGTGGCGACAACGTTACGCCCATCGAGCCGGGCGTCCCTTACAAGCTCATCAAGAGCGGCAAAAACATATCCCTCTCACGCGACGTCGACAAAGCTCGCATGGACCTCGATCTCGACGGCAAAACACTGCTACTCACCGATCTCTCCACCGTCGGCGTCGAAGCCGTAAGCATCGACCGCAACTCCGCCCCCGCGCGCATCATCACCCTGCAGGGCCGCGAACTCCCCGCCGGAGCCATCCCCGCCCCGGGCGTCTACATCGTCATCGACAAAGCCGGACACGCATCCAAGAGCCTGTTCCGCTAACTCCACCGAAACAGAATAATTATTACACCGATACATTCCAACATCCCCACAGTAATAGAACATGAATTTCCACAAGCCATGTCTTATTGCGCTATTAATCTCCGGAGCGGCAGCCGCTCCGGAGATTTCAGCCGCCGAATCCCCCGCAGTGATGACCGAAATCACATCCGGCTACATCCCCACAGCAGCCCCCGGATGCATTCATCGCTACAGCGTCCGCTGCAACGACCTCAACGACAGCTACACCGTCGACGTTTGGCTTCCCGATGAATATCAGACCGAGGCCGATAAGCAATATCCCGTGGTATACATGCACGACGGGCAGAACCTCTTCGACCCCGCCATCTCCTTCGCCGGCGCGGCCTGGGAAATAGACCTTGCCCTCAGCAAGCTCTCCGGCCTCGGGATAATCCACACACCCATAATCGTAGGAATACACAACCGAGGCACCCTGCGCCCGGCCGACTACATCCCCGAAAAGCCCGTCATGGACTACATCGCTGAGGCCGACCGCAACGCCTCCGGAATGTGGAGCCTCGTCGGCGGCACTTTCAACGGCGACGAATATGCCTCATTCATCGCAAATACTCTCAAGCCGGCCGTCGACGCCCTCTTCCGCACCAAGGCCGACTGCGAAAACACCTCCGTCATGGGCTCCAGCATGGGCGGCCTCGCATCCATCTACGCCATGTGCGAATACCCCGATGTTTTCGGCGCAGCCGCCTGCCTCTCCACCCACTGGATCGGCAACTTCGACTATGCCAACACCATCTTCCCCACGGCAATGCTCGCATATCTCGCCGACTGCCTCCCCGACCCCGCCACGCATCGCCTCTACCTCGACCGCGGGACAGTAGACCTCGATTCAAGCTACGACACCTGGGAGACAATGGCCCGCAGCCTCGCTCAAGAAAAAGGATACTCCGAAGATGCCGGAAACTTCCTCACATTCACCGACACCGGCGCCTCACACAACGAAGTCTACTGGGCCGCACGCGTCGACCGTCCGCTCCATTTCCTGCTCCACTCCACCGACGAGCCCTACACCCCCACCGACCCCGAAAGCCTGGCCATGCACGTGATTTTCCAGGACGCATCCCGCCCATGGACGAAAGTCAACGCCTTCACATGGGCCACAGGTGTCCTGCAGATTGGCTCCTGGCCCGGCTCCCCCATGACGCAGATAACATACAACGGCGAGCCCGCATGGGAAATAAAATTCACACATAAGCTCCCCCCCACAAACATCATATTCAACAACGGCTCAGCACAGACAGCCGACCTCGACTTCCTCAACAACTACGTCTACGACTTCCGCGGCCCCAAAGAGCCCATAAGCACCGCCTCCGTCGCCGACGCTGCCGAAGCCTCCGCCTTCTCCATCCGCGCCGCCGGACGAACACTTATAGTCGACACCCCCGACCACCGCACCCTCAACGTCCACACCCTCGACGGCCGCGTGTTCAGCTTCCCCCTTCATCCGGGCACCAACACCATCTCCACCCTATCCCCGGGCATATACATAGCCGCCGGAAAGAAACTCTTCCTCCGGTAAAAAAGGGGTTAATCAACACTTGCTTGGAGGCAACCCTACTCGTCGCCCCAATGCAGCTTGGTGCGCAGCGTATCCGTGAAGCTGCGTGTGCGCAGCTGCATCACAAGGGTGTGGAACGGCCCACGACGAAGCACTATTTCCTCGCCCTTCGCCACCGACACCGAACGCCCGTCGAGAGCCAGGCGCACGTATGGCGCACGCCCTCCCGGCACAATCCGCAACGGATCCCCGCCGCCCACCACCAGCGGACGCATCGCCAGAGAATGCGCCGCCACAGGCGATATTATATGCACATCGAGCTCCGGCTCCACCAGCGGGCCGCCCACGCTCAGATTGTAGGCTGTGCTCCCCGTCGGAGTGCTCACCAGGAGGCCATCGGCCCGGTATTCCGCCAGCGGCTCATCGCCAAGCCATGTCTCGGCCACTATCATCGAAGCCGATTCCTCCTTCATCAGAGCCACCTCATTCAGCGCGTAAGGCCACAGACGCTTGCGCCTCACTGCCTCGCAATCCACCTCTATAAGGCTGCGCTTCTCCACACGGAAAAGCACCGATGCTTTTGCCAAAGCCTCCGGCAGATGCGGCAGGTCCGCTATATCCAATGCCGCAAGATAGCCTAAATGTCCCGTATTCACCCCTATGATGGGAATACAGCGCGAGCCTATCCAGGCAGCCGTGCGAAGGAAGGTCCCGTCGCCGCCGAGGCTCACGGCATAGTCCGCCGCAGCCTCCGGCCCCAGCTCCTCAACCGTCTCGCACTCCACCTCGGCCATAAAGTCCGGCATCTCTTCCCGCAGATGCTCGTAGAGTTTGCGGTGCAATATCAGTTCCGCCCCCCGCCGCCGGGCTTCCTCGAAGAAGGCCCGCACCTGCGGCAGACTGCTGTGCTGGCGGCGGCTGCCATAGATTGCTATTTTCATGTGTCTATATATCTTAACAGCTCATTGATTCTATTCCGAAGAGCATCGTCGCGCCCCTCATCGGCCGATTCCCCGGCCGGGCCCTGCGCCATCAGCACATTATAGCCGTAGCGCTCAAGTGAGCGGCTTATCGCTGCCGGCGACCTGTGGTCCACCCGCAGATCCACGATAAGCATATCCATACCTTCAGCCGTAGAGTAGGGCTCGCCAAGCGCCGTGACGTTGAGATTCAGCACATGCGCGTTGCAATCCTCCACGGCCGTGGAGATTCGCGAGGCACTGTAGTCCAGGCGCCGGCACTCCACAAGCAGACGCGTGCTGTCCTCACGCGGCGGATAAAGTGCTCCTCCATCTTCAAATTTCAGTTCCTTGGACGCCATAACCTTTGTGTGTTTCGCTTGCTAAAGTTGATTTAATTGCGTACTTTTGCACTTGCAAATACAAATATACGACTTTTTTCCCGATAAATGACCAATCTCAGCGTAAACATCAATAAAATTGCTACTTTGCGCAACTCCCGCGGAGAAAACAATCCTTCCGTTACGGATTGGGCCTCCGCTATAGAGAATTTCGGCGCTAAAGGAATCACCGTACACCCCCGCCCCGACGAGCGACACATACGCCGCTCCGATGTCTTTGCCCTCCGGCCCGTCCTCCGCACCGAATTCAACATCGAAGGATACCCCTCTCACGAATTCATGGACCTTGTCCTTAAGACACGTCCCACGCAGGTTACTCTCGTGCCCGACGCTCCCTCCGCCCTGACCTCCAACCACGGCTGGGACGTCGAAGCCAATATGGAATTCCTTACATCTGTGGTAGATACTCTCAAGGAAGCCGGAATTCGTTCATCGATTTTCGTCGACCCCGACCCCGCGGTTATCGCCGCAGCAGCACGCACCGGGGCCGACCGCGTGGAACTTTACACCAAGCCTTACGCCGACGCTTTCGACGACGACCCCGAAGCCGCAGTGGCCCCATTTGTCGAAGCTGCTGCCGCCGCACGACGCCTCGGCCTCGGTGTAAATGCCGGACACGACCTCAGCCTGCGCAACCTGCCATTCTTCCACCAAAAGATTCCCTTCCTCAGCGAAGTGAGCATCGGACACGCCCTCATCTGCGATGCCCTCATTTACGGAATGGAGCAGACCGTCCGAAAATATCTCGATTGCCTCAAATAAAAAATACTCACCTCAACCCCACTTCCAAGCCTCAAAAATGTTACTCCTCCAGATTCCCGGCGCCGACACCGTCGCAGCAGCCTTCTCCGACACAATGGCAACAGTCGCAGCTGCCGAAACCGAAACCGTCCAGATTCTCGCCGAAGAATCAGCCGACCCCGTTACATCCCTCAGCCTCTGGGACCTCTGCCTCCAGGGCGGCTGGACAATGATTCCTCTGGCGATACTGCTTCTCCTGGCAATATATATTTTCGCCGAACGCTGCATTGTCCTCACACGCGCCGGACGCTCCGACAGCTCCTTCATGAAGCGCATCAAAGGATACATCCACGAAGGCGAACTCGAAAGCGCCCAGAATCTCTGCAAACAGGCCGCAACCCCACAGGCAAGGCTCATCGCAAAAGGCATATCCCGTATCGGCCGCCCCATGAACGACGTCCTCGTCGCAATCGAAAACACCGGAAATCTCGAAGTCTCCAACCTCTCCAAAGGCCTCCCCTGGCTCGCCACCACCGCTGCCGGCGCACCCATGCTCGGCTTCCTCGGCACCGTCATCGGCATGGTACAGGCATTCTACGCCATCGCGCAGTCCGGCTCCTCGGCCACGATCGACTCCTTTGCCGGCGGCATATATTCCGCACTTGTCACCACCGTGGCAGGCCTCATCGTCGGCGTCCTCGCCCTCTTCGCCTACAACTTCCTCGTGGCTCGCGTAAACAAGATCATGAATCGCCTCGAAGCTGCCACTATGGAATTCATGGACCTTCTCAACGAGCCCGTAGCCTGATTATTTCCCCCACCTTCCTCATCTCCTACCCCACCCTTTTCCCATACCCCAGGAATCATGGCCCTCAAACGTCCTAACAACATGCTCTCCGAGTTTTCGATGGCTTCCATGACCGACGTCGTTTTCCTCCTGCTCGTCTTCTTCATGGTCACGTCAGCCTTCGTCTTCCCGACTGCACTCGAAATAGACCTCCCCGAAAGCTCACAGCAGACCCCCGTCAAGCCCTCCACCCGCGTTTTCATCGACGCCGAAGGATTATACTACCTCAGTGTGGCCGACGCCGCGCCCCTCCCCGTCCCTGAAAACAACCTCCACGGCGCCCTCCAAGCCG
>CAMWQB010000082.1 GCA_947176295.1 uncultured Porphyromonadaceae bacterium
GGGGTGGTTTGCGGGTGTGGATTTTTTTGCTTATCTTTGCGGAAATTTTTCCAAACAGTACAATATGAATAGATTTGCAGCCGCAACTGCGGCGATTGTTCTGACAGGCGCCACGGCTCTGGCCGAAGGTTATCAAGTGAATACCCTCAGCGCACGCCAGAACGGCATGGGGCACACGGGCACGGCTCTCCATCTGGGAGCGGAAAGTATGATTTTTAACCCTGCGGGCCTCGGCTTCATGGATCAGACGCTTGAATTTTCGGGCTCGGGGACGGCGATCCTCGCTACTGCGAAGGCTACGCTGCCCGACGGCAAGGAATACACGACGGACAATACGCCTTCGACGCCGATGGCTTTCAATCTGGGCATGAACGTGTATGACAACTTCAAGGCCGGCGTGAGCTTCTACACGCCTTACGGCTCGGGCATCAACTGGGGCATGAACTGGCCCGGGGCTGTGCTGAACCAGAAGGTGAGCCTGAAGGCTTTCACGGTACAACCTACGCTGGCTTGGCGCCCTATCGATGGACTGTCGGTGGGCGTGGGCGCGATGCTGACCTGGGGCACGGTGAACCTCGACAAGGGCCTGGTGCCTAACGACAGCTTCAATGCTCTGCTGGCGCAGGCGGGCCTTCCTGCTATGGGCGACACGCCTGCGAGCATCAACCTCAACGGCAAGGCTGCCGTAACGGCGGGTGTGAACGCGGGTATCATGTGGGACATCAACAAGAAATGGACGGTGGGCTTCTCTTTCCGCCAGAAGATGAACCTGAAGGTGAAGTGCGGTACGGCAATGGTGAACTATGCCAACGAGACGGCTCAGGCTCTGCTGCAAAATTCGCTTAACATCCTGAACGAGGCCAACTTCACGGCTTCGATGCCTGCGGCGGCGGTGTACAATTTCGGTGTGAGCTACAAGCCGATAAAGAAACTTGTGCTTGCTTTCGACGCTCAGCTCACAGGATGGAAAGCTTACAAGAGCCTCGACATTGAATTTCTGAGCGAGCAGCTTGCTCCCTACAATCAGTTCATAACCAAGAACTACCACAACTCGTGGACGTTCCACCTGGGCGGGCAGTACGACCTGACGGAACGCCTTGAGCTTCGCGCGGGCCTGATGGTGGACACGACGCCCGTGAACAAGGAGCACTACAACCCCGAGACGCCCGGCATGACTAAAATCGAGCCTTCGGTGGGCTTCTCTTTCTCGCCGGTGAAAAATTTCAGCATCGACGCGGCGCTGCTCTACGTGGCAGGCACGGGGGCTAAAAACGCGAGCTGCACCTACGACGACCTGCTCCTGAAAACGATGGGGCTGCCTTACGAGAGGACATTCACGGCCGATTATAAGGTGCATGCGTGGAACCCCTCGCTGGGCGTTACTTTTAAATTTTAACAGATTAAGCGGGAATCTCAATTTTTTTTACTAACTTTGCGCAGCGAAAACCGCGACACAAGTATGAAAGATTGTTCCAACAATATCGACCTGCTGTTTGAAGCAAGCTGGGAGGTGTGCAATAAAATCGGCGGCATTTATACCGTGCTGTCGAGCAAAGCGAAAACCCTCCACGACATATTCAAAGACAAGCTAATATTCATCGGCCCGGACGTATGGAGCGAGGAAAATCCGTCGCCATACTTTACGGAGGTGGCCTCGCTTTTGCGGCGTTGGCGCGAGACGGCTGTATTCCCCGAGGGGATGAGCGTGCGCGTAGGGCGCTGGGAGATTCCCGGACGGCCTATTGCCGTGCTGGTGAAGTTCGATGCTCTCTACCGCGATAAGGATGCCTTCTACGGGCGGATGTGGGAGCTCTACGGCGTGGATTCGCTTCATGCATACGGCGACTACGACGAGGGGATGGCATTCGGGCGTGCGGCCGCCATGGTGATAGAGAGCCTCACGGCCTTCCTGAAGGCAGACCCGGCGAAGGAGGTGGCCCATTTTGACGAATGGACGGCTTCGAGCGGACTTCTGACGCTGAAGGCTGAAATGCCGGAGGCAGCCACGGTGTTCACCACGCATGCCACGAGCATAGGCCGCAGCATCTGCGGCAACGGGAAGCCGCTCTACGACTATCTGCGGGGCTACAACGGCGACCAGATGGCAGGCGAGCTGAACATGCAGAGCAAGCACTCGCTGGAAAAGGCAGCGGCCCATGCAGCTGACGCGTTCACGACCGTGAGCGAGATCACGGCTCAGGAGGCCGAGCAGCTTCTGGAACGGCGCCCTGTGGTAACGCCCAACGGGTTTGAAATGAATTTTGTGCCGGGCCGTCCGCGCTACGGAGCCGCTCGCAAGAGAGCGCGCGCCGATTTTCTGCGTGTGGCCCGCGCTCTCACGGGAATAGACTTCGACGACGAGACCTTTATCCTTGCCACCTCGGGGCGCTGCGAATACCGCAATAAGGGGATAGACATGTTCCTGGATGCGGTCCGGGCGCTGGACCGCGGGGAGAAGCCCGGCCGTCGCGTTCTGGCATTCGTGCTGGTGCCCGCCTGGTGCGGAGGGCCGCGTGCTGACCTGAGCCATGCGCTGGCTTCCGGGGAGCACTCGCGACTTGCCGACCCGATGCAGACCCACAACGTGGTGAACTACAACGAAGACCCGATCGTGGGCCGCATACACTCCGCCGGCTTCACCAACGATGCCGACGGGCGAGTGTGCGTGATCTACGTGCCCTGCTATCTCAACGGCACAGACGGGATTTTTGACCGCACATATTACGAGCTCCTGCCGGGCCTTGACGCGACGGTGTTTGCGAGCTACTACGAGCCCTGGGGCTACACTCCGCTCGAGAGCATAGCCTTCGGCGTTCCTACGATAACGACGACCCTTGCAGGCTTCGGACAGTGGATTCTGGCCACGACGCCGGCTTCGTTCGAAGCATGCGGAGTCCGGGTGGTGGAGCGCACGGACAGCAACTACGCAGAAGCCACGGAGGCCATAACCCGCGACCTGCGCACGCTCATAGAGATGCCTGCCGCGGAGATGAAAGACGTCCGTGCCGCCGCGTCGGCCGAGGCGCGCCGCTTCCTGTGGACGGATTTTGAGAGCTACTACGACACGGCTTACTGTGAGGCCCAGGCTTCGGCCCGCGCCCGCAACAAGAAGAAATAATCAAGTTCGAAAGAAAAAATCATCTAAATATCACACAAGACACTTATGAAACTTCCGGTTAGCAACACTAATGCCCCCATCTGGCGCGACATTACTGTTAAATCAGAACTTCCCAAGCAACTCAAGCCCCTTGAGGAGCTTGCCAAGAACCTGTGGTGGGTATGGAACAGTCCCGCCAAGGCTATCTTCCGTGATCTGAATCCCCAGCTCTGGCGCAGCACGGGCGAGAACCCCGTTATGGTGCTCCAGCGCCTCTCGGGCGACCGCATCGCCGAAATTCTCGAAGACGAGATGCTGATGGGCCGCATCAAGGCCGTATATGCCGACTTCAAGGAATACATGAAGAAGCCCATGCGCAAGGATGTGCCCTCGATTTCCTACTTCTCGATGGAATATGGTCTCTGCAACTGCCTGAAAATCTATTCGGGCGGCCTTGGCGTGCTTGCAGGCGACTACATCAAGGAAGCCTCCGATTCGTGCGTGGACATGACCGCCGTCGGCTTCCTCTACCGCTACGGCTACTTCACTCAGACCCTGAGCGTTGACGGCCAGCAGATAGCCAAATACGAGCCCCAGAACTTCAACCAGCTTCCTATCGAGCAGGTGATGGACCAGAACGGACATCCGATGATCATCGAGGTACCCTACCCCGGCCGCATCATCTACAGCCATGTATGGCGCGTGAACGTGGGCCGCATGAAGCTCTATCTGCTCGACACGGACTTCGACATGAACTCGGAGTTCGACCGCCCCATCACCCACCAGCTCTACGGCGGCGACTGGGAAAACCGCATCAAGCAGGAATATCTCCTGGGCATCGGCGGCATCATCATGCTGCGCAAGCTCGGCATCAACACTCAGCTCTACCACTGCAACGAAGGCCACGCCGCTCTTCTGAACTTGCAGCGCCTTGTTGAATTCGTTCAGAACAAGGGCCTCAGCTTCAACGTGGCACTTGAGCTCGTTCGCTCGTCGAGCCTCTACACGGTTCACACCCCTGTTCCTGCGGGCCACGACTACTTCGATGAGTCGCTCTTCGGCAAGTATATGGGCGAATATCCTGCCAAGCTGGGCATCTCGTGGAACGACCTGATGAACATGGGCCGCGAGAACCCGAACACGAACGAACGCTTCTCGATGAGCGTGTTCGCGCTGAACACGTGCCAGGAAGCCAACGGCGTGAGCTGGCTGCACGGCGAAGTGTCGAAAAAGATGTTCGCCGGCATCTGGAAGGGCTACACATGGGAGGAAAGCCACGTCGGCTACGTAACGAACGGTGTGCACATGCCCACCTGGGCCGCTTCGGAATGGAAGGAATTCTATTTCAACAAGCTCGGCGCACAGGTGTTCGAGCACCAGAGCGATCCCGCAGCCTGGAAGGGCATCTTCAGCGTTCCCGATGAGGAAATCTGGAACATGCGCCTGACGATGAAGAACAAATTCATCAACTTCGTTCGCCGGGACTTCAAGGAGAAATGGCTTGCCAACCAGGGCGATCCCTCGGCCGTGATGAACATCGTGGACAAGATCAACCCGAATGCCCTGATCATCGGTTTTGCCCGCCGTTTCGCCACCTACAAGCGTGCACACCTTCTCTTCACGGACCTGGACCGTCTGGCCAAGATCGTGAACAACGAGCAGTTCCCCGTTCAGTTTATCTTCTCGGGCAAGGCACACCCGGCTGACGGCGCCGGCCAGGGCCTGATCAAGCGCATCCTCGAGATTTCGCGCATGCCTCAGTTCCTGGGCAAGATCATCTTCCTGGAGGACTACAACATGGTAGTTGCCAAGCGCCTCGTAACGGGCGTTGACATCTGGCTGAATACCCCGACGCGTCCTCTCGAGGCATCGGGCACCTCGGGTGAAAAGGCCGAGATGAACGGTGTGCTCAACTTCTCGGTGCTCGACGGCTGGTGGTATGAAGGGTACCGCTTCAATGAGCAGGCCGGCTGGGCGCTGACAGACAAGCGCACCTACACGGACCAGGCGCAGCAGGACAAGCTCGACGCAGCCACGATCTACTCGATGCTGGAAAACGAGATTATCCCCCTCTACTTCAAGAAGAATTCTGCCGGCTACTCGCCCGAGTGGATCCAGTATATCAAGGGTTCGATCGGCGACATCGCTCCTCACTTCACGATGAAGCGCATGATCGACGACTACATTTCCCGCTTCTACGACCCCGAGGCCAAGCGCAACAGCGCCCTGAGCGCCAACGACTACGCGAAGGCTAAGGAAATCGTGGCATGGAAGGAGAAGGTAGCCGCCGCATGGGATGGCATCAAGGTGTTCGACGTCCGCCAGAGCGGCGACCTCACCCAGTCGTCGACGGGCGAGAGCTACAAGATCGAGGCGATCGTCGATACGAACGGCCTCGGCCGGGACCTCGGCCTCGAGATGGTGGTTTACCGCCAGGAAGACGGCGAGGAACATCTGGTGCGCACGGTAGACTTCAAGGTAGTGAAGGAAGAAGGCTCGGTTCTGACCTACGAGCTTTCGAACAAGCTGAAAGACGCAGGCGTGTTCCGCTACGGCTTCCGCCTGTATCCGAAGAACCCGGCTCTGCCCCACCGCATGGACTTTGCATTCTCGCGCTGGATCTAAAAGCGTGAGTCACTGAAAGATTCCGCCCCGCGACACAGAAAATTGTCGCGGGGCGGACATTTTTGTTTGAGGGAATCAATCTTTTTGCTTACCTTTGCAATATTCATATCAGAGACCAACGTAGCTGAACCTTGAACTAACCAAAAAACTATAACTTTAAATTTTTTCCAAAATTTTCATGAAAAGAATCTTAGCAAGTCTGGCAACCGCCGCAATGGTATGGGCGGGAGCAACGGCTCAGATTGTAACCAGCTCTCCGACAATTGTCCAGGAGGACAGCCGGAATGTTGTACTTACCTACCACGCAGATTCGCCACTTGGCAACGGAGGCCTGAAAGGGCTGTCGTCCGGGACACCGGTTTATGCCCACATCGGTGTGATCACCAACCTCAGCCGCGACAACAGCGACTGGAAATATGTGCAGACCGACTGGCCCGCATCGGACGGGTCGAACGCGCAGACCTCGAACACCGACAAGAACCGCCTGACCTATGTGTCGGCCAACACGTATACGCTGAGCCTGGGCACGCTCCGCGAATACTTCGGAATTACAAACGCATCTGAGCACATCACGAAGATAGCCATGGTGTTCCGCAACGCCGACGGGTCGAAGCAGGGCAAGACCAGCACGGGGGGAGACATCTTCGTTGACGTTCTCGGCGCCGGCTTCGACATCTCGTTCGAGAACGATGCGCAGAGCATGCTCCTGACGAAGGCCACGACTATCACCTTCACGCTCAACTCGACGCAGGCCGCAGACCTGAGCATAAGCGTGAACGGGTCGAACATCGCCACGGTGAAGGGCAACACGACGCTGAAGGCCAGCTATACCTTCTCGCAGAAGGGCACGTACACCGTAACGGGCAAAGGCGTGTGCAACGGCGAGACGAAGAGCCAGAGCGTGAATGTGGCATATCCCGGGGAATCCGTTGCCGGGACATATCCCGGCGGGAAGCCGAAGATGGGCCCCGTGAAGAACTCGGACGGCACCGTAACCTTCTGCATCGCAGCACCGGGCAAGAACTCGGCCATCCTCGTTCCGTCGTGGGACAACTATGATATTCTGGACAAGAACATCATGAAATATCAGGACTACGAGGGCAACCGCTACTTCTGGACGACTGTTTCGGGCCTGAAGGACAACGAGTGGTACCCCTACTATTTCATTGTAGACTCTAAGTATAAGGTGGGCGACCCGTATGCCGAACTGGTGCTGGACTGCTACAGCGACAAGTGGCTCGACCCGTCGATCTGGCCCGACATGCCCCAGTATCCTTACGACCTATTCAACGACGTGATGCTGGCAGTATATCGCGGCGACCTGAACACGAGCTACAAGTTCTCGAACTTTACGATTCCCGACCACAAGAGCCTTGTGATCTACGAGATGCTCTTCCGCGACTTTACGGGCACTGTAGGCGAGGCCAATGCCAACGGAACAGTTCGTCAGGCGATAGCCAAGCTACCGTACATCAAGGGGATGGGCTTCAATGCCGTGGAACTGATGCCTATCATGGAATTCAACGGCAACAACTCGTGGGGCTACAACACGAACTTCTACTTCGCTCCTGACAAGGCCTACGGCTCGCCGACGGACTACCGCGACTTTATCGAGGAGTGCCACAAGCTTGGCATGGCCGTGATACTTGATATCGTGTACAACCAGAGCGACGGCCTGCATCCCTGGTATCAGATGTACGACATCAATTCGAATCCTTTCTACAACAAGACGGCTCCCCACGCCTACAGCGTGCTTAACGACTGGAATCAGGGTCATGCCCTTGTGCAGCAGCAATGGACCGACTGCCTTGTTTACTGGCTCAAGAACTACAATGTTGACGGCTTCCGTTTCGACCTGGTGAAGGGCCTTGGCGACAACAACTCCTACGGCAGCGGGACTGACTCTTATAATGCCTCGCGCGTGGCACGCATGAAGCGTCTGCATGATGTGATCAAGAGTGTGAAGCCCAACGGAATCCACATCAATGAGAACCTTGCGGGCGATAAGGAAGAAATCGAGATGGGCAACGACGGCGAACTTCAGTGGGCCAACATCAACGAAAACTCCTGCCAGTTCACGATGGGCTATGCCGAGAACAGCGGGGGTGCCAAAACATCGGCTTTCCTCTCAACGAAGCAGGGCAACCGCCCATGGGGCTCGACGGTGAGCTACGCCGAGAGCCACGACGAACAGCGCATGGGCTACAAGACCAAGGCCTATGGTGTGGCGGCAGTGAAGACCGACAATGACAACA
>CAMWQB010000083.1 GCA_947176295.1 uncultured Porphyromonadaceae bacterium
GTTCCATATCTGCAATTTACCGTTTCCATTGTAACATATCCTGGCAAAATAGACAATCCCTTTCCCAAATGCTTATAGGCTTTTTCTCTTGTTAAGGGAGGGAAAATGTGGTATACTACTTTGTAGTCTTCCTATTATGGGAGAAGGAATTGCTTTTTGACTTATGGTGAGAGTCATAAGATTTTTCTTTTTGGAGGTTTTGGTTATGAAATTACAGGTTCTCTATTTCTCGCCCAAGGGTTCGGCCAAACACGCGCGCGTGGATAAGGTGATTCAGGCTGTGCACATCGCCCGCGAGAAAGCTCCCGAACTGATACTTGACGGCGAGCTGCAAGCTGATGCCGCGCTTGTGCCCTCGGTGGCTCAGTCGAAAGCGCCGAACAGCCAGATAAGCGGACGGGCAAACGTGCTTGTATTCCCGTCGCTGGAGGTTGGTAACATCGCCTACAAGCTTGTTCAGCGCCTGGGAGGCGTGGAGGCAGTGGGGCCGGTGCTTCAGGGCCTCGCAGCGCCGGTAAACGACCTTTCGCGCGGATGCTATCCCGAAGACATCTACAAGACAATCATCATGACATGCAATCAGGCCATAGGGCTTAAGCAGCACTAATTCAGCCACTATAAAACCAAGACATACGGAAAAATGAAAATCCTCGTACTCAACTCGGGCAGCAGCTCGGTGAAATACAAACTGATATCTACCGGCACCGAAGGCGACAAGGTGCTTGCCGAAGGCGGCGTTGAAAAAATCGGGCTTCCCGACGGGTTCATCAAATACAAGAAGGCGGACGGCTCGAAGGCCATCCGCGAACTTGGCCACATCGACCATCAGGGGGCTATCAAGGCAATACTTGAGGTCCTTACGGATAAGGCCGACGGCGCCATCGGCTCGTTCGGCGAAATCGATGCAGTGGGCCACCGCGTGGTGCATGGCGGAGAGAAGTTCAGCGAGAGTGTTCTCATCACCGAAGACGTAAAGGACAAAATCCGCGAATGCTACGCCATCGCTCCGCTGCACAACCCGGCGAACATGACCGGAATTGAGGCAATAACGGCACTGATGCCGGATGTTCCTCAGGTGGGAGTTTTCGACACGGCATTCCACCAGACGATGCCTGCAAAGTCTTTCATGTATGCTCTTCCCTACAAGTATTATGAGGAGGACGGCGTCCGCCGCTATGGCTTCCATGGCACGAGCCACCGCTACGTTTCTGGGCGCGTGTGCGAATTCCTTGGCGTTGACATCGCGAAGCAGAAGATCATCACCTGCCACATCGGCAACGGAGGGTCGATCACGGCTGTGGACGGCGGCAAGAGCGTGGATACATCGATGGGCTTAACCCCGACCGAGGGCCTGATGATGGGAACGAGAGTAGGCGACGTGGACCCCGGAGCTCTCACTTTCATCATGGAGAAGCACGGCCTTAGCCCCAAGGAGCTCCAGACGATCATCAACAAAGAGAGCGGAGTTCTGGGCATCAGCGGACTGAGCAACGACATGCGCGAGATAGAAGCAGCCGACAAAGCGGGCGACCCCCGTGCAGTGCTGGCGCTTGAGATGTATGAGCAGCGCATCATCAAATATATAGGCGCCTACGCCGCAGAAATGGGCGGAGTTGACATAATCGTATTCACGGGCGGTGTCGGCGAGAACCAGACGGGCGTACGCGAGAACGTGTGCAAGCCCTTAGGCTTTATGGGCGTTGAACTTGACACGGCCCTCAATGCAAAGGTTCGAGGCACGGAGACCTTGATTTCGGCTCCCGGTTCGCGCGTGAAGGTATGCGTGATTCCGACCGATGAGGAGCTGATGATAGCCAAGGACACCGAGTCAATAGTATCGAAGCTCTAATCACGACCACCGTTCCCTACCCGACCCACGCCATATGGACAGCGAAAAAACATTTTGGGCCCATCTCGACGACCTCCGTGGAGTACTGTTCCGAATCATCGGCGTTTATTTGGCCGCGTGCATCGGTCTTTTCGCGTTCATGCCCCGCATATTCGACAAGATAATCCTCGCGCCCACGCGCGGGGATTTTCCTGTTTACGGCTTCTTCGAGAGGCTTGCGCATTCGGCGCCGTTACTGGCGGACGAATCCATGTCGGGCACACCGGCGGGGAGCTTCTCGATAGAGCTTGTGAATATCGAGCTTGCTTCGCAGTTTTTTATCCATGTGTCGTCGACATTCTGGTTCGCGTTGGTGCTGACGCTTCCTGTGATTATCTATCTGCTCTGGACTTTTGTCCGGCCGGGGCTTTATCCGAAGGAACGCGAGCACGCGACGGCTGCTTTCGTGATGGGAAACGTGATGTTCTACTTGGGGGCGGCGACGGGATATTTCCTGGTCTTTCCGCTGACGCTCCGATTTCTCGCGGGCTACCAGTTGAGCCCGTTGATTCCTAACGTTGTGTCCCTGTCGAGCTATATGGACACATTTTTCACGCTCCTTCTGCTGATGGGTCTTGTGTTCGAGCTTCCGCTTCTTGCATGGATTATGGGGCGTACGGGGCTTATTACCCGCGAATTCTTTGCGCGCTATCGTCGACATGCGATAGTGGCTCTTATCGTTCTGGCAGCAATCATCACGCCTACAGGCGATCCTCTGACGCTGTTTGTTGTGTTTATTCCCGTGTATATTTTATGGGAGTTCAGCGCATGGCTTGTCAAACCGAACGCCAAAAGGCAGCAAAACGAAGAAAAATGAGATTAATTTTTCATTTTTCCGCAACTAATGTTGGATATTTAGATGTTTTTGCATAATTTTGCCATCGTAATCAGGTTGCTGTCAGACCTGAGATAAATCGATTGTGAGGAAAAGGCTGTAAGGGATTACAGCCTTTTCTTTGCGAGGAGGGGCTCCAGGGGGCCGGAGAGCCGGATGGACATGCGAAAAATGACAAAGAGGCAGTGTCGCGGACGACACGGCCTCTTTGCTTTAATCCCTAAATTGATTTAAATTTTTTCGGGTGTTTTATTCACCGGGGATGATTGCTTCGCTGGGGCAGACGCTGGCGCAAGTGCCGCAGTCGATGCAAGTATCGGGGTCGATGTGGTAGATTTCGCCTTCGCTGATAGCGCTAACGGGGCATTCGGGGAGGCAAGTGCCACAAGCCACGCAGGAGTCGGTGATTACGTAAGCCATAGTAGTAGTGTTTTTTTGTTGAAGTTTTATTAGAGAATTGTTTGTTCGTGCAAAATTACGCTTTTTTTTGAAAATGCCAAGCTATTTCGGTCAAAAATTATTGGTCGATGCTCTGCACTTCCATTTCCTCGGCCTTCACGTTCTTCTTTACGTTGGGCTCTTCGAGGCCATAGTGATATTTGGAATTGAGGGCTTTGAGCCAAATACCGAATATGATGGCGAGGACGCCGAAGGATGCGAAAATGAGCATGGGCACACGATAGCCACCTGTAGCATCAAGAGTTTCGCCAATGAGCAGAGGCACAAGGCAGAGGCCGATGTTCTGAATCCAGAATATGAGACAGTAGGCCGAGCCGAGGATATTGGCGTTGATAATCTTGGGTACGGATGGCCAGAGGGCTGCCGGGACAAGAGAGAAGGATACTCCGAGGATGAGGATGAGAGTAACGGCGAGCCAAACCTGAGGCACGGCGGGGAGGAGGAAGGCAAAACCTAGGTGGCAGCACGTCATGATGACAGCACCGACGATAAGCATCGTGGCTCCGTGGCCTTTATAATCGAGGAATGCGCCAAGGAAGGGGGTGAGCACCATTGCGAGGATGGGGAAGACGCTGAAGAGGCGTGCGGCCGTCTCGGCGCTGACGTTGAGAGTTTCTTGCACATAGTTGGGAGCGTAGCGCTGGAAGGGGAAGATGCCGCTATAGTATAGGACGCAAAGGAGAGCAACGAGCCAGAACATCTTGCTGCTGAGAATTTTGCCGAGATCGGAGATATGGAACTCTTCATCAGAAGCGCCTTCACCACCAGAGACGGAGGCACCGTCGGCAGCGAGCTCGCGGTCGAGGGTACGATCCATGAATGTGAAGACTGTGTAGCAAATGAGACCTATGAGCAGAAGGGCTGTGCAGAATGCCACGGGAGCAACGACCGACTGGTCGAACATGCCGGAAATGGCTGGAGAAATCCACATTACGGCGAACACTCCGAGACGGGCGATGGACATCTCGACACCCATTGCGAGGGCCATTTCCTTGCCTTCGAACCATTTTGCAATTGCTTTGGAGACCGTGGTGCCAGCCATCTCGCAGCCGCAGCCGAAAATCATGAAGCCGAAAGAGGCCATCTTAGCGGAACCGGGGAAGGCAGCCCACCAACTGTCGAGCCAAAGGCAAAGTGAAGTGCCCTGAAACCATTCGGAGATGCCTATGAGCTTGATGCCTGCGCCAATCACCATCATGGACGCGGAGAGGATGCCCGTGAAGCGGATACCCATCTTGTCGAGGATGATTCCTGCGAAGATGAGGAAGAAGAAAAAGACGTTAAGGAAGTACTCTGATGCGGCATAGGTGCCGAAAGTGGCGCTGTTCCAGTCGAGTTTTTCCTCGAGGAGGGATTTGAGCGGGGACATGACGTCGACGAACATGTAGGCGAAGAACATCATGGAAGCCACGAGGACGAGGGCGGTCCATCGAGCCCATGCCTTGTCGTTGAGCACCTGTTTGATTTCTTTAGTCATAATGCGGTAATGAAAGAGTATGTTGATTTATAAATAATTCAATAGACAGTTGAAATGATTCAGGGCACAAAGTTAAGGAATTCTGACGAAATGAAGCAAAAAACGGGATGAAATGTGGGGTATTTTGGTTAAATTTGCACAGAAAAAACCATACGAGATGTCAAATCAGCTCCCTACCCCATCATCGGCGAACGAGCGCCGACCCTATACATTCGACCGCGTTGTGAGAATGCTCATAACGCTTGTATGCTTCCTTGCGGTGATCTGGCTCATTGACGTGCTGCGCGATGTGCTGCTTCCATTCTGCGTGGCATGGTTGCTGGCGTATCTGCTTGAACCCTTCGTTCTCTACAACCAGAAGCTTCTTAGAGTGAAGCGTCGTTGGCTCCCGGTGTTCATGACGCTATTTGAGTGTGTGCTTCTGATGGCGGCGATGGGTGTGTTCGTGATACCTTCGCTTGTTGAAGAGATGCATCAGCTGGCGCAATTCGTGAGCCGATACGCCGAAACGCCGAGCCACATCCCGTTCCTGCCGGATTCGTTCCATTCGTTTATAAAAGAGAACATCGACTTCAGGGATATTTCGAGAAGGATGACCTCACAGGATCTTCGCTCGCTCTTCAATACGGCGGGAACCTTCCTGAGCGGGGGCCTGAACATTGTGTTGAGTATCTTCAACTGGTTCGTGGCAATTCTTTATCTTGTATTTATCATGCTGGACTACTATAAAATAAGCAAGGGTGTGAAGCGACTGGTGCCTCCGAAGTACCGCGAAATAACGGGAAGCATAGCCCATGACATCAAGGACAGCATGAACCACTATTTCCGCGGTCAGGCGCTTGTGGCCTTCTGTGTGGGAGTTCTATTCAGCATAGGGTTCTGCATCATCAAGCTGCCTCTGGCCATCGTGCTGGGGATGTTTATCGGTCTGCTGAATATGGTGCCTTACCTGCAGCTGATTTCGATAGTGCCGACGACGCTGCTATGCCTGGTGTACAGTGTGGACTCATCGATTGATTTCTGGACGATATGGTGGGAGTGCATCGCGGTTTATGCAGTAGTGCAAGTGATTCAGGATTTAATTCTTACGCCAAAGATAATGGGGAGCGCGATGGGGCTGAATCCGGCGCTGATATTGCTGTCGCTGTCGGTGTGGGGGACGCTCTTAGGCTTTATCGGGCTGATAATAGCATTGCCGCTGACGACGCTGCTGCTGGCCTACTACGACCGCTACCTGAGCACACGCGAGGACGGGGAGACGCCCGACGAGAGGCGGGTGGACCGGAAGACTTTCAAGGACATAATTTCCGGGGAGTGATGAAAATTTTTTGAGGGTCTCCGAACCAAGAGCACGGAACGGGTGTTTGGTAGACATAAGAAAACTAAAAACCCAACCCTCATGAAAAAAACTCTACTCCTCTCCGGCACAGCAATAGCATTTGCCGCCATGGCCGCTCCGACCGCGACGGCCCAAGAAGAAAGCATCACAGTAGTTGAAGAGACTTCGATCGTCAGCGAGATTCCTTGCAAGACACACTACTACTCGAGCTCGAAGGACAACTGGTTTATCCAGATCGGAGCCGGCATCGCTTCGCCGTTCATGGAGGACCATCCCCAGGGCAGCGGCCCCGAGCACCACATCTCGGTGAACTATAACTTCGGTTTCGGTAAGTGGATGTCGCCCTATCTGGCCTGGCGCTTGAGCTTCTACGGCGGTCCTCTCCACTGGGAAAACGTGTCGTGGGAGAAGAGCAAATATGTGAACGCCAACTTCGACCTGATGTGGGATATGTTCAACAGCCTCGGAGGCGTTAACAGCCGCAGAGCGTTCTCGATAGTTCCGTTCGTGGGTCTCGGCGGCAGCTATGCGTGGGATTTTGAACCCAATCACGGTAATATCAGCAACCACCACAACAAGCAGAAAACAAACTCGTGGACTCTTCCGGTGTCGGCCGGTCTGCAGCTTCGCTTCCGCCTCTGCAAGTATGTTGATTTCTTTGCTGAAGGCCGCGTGAGCTTCTATGGCGACAACTTCAACAACTATGCCTACGGCTCTCCTGTCGACATGAACATCACGGCAACCGGAGGTTTCTCCTTCAATATCGGTGGCTGCGACTTCAAGAGCTACAATCCCTGCGACTATCTGGACTACATCAATACTCTCAACGGCCAAGTGAACGACCTCCGCGCCGCTCTGGCAACGACAGGCGCTGCACTGGCAGCAGCAGAAGCACAGCTTCCGTGCCCCGAGCCGGTTGAAGCCGTGGCAGTGGAAAGCGTCCCCGCACCTCTGATGGCAACCGTACGCTTCACAATCAATTCGGCCAAGATCACCGATGAGGAAATGGTGAATGTCTACAACGTGTCGAAGTGGATGAAAGAGAATCCCGACCAGAATGTGGCTATCATCGGCTACGCCGACAAGGACACGGGCACAAGCGCCTACAACATGGGCCTCTCGAAGCGTCGCGCAGAAGCAGTATGCAACGCACTGGTGAACAAGTACGGCATCAATCCCGACCGTCTGTCGATTCAGGGCGAAGGCTCGAACGTACAGCCCTACGACGTGAACAACTGGAACCGTATCGTAATCTTCAACGCGAAGTAAACTTTAAATATAAACATTATAAATTCGCCCCTGCCGGTTTTTGAAGCCGGCAGGGGCGAACCCTTGCATTACCTACTTATTTACCTTATCTCTAATATATACATCTGCGGTCAGCGGATGTAGATTTTCGTGGCTTTGGAGCCCCGGCGGCAGATGAAGATGCCACCGGTGGGATTGGAAACGCGCATGCCCTGAAGGTTGAAAAATTCGACCTGCTCGTCGGCACCGGATATTACGGTCTCGATACCGGAGGTGTTTTTCTCTTCGAGCTTATCGGGAGTAGCGACGAAGTAGTAGTCGCGTCCGCCGACGAAAGGCATGTCGGGAAGCTGGAGGCTGCGATTCCAGTTGTTGACGATGAGGTTGAACGAGCCGGAATCCTCGTCGTGGCCAAAGACTTTATAGCGGACGCCATCGATGTCGGTTTCGTCGATGGGAGCCTGCCCGGGCCATGCGCCCCAGATTTCCTTGTCGCCATATGCGTATACACCCATTGCGTCGTAGCCCGTGCGGTCGTCGATATAGATGTGCCACTTATATTCGGGAACGGCTTCGGGCTCGGACGTGATGACGAAATTGTCGATGGCGAGAGCGGGAGCGCCTGCGCAGTTCGAGCCTGAAGCAACGGAGATATTCCATGCCAGGTAG
>CAMWQB010000084.1 GCA_947176295.1 uncultured Porphyromonadaceae bacterium
TTGGGGGGGGGGGGACATCCCGACAAAGGGGAGGGCGACGAAGAGGGCGATGAGGGCGACGGTGTCGCGGAAGACTTCCATCTTTATGATGACGCCGGCTTCGCCTCGGGCGAGGAGGTAATTGTTGTATAAGGAGTTGAGGACGACAAATATTCCGCGGAAGGAGAGGAGCTGGAAGAGGACGATGGAGGGATCCCACTTTGTGCCGAAGAGGAAATGGAATGCGGGTCTGGCGAGGACCATGAGGCCTATCATTGCGGGCATGAGGAGGTAGGCTGTGAAGCGGTTCATCCTTGAACTGATGCGGATGAAACGCTCGGGATCGTCCTGGACATTGGAGAGGGCGGGGACAAATGTGGATGTGAGAACCTGGCTGAGGGATGATATGCCCATCTTGCTCCATTTGTCGCTCTGGGAGTAGTATCCGAGCGAGGAGAGTCCTACTCTATTGCCGATAACGAAGCCGTATAGGTTGAGGAAGACGGTGTTGAGAAAGCTTGTGCCCATCATCCTTGCGGCTACGCCGGAGAATGACCGCAGGGAGGAGAAGGAGAAGCGAAAGAGGGGGCGCCAGCGGCATGTGATCCAGAGTACGAGCGACTTGACGGCTGCGATGACGAGGGTCTGCCAGACGATGGCCCATGCTCCGAAGCCTTCGACGGCCAGGACAATGCCAACTATGCCTCCGAGGAAGAGGCCGGCGCTATTGGCTGCGGCGACCATGCGGACGTCCATTTTCTTCATGAGCCGATTTATCTGGACTATGGCGGAGGCATTGAGTATGAGGACGAGGAACATGCCGCGGGAGAGGCCGATGAGACGGGGATCGTTCTGAAAGAGCATGGCTATCCACGGGGCGCAGAAGTATAGCACGGCGTAGAGGGCTGCGGACATGAAGAGGTTGAACCAGAGGACTGTGGAGTAGTCGAGCTCGGTGGGTTCTTTGCGCTGGAGGAGGGCAAATGAGAATCCGCTGTCTATGACGAGGGCTGCGAAGGCTTGAAAAATAGCTACGGCTCCGACGAGGCCTATTTCTTCGGTGGAAAGAATACGGGCTAGCACTATGCCTGTGATGGCATAGAGGAGCTGAGTGGCTACTCGGTCGACGATATTCCACTTCAGCGAGGCTGCAGTGCTGGATTTAAGGCTGATAGCGATTGGGGGCGTGTTATTGCGAAAGGGAATCGATGGGGAGGGCTTTTACTCCCATTCCCCGTCGGGAGATTTCTTCCGGCTCGGTGATGTAATATATTTTTCCGTGGAGGCCGCCAACTGCGAGCTTGACGGAGGGTCGGCAGATGATGTGGCCGGGACCTATGCATGAGGAGTGCACTTCGCTTGCGCGGAGCTCTCCGGCATCTATGCGTCCGGTGCCGGCAATAAGGAGCTTGGCTTTGTCGGTTTTTCCACCTATTTTGATGGTTCCGCGTCCGGCGGTAACTTTGGCTTCGGCGTTGTGTGCTTCGAGATTGTTGACAATGAGATTTCCGTTGCCTATGACTTTTGCTGTGAACTTATCGTTGGGGACGGAGAGATTGACAACGACGAGAGAATCGCCTGAGTTGCTGACATAAGACAGGGCTGCGGAGTAGACTTGGACGGTGGGGATGCCTGTGGGGATGGTGTCGTCTATGTCGATCTGGATGCGGAGTGTGGATTTGTTGTTGATGAGGAGAATTTTGGAAGCCATGTCGGGCTCGCAGTCAAAGACGACGAGGCCTGCGGAATCGGGACTACAGGTGTATATGACGTTGACGCCGTTGTCTACGGAGAGCTTTGAGAAGTCGGCCACGTCGACTTTATATTTGGCGGCGGCGGAGACGAATGCGAACGATATGGAAATGAGAGCGGCGGAAATGATACGGAGAAACATAATGCGTGAGATCGTTATAGGTCGGGAATGATGTCGTGTTCTATGTATGAGAGAATTTCGTCGAGCTCTTGGAATGTGGAGGCCTTGAGCATTGCGATGCGTGTGGGCCTGAAATTCGGGATGCTTTTGAACAGCGGTGAGGCCGCGAGATGGCGCCTGATGTGGAGGATGCCGCGATACTCGTCGATGCGGTCGATGCTCTCGCGGATCTGCCGGCGGAGGAGGGCGAATTTCTTCGCTACGGGGATCTCTTCGATTTTTCCTTCCCGGAGAAGGGAGGTCATTTCTCGGAATATCCAGGGGGCTCCGATGGAGGCTCGTCCGACCATGACGCCATCGACATTATAACGCTCGAACGCTTCGACAAGTTTTTGAGGTGTTGTAATATCTCCGTTTCCGATAAGCGGGATTTTGAGTGCGGGGTTTGCTTTGACCTCTCCGATCATTTCCCAATCGGCTTCGCCGGTGTACATCTGTGAGCGGGTTCGACCGTGGACTGTGAGGGCCTGAATGCCGCAATCCTGGAGCTGCTCGGCGAGGGATACGATGATCTTGGAGTTGCAGTCCCAGCCGAGGCGGGTCTTGACGGTAACGGGCAGTTGCGGGACTGCTTTTACCACGGCCTCGGTGATCTGCAGCATCTTGGGGATATCGCGCAGCATTCCGGCTCCGGCGCCCTTGCCTGCGACTTTTTTGACGGGGCAACCGAAGTTGATATCGATGATGTCGGGGCCGGCGTCGGCTACAATTTTGGCGGCTTCGACCATAGGCTCGACCTCACGGCCATAGATCTGAATTGCCGTGGGTCGTTCCGCGGGGTCGATATGGAGCTTGCGTGTGGTGGATGCTATGCTGCGAATCAGGGCATCGGCGGAGACGAATTCCGTGTAGGTCATGTCGGCGCCTTGCTCTTTGCAGATGAGGCGGAAGGAGCTGTCAGTAACATCCTCCATGGGCGCGAGCATGACGGGCCGTGGGCCGAGGTCGAGATTTCCGATTTTCATAACATCCTGTATGTGTATGGATTGTTTTGGGGAACAGGGAAGCTTACTTGTCGAGGGCGTAGGTGAAGGCTCCGATTGCGAAATAAGCGGGTGTATTGAGGCCCCACTGGCCGGAGTCGGACCCTTCGACGGTGAAGACGAGGTGGTCTACGAGGGCGCCTGTGGGTGCAAGATCCACTTCTTCGAAGTTGGTGAGATATACGTTGTCGGCAGCAAGGTTGACTTCGATCACACCGGTCTTTTGACCATCGAGGAAGCCTGTGACGATGAGCCTCAGATAGTCGTCTTTGCCGAAGGGCCGGCTGAAGGCAGAGCCGTTGACCATGGAGAAGTATGCATAGACAGAGTTGCTGACATGCATCGTGAGGGGGATAAATGCTTTGCCGTCGACGAGAGATATGGTGCAAGCGGAAGTGGGGTCGAAGGTGTCGGGGCGAGCGTTTTCGCGCACATCCCAGTCGCCGAGGACGAAAGCCTTATGGGTGGCAACCCACTGGGATGAGGCCATGGCGCCCCACTGGTGCTCGGTCCAGGAGCCTTCGGCGGAATAGTCGGTCATGTCGAAGACTGTGGAGGGGCAGAATCCATTCCAGGAATAGTACTTGACGCCGTCCCACTCGGTGATATTCACTTTATGAGAAAAATGAACTCCGTCGATGTCGAATCCTGCGGCAGCGGCGGGCTCGTAGCATTCGCTCCAGTAACCTTCGGAATTAAAGTCGGTGAATTTATTCATCCGGAGGTAATACATGTCGAGGTCAAACTTCTCGTCGCCGCAGGAGGTGAGGGTTGCGGATGCGAACGAAGCGATTGCGAGGACGGAAAGGATGTTCTTGATTTTCATTGTTTATGGTGAGTGTTTTGTGTCAGGTTTGTATATTATAATTTATGGCGGGGTATTTCAGAAGAATCAGTCGCCGGGCATTATTTCCGAAGCGGCTTTCATTTCTTCGTACTCCTCCCAGTCGGGGTCGTTCTCGGCGGAAATTTCCAGGGGGAGCAGAGGGAATGGGACGAGGACACGATTGAGGAATTTTCCGAATGTGTCGGTGCTGAAGGTGTAGAATACCCACTCGCGGCGGTTGTCGCCGGTGTATATACCCGTGAGAATAGCTGTGGTCTTACCTTTGAGTCCTTCGTGGAATGCGTCTGTAACCTGCTCCATGATGCGGGCTGTTTCGTCGTCGGGAAATCCGGCGTTGTCTCCTGAATAAGGCCAAGCCACGGTGACGCGAATGGTGTACTTCCCTTTGTTCCGGAAAGTGTCTACGTCGCGGCGACCCGTCACGATAATAGTTTTGCCGTCGGGTCCTTCAGCGGGTGAAGTCCACCAGTCGTTTTTCTCTGCCATATCTTGAACGTGGAATTATGAGGGCTGGAATGTGGATGAATATTGAAAAAAAACACAGGCCGGAGTATAAGCCGAGTTATGTGGCACGCCTGCTTTCTGCAAAGAGAGTTCGGCGATGCCGTCTGTCATTTATCTGGCCGCGGCCGCGAAGGCGGCGGCACGTGAGCAGTCTACCCCCCGGCAATGGGCGAGCAACCCTTAAATGCCGGTATACTTGACCTTGCAACCCACAAGACGTGCGGCACGGAATATCGCTATCCCGCCCGGTGAGCTCTTACCTCACCTTCTCACCCTTGCCTCCGGCCGCTTCCCGAGGGGAGCAGCGGGGCGGTCGTTCTCTTCCACGTTACTCTACCGTTACCGATAGCTGCGTGAGTATGGTGCTCTGTGTTGCCCGGACTTTCCTCTCGCCCTATATATGAAAGGCGAGCGACAGACCCTCCGACCTGTGTCGGTTTTTTTCGAGATTTAAATGTGCAATTTTTCAGACGCCACCGCGAAGTACCCCGCGCCCGGAGGCGTTGATGAAACCGAGGATTTTATCGAGTTCCTCGGATGGTTCCATCATGAGGGGGAGGCGATCGACGGCTTCGGCGATGTTTAATCCGCTGTTGTAGAGAATCCTGTATATCTCCTGAATACGCGCGATGCTCTCATGGCTGAATGCATGGCGACGGAGGCCAATGACATTGACGCCGGTGAAGCTGATGGGTTCGCGGGCGGCGAGGACATAGGGGGGGATATCCTTGTTTATCAGCGCCCCACCCTGCACCATTATGTAGGAGCCCAGATGGCAGAACTGATGGACGAGGGTGCCTCCGCCTATTACGGCAAAATCGTCGACAACGACTTCACCGCCGAGCTGGACGGCGTTGCTCATGATGATGTTGTCGCCGAGATGACAGTCGTGCGCCACGTGGCAGTAAGCCATGATGAGGCAATTCTTGCCTACGACGGTACGGCCTTTGGAAGCAGTGCCCCGGTGGATGGTTACACACTCTCGGAGGGTGGTGCCGTCGCCGACGATGGCTACGGTTTCCTCGCCCTTAAACTTGAGGTCCTGGGGACAGGCTCCAACGACAGCGCCGGGAAAGACGGTGCAGTTCCGCCCGATACGGGCACCATCCATCACGGTAACGTTGCTGATGAGACGTGTGCCGTCGCCGATCTCGACATTGCCCTGGACATAGCAGAACGGGCCGATTTCGACGCCTTCGCCCAAGCGGGCGGCAGGATCGACACATGCTAAGGGATGAATCATAGAATCAGATGTTTAAATAATCACACATGAAGTTCATGTGGAGGTTGAACAGAAAGCTTATTTATTCTTGACTATCTGGGCCATGAACTCGCATTCGCAGACACACTTCTCGCCTACGAAAGCGCGGCCTTTCATGACGGCGCAACCGCGACGCATCTCGGTCATAAATGACACGTGGAAGAGAAGGGTGTCGCCGGGAACGACCTTCTGACGGAACTTGACGTTGTCGATCTTCATGAAGTATGTCGAGTATCGTTCGGGGTCTTCGACGGTTCCGAGGACGAGAAGTCCGCCAGTCTGGGCCATTGCCTCGACGAGGAGTACTCCCGGCATAACGGGCTCCTGGGGAAAGTGGCCTTGGAAGAAGGGTTCGTTGGTTGTAACGTTCTTCACGCCTACGATGTAGCTGTCGCCCTTGTCGATGATCTTGTCTACGAGAAGGAAGGGATAGCGGTGAGGGAGATGATGGCGGATAGCGTTGTTGTCCATCAGAGGCTCTGCGTTGGGATTATAAACGGGAGCCTGCACCTCGTTGCGACGGATATCGTTGCGGATATTTTTTGCGAGCTGGGTGTTGATTGTGTGGCCGGGGCGCGTGGCGATAACGCGGCCTTTGAGGGGGCGTCCGATCAGAGCGAGGTCGCCGATGAGGTCCATGAGTTTGTGTCGTGCCGGCTCGTTCTCATGGAAGAGGGGCTTGGCGTTGAGATAGCCGAAATGCTCGGGGCGGATGTGCTCTGCACCGACCGCATCGGCAATTTTGTCGAGCTGCTCCTGGGCAATGGGCGAATCATAAATGACGATAGCATTGTCGAGGTCGCCGCCTTTGATGAGATTGGCGCTGAGGAGAGGCTCGATTTCACGGACGAAAACGAAGGTGCGCGCCGGGGCTATTTCTGCGCCGAAGTCGGCGACATTGTCGAGGGTTGCATACTGGTTGGCAAGCACGGGCGACTCGAAGTTTACTTTCACATCGACGCTGAAGTCGTCGTCGGGGAGAAGCATGAGCTTGGAGCCGGTCTCGGCATTTGCCACTTCCATCTTGTGCTTTACATAGAAATACTCCTTGTCGACTTTCTGCTCTTCGAGGCCGACAGCCTGGATAGCATCGAAGAAAGGCTTGGCGGAACCGTCGAGAATGGGGAACTCGGGTCCGTTTAGCTTGATGAGGCAGTTGTCGACACCGGAGGCATAAAGGGCAGCCATGGCGTGCTCGATTGTGCTGACGGTGTTGTCGCCTTTGCCTACGACGGTGCCACGATTGGTAGCGATTACATTTTCGGCAAGGGCATCGATGGGGGCAGCGCCTTCAATATCGGTGCGCTGGAGCTTGTATCCGTGGTTTTCGGGTGCCGGACAAAAAGTTGCTTCGATGTGAGCCCCGGTGTGGAGGCCCTTTCCTGAGAGGGTGAATGAATCCTTTAGAGTAATCTGTTTCATTACAAGAGGTGAATGTATTGGGGTTCGCTCCCCTTGAGAGGGGAGGATGAAGGTTATTTCTGTTGAAGTGATGCTATCTGTTTTTTTAGTTCATCGACCTGACTGAATAGGGTGGCGAGGCGCTTGATGTATACCGTGTTGCGGGCGAATTCGCCGGCGGGGACGGCAGGATACCCCATGAGGCGGCTGCCGGGGGCGACATTGTTGGGGATGCCGCTCTGAGCTCCGATGGTGGTTCGGTCGCCGACATGGATGTGTCCGGCAAATCCGGTCTGTCCGCCAACGACGCAGTTCGAACCGATTTTTGTGGAACCTGCGACGCCTACCTGGGCGGCCATGACGGTGTCGTGTCCGATTTCGACGTTATGGGCAACCTGAATGAGGTTGTCGAGCTTTACGCCATGGTCGACGTATGTGCGCCCCATTGTTGCGCGGTCGACCGTGGTATTTGCGCCTAACTCCACATCGTCGGCGAGTTCGGCGATGCCTATCTGCTGAATCTTGTGGTATACTCCGTGGTCGTCGGGAGCGAAACCGAAGCCGTCGGCTCCGATAACAACGCCGCTGTGAAGGATGCAACGCTTCCCTACCCTGCATCCTGGATATATTTTGACGCCGGGATAGATGATAGTATCATCGCCGATGACGCAGCCGTGGCCGATGTATGACTGAGGGTATATCTTCACATTTTTTCCGAGGACTACACCGCTGCCGACATAGGCGAAGGCTCCGACGTATACGCCTTCGGGCAAGTCTACACCATGGGCAACGAAGCTTGGATTCTCAATGCCCGAAGGCTGCGGACGCATGGCCTTTGCAGCCATATCGAGCAGGACGGCAAGGGAGGAATAGGGGTCATCGACTTTGACGAGCGTAGGCTTGACGGGATGCTCGGGTTCGAAGTCCCTG
>CAMWQB010000085.1 GCA_947176295.1 uncultured Porphyromonadaceae bacterium
CCGGGCGCCGCGCCGGCGTCGGCAAAGTGACTGTCTTCGCTGCCTACTTCTATAGCCGGGTCATCCGGGGTCTCCGGGGTGTCGTGATTGAAGATGGGGATTTCCGGGGCGTCGGCCATGTCGAAATCGAGGGCTCCGGCAGCCTGGACCTTTCCAAGTGTTTCCTTTATCGCAGCGGTGAGAATCTGCCAGATAGCCTGCTCGTTCTCGAACTTTATTTCGTGCTTCTGGGGATGGATATTGACGTCGATTGTTGCGGGGTCGACCTGAAAGTCAATGAAATAAGACGGCTGCGAATCGGCGGGTATCAGACGGTCGTAGCAAGCCATGACCGCCTTGTGGAAAAAGGGGTGGCGCATGTTGCGACCGTTGACGAAGAAAAATTGCTGATAGCCCCTCTTGCGTGCCTGAGCGGGCATGGCAACGAATCCGGATATGCGGACGAGGGATGTGTCGGTGGCGAGGGGTGCGAGCTGGGCGGGGAGCGACTTGCCGAAGAGGTCGGCGATGCGCTGCTTGAGGGTGCCCCGCAGGAACTTATGGAGGGTTACGTCGTTGTGTATGAGAGTGAAATCGACATCGGTGTTGACGAGGGCGAGGCGCTCGAACTCGCGGAGGATGTGAGTGAGTTCGACAGAATCCTTCTTCAGGAACTTGCGTCGGGCGGGCATGTGGAAGAAGATGTTCTTGACCATGATATTTGTGCCCGGGACGGTTGCGACGGGTTCGATTCCCTCGAAGCGCGACTCGGAGATGCGCACGCGGCAGCCCATGGCGTCGTCGCGGCGCATAGTGCGCATATCTATCTGAGCCACAGCCGCGATGGAAGGCAGGGCCTCTCCGCGGAATCCCATAGTGTGGAGGGAGTAGAGGTCGGTGGCGGCGGAAATCTTGCTTGTGGCGTGGCGCTCGAAGGCCATGCGCGCGTCGGCGGGCGACATTCCGCAGCCGTCGTCGATGACCTGAATGAGCGTGCGGCCTGCGTCCTTGAGGATGATGGAGACGGAGCGAGCGCCGGCGTCGATAGCGTTCTCCACCAATTCCTTGATAACGGAAGCGGGGCGCTGGATTACTTCGCCGGCAGCGATCTGATTTGCCACCGAATCGGGCAGGAGCTTAATGACGTCGATATTGTTCATGCACGACAAAGATACGGAATATTCTTCAGACGCGGAAACGGGGGCGGCGACTATTTGTATTGGTCAGCGATATCGCGGACTGCGAGGAGCATTTTTTCCATTTCCGTGGAGAGCTCGACGTGGCGTCGGGCCATGACGCGGCGTGCGGTGTCGAAGAATCGACTCATGACCACGTCGTCGCTGCCGGAGTGTCCGCCCTCGGTGAATGAAGCGACGAAATTGCGGGGGAATCCGGCTCCATGGATGTTTACTCCTACCCCGACGACCGTGGCCGTGTTGAACATGGTGTTGATTCCGGCCTTGGAATGGTCGCCCATGATGAGGCCGCAGAACTGGAGGCCGGTCTTGAGGAAGCGGCGAGCGGGATAGTTCCAGAGCTTGATGGGGGAATAGTCGTTCTTGAGGTTCGAAGCCACGCATCCGGCGCCGAGATTGCACCACTCGCCGATGACGGCGTTGCCGAGGAAGCCGTCGTGGGCTTTGTTGCTGTAGGCCTGGAAGATGACATTGTTTATCTCGCCTCCGACCTTGCACCAGGGGCCGATTGTGGTGTCGGGATATATCTTCGTGCCCATGTTGACGGTGGCGTGGTTGCAGAGGGCGAGGGGGCCGCGGAGCATTGAGCCCTCCATGGCTGTGGAATCGGGGCCGAAGTAGACGGGGCCGGAGGTGGTGTTGATGAAGCATCCGTGGACCTCGGCGCCCTTGTCGATGAAAATGAGAGAGGGGTCGCCGATGACGATATTGTCGGCGGGCAGGGGCTCGGAGGAGCGTCCGGCCGTGAGGTCGGCGAAGTCGCGTCGGATAACGCCGCCGTTGACAAGGAAAAGATGATAGAGCTGAGTGATAGCGAGGACGCCCTCCTCGCAGTCCTCGCCATAGACCTTGCGGGAAGTCTCGGCGGGCCCGCGGCGGGCGATGAGGGCCGGAGCTTCGCCTTCCTCGATGGCCGCATAGAGGGCGCAGCCCGGCTCGAGGGCTTGGACGGCAAGGGCCAGGTCGGCGTCGGGGACGACGTGGCCTGCCACGTGGAGGGTGTCGGGGGCGTCGAGTATTTCCTGAGGCGCCCCGAACAGGGGCTTGAGATATGCTTCGGAGGGATTGAAGAGGGCTGAGGCGCCGAGGCGGCGCTGCCATTTTTCGGCAATTGTGTCGATTCCGCAGCGCAGGGCGCCGACGGGGCGGGTGAAGGTGAGGGGAAGGAGATTTGCGCGAACCCGCGGGTCGTCGAAAACGATAATATATTGTTTCATCAGGCTAACATCTATGATGGGAATGTGCAAAGGTACGAAAGAATCGGGAGGTATGCAAAAATACTTCTTAACACACGGTTTAAACTATTTTAACATATGGGGAGGGGTAAAATGGACGAGATTTTGTAATTTTGCGCCAATTTTTGAGGAATTTTAAAGATTTCCCAATTCCAACAGAGTAGAAAAGATTTAGGAATTTCCAATAACCAATCTCTAATATTGTATGCATTTCAAACACTTACTCCTCTCGGTGGTGGTGTGCGCCATGCTTTCCTGCATAGGAGTATCCGCGCAAGAAGCTACCGGAAATGAAAGCGGGATTTATCCCGGCTTCACGGGCACCCCGATGCTGAAATCGAACGGCTACAAGGCTGTGAACGGGCTCTTCGCCCTCAACGTCGGCACCCCTCTCCAGGACCTAGAAAACGTTACTGACGACGACCCTGATAACTTTGCCACATCTATCGGCGTGGCCGACCTGACGGTAGGCGCCGACGAACGAATCAAAATCCTTGTTGACCAGGAATATTGCACCGAACACAACATCGATCCGCAGACCTTCGGCCCGGGCCAGGAGGTGGGCTTCGTGATTTCGCTGGAGGGCACGAAATTCAGCGTCCTCGACCTGAATCTCGTGAAGCTTTTCGTGATATATTTCTTCAAGGGCGACGAGCTTGTGGCAACGAAGAATGGCTCGTCGGACGAGCTTAACGTGCTGGGACTTAACCTCGTCAGCGGCGGTGTGGGCAAGTTTAAAATCGCTGTAACGGCCCCCGAAACCGACAACAACGGGAATCCGCTGGAATTCGACGGCATAGGCTTCGGCTTCGGCGGCGTGGATGTGGACGTTGTGAACAAGCTGAACATCTACTACGGCTATATCGACACGTTTGTGACTGTGCCCATCATCCACAAGTACTATCCCAAGGCCACGTCGAAGACGTCCGGCATGGTAACGGGTGGAAAATACCTCGTGAACAACGACTTGAGCGACGGCGCCACGACGGCCGTGCTGAACATCGGCGGCGCGTACTACACCGTGATGAGCGGCGAGCCGGAACCCTTCCCCGCAGGGGTTGAGGCAGGCTTTGTGATGACGGCAGGCGATGTGCTCGACCTCAATCTTGGCAAGGCTGTGGAAATTGTGGCCCTCTCCTACCCTCAGAACCCTGACGGCAGCTATGATTTCAGCGCCGAACCTATCGAGGTGGGGAAGACGACCGACGTCAACGTGGTAGGACTGAGCCTTATCGGCGGCGGCAAGACGAAGGTGACCATGACAACCGATGTGCCTTGCTTCGGATTCCGCCTGAACCGCATCACGGTGCTCGACCTCGACCTCGGGGCAAATGTGGTTCACTACGCTTACGTGAAGCTTCCGAAAGAGCCGGAGGTGAAGTATCCTTTTGTGATTGACCTCGATGTGATTCCGGGCGCCAATTTCGAGCCCCAGAAGAATGGAGTTTCTTGGGGCGCTGAAACCCACACCGATGCACAGAACGTGTATCAGAACACGATCAAGCTGACCAACAATGCTGAACATCCGCTGCTTGCTCCTGAGAAATATGACGATGCAACCCGCAGCAAGATATGGAATAAAGCAAATATTTCAAGCAATCTCAACAGCTCCGAGCAGGTGCTTCTTACCCTCGAAAGAAAGACCGTAACTGCCGACGGCAGCACGACGACCGATTACCGGTATATCTACATTGTCCACGTCATCAGCCCCGTTTTTGCCAACGTACGCGGTTATAAAGCCGATAAATATTACTATCTATATGACAAAAATTTCGGAACAGCCGGAATTTATATCGACGGCATCACCCCGACAGAACTCAAGGATCCGGACCCCACGACAGGCGCTATCAATCTTGATGACGTGGAAGACCTTGTCGAGGACGAGACGAGAGAACATTTCTCGATGCGAAAGGCCTCGACGGACGATGTGGTGAGCGAGGAATACACTCTCTACTTCGTGCCTCAGACCTCGACGAGCTCGCTTTCGCGCCCCGACAACGTGGCCGACGGCTATGAGCTGGACACGGACGGCGTAACCGTTCCGCAGGTGAAGCCTGAATATCAGGTTGCCGGCACGCACACGCTGGAAGAAATCATTGCGATGGACAAGAACGACACTCCTGCGAGCGAGATTCGCGCAGGCAAATACGGCCGCTACGTGATCGTAACGATTCCCGACCATCTCGACTACAAGACGCGCACGACTGACGTTGAAATCTACAAGTATGTGGACAACACAAAAAACACCGACTGGTATTATGGCGAACACGTGGGTGTGTACTCCCGCGGAGCCGACGGCAAGTGGACTGCAGGCGTGGGCGCTCAGGAAATCGTGGAGCAGCTCGACGGCGACGGCGCATCGCAGATTGTGCTCTGGGACCGCAACGCCGACGACAAGGACGACTATGCCTACAACGTGGTTTGCTACGTGAAACTCGATGAGAAATATTGCACTTCGCACAATGTTGCCCAGAAGGAAAACATCAACTACGGCTGCATCATCACCCTTGTGGACGCGCATCAGGTTCCGACACTGACATCGACGGACATGACGCAGTATGGCCGCGTGATCTACACGACATGGCAGGTGGCTGTGAACAAGGAGTTCTACAACCACGAGGAAGGCGACGGCGAGATTCTCTACAGCGAATGGTCGACTGTATGGAAGGAGGGCTCGAACCGCGCTATCGCTCGCTCGGCAGCAGACAAGACCATCGTGGTAACGCGCGACGGGGAAACGAAGCAGACGACCAACCTGAACGACTGCCTCTACTTCACGTCGGGCTACACGAACAACGGCGGCCCCGTGCATCAGGCAACGACCACATCGGAAATCCATGCCGATGACCTGCCCACGGATGCAGCCGGGCAGGCACTGAACATCGAGAACACGGCCCGCGCCTACGTGCCTGTTCGCCCTGCGGGATATTCCGACCAGGCAAATACGTATATGGTACTCCAAGGCACGAAACAGATGAGCACGATGAAGGAAACCGTAACTGGCATTGAATCTGTCGATGCCGAGGCCGCCGCAGCCGGAGAAGCAGAGTTCTACACGCTTCAGGGCCAGCGCGTGAACCATCCGGCTGCAGGTATCTATCTGCGCCGCACGGGTTCGACGGTAGAGAAGGTGGTGGTGAAGTAAATTCCACTCCTGCACATAAATAAGAGGCGCCCGGCCGCATGATTGCGCGTCCGGGCGCTTTTTTGTGCTGTGCAGAGCTTATTTATATTCGGCGGGTGCTGTGCCGAAACGGGCGCGGAAACACTTGGAGAAATATGATGGGGAGTTAAAGCCGACGCGATACATGACTTCGCTGACGGTGAGGTCGCCTTTGGCGAGGAGGGCGGCTGCGCGCTCGAGGCGGACGTTGCGGATATACTCGACGGGGGTGAGGCCGACGTATTTCTTCATGAGGCGATATAGCTGCTTGGGCTGGAGGCCGGTCTGCTCGCAGACGAAGGCCACACTGAGGGTGGCTGAGGCGAGATTCCGCTCGACGACGTCGGCGATGCGTGCGAGGGCGCGCTCGCGGTCGGAGACTTCCTCGTCGGGCGAGGGGGGGGCGGCGGCGGTGATTTCTTCGATGCGGGCTGCGCGGCGGATTTCGGCCTTGCGGCGGAGGATGCTTTCGGCCCGGGCGCGGAGCATGGCGGGGTCGAAGGGCTTGGACATGAAGAGATCCACTCCGGCGGCGATGCTTCGTGTCTCGAGTTCGTTGGAGGCCATGGCTGTGAGGAGGATTATGGAGATTGAGGCCGTGGCGGGTGCCGACTTGAGGGCGCGCACCATTTCGAGGCCCGACATTCCGGGCATCTTCTCGTCGGTGATAATGAGGTCGGGGCGGAAGACCGGGGCAATCTCGAGGGCGCGGGCGCCGTCGGAGGCGAATGCGCATTGGAAGGATGGCTCGAGGATGGTGCCGATGAATGTAAGCACCTCGTCGTTGTCGTCGACGATGAGCACGCGGCGGCGCGAGGGGTCGGGCACGGGAATGGCGGCGCGGGAGGAGGGAGCGGGGGAGGGCTCGAGGATACCGGATGCGGCCTTGAGGGGCATTTCGACCGTGAAGACCGAGCCTTCGCCCGGGGTGCTTTCCACCTCGACGGAGCCGCCGTGGAGCTCGACGAAATGCTTGACCAGAAAGAGGCCAATGCCCGAGCCTTCGGAGAAGTCGGCACCGCGTGGGGTGCGATACTTGCGCTCGAAGATGTGTGGAATGCGGTCTGGCACGATGCCTATGCCCTTATCGGCCACGGAGAGGCGGAATATGCCGCGGGCGGTGTCGGAGGTGAGGTCTACGGATATTTCGGCGGCTCCCGGCTCGGAGTATTTTATGGCGTTGGAGAGGAGGTTGCTGACCACGGATTCGAATTTCCCGGCGTCGACGTCGGCGATTACGGCCTCGCCCGAAGGGATGCTGATGGAGAAGGTGCATTCGGGGTATGCCGAGGCACAATTTTCGGCCAGGGAGCGGACGAGGGCCGAGATGTCGGTGGGGCGTGTGATAGCAGCGGAGTCGGTTGTGGCGTCGAGGGTGCCGGCCTCAAGGGTGTGGGCCAGGAGGCGATGGAGGCGTATGGCGTTGTCGAAGGCAGTGTCGACGGCTCGTGCCTTCTCGTCGGGCGAGGCGGCGGACCCGTCGCGCACGCGGCTGAGCGGGCCGATGATCATGGAGAGGGGCGTCTTGAGGTCGTGGGAGATGTTGGTGATGAAATTGAGGCGCTCCTCGGCTTTTGCCAGGGCGTTGCGTCGCTCGATGCGGCGGAGATTGCGGATGTTGCGACTTCGAGCTATGAGGAAAGCGCCCGAGCCGAGGGCGAGCATGAGGACTGCCCAGACGATGCGCCAGCCGGTGGAGAGATACCATGGGGGGAGGACGTCGACCGTGAGGGTGCGGAGTGAGGAGGGATCGTCGCCGAGGCGGAGCTCGAGGGTGTGAAGGCCTGCGGGGAGGCCCGAGAGGACGAGGCGGTTGTCGCGCGGCGGGAGGAGGGTCCAGACCGTGTCGGGGGAGCAGCGGTAGGCGAAGCGCTCGAAGGCGTCAGGGGAATAGTCGAAGGTGGCGAGCTCGAGGGTGAGGGCTCCGGCACCGTAGGGGAGCTTGACGGAGGAGGCCGAAGGCGGGAAGGGCAAGGGCTTGTCGCCAATAAATGCTCCCACGATGCTCACGGCGGGGGCCTTGCGGCGCGAGGAGAGGCGCAGGGGGTCGACGCGAACTATTGCGTCGGTGGAGCCGAGGAGGACGGTGGAGGTGAGGCGGTCGTAGTAGATGGAGGTGTATGTGAGCGGCGGCAGGGGGAGGAGGCGCGAGCGGCCCGTGAGGCGGTCGATGGCGTGGACGCCGTCGCCGGTGGATACCCAGAGCTCGCGTCCGACGGGGACCATAGCATAGAGGATGCCCGAGGGATGGTGGGGAC
>CAMWQB010000086.1 GCA_947176295.1 uncultured Porphyromonadaceae bacterium
ATTGAACATCAACCGCCGGTAGGGACGTGCTTTCGTCTCGTAGCCATAGCCAAATGGGGCGTAGGTTCTCCGAACCTGCGCCATCCATGCATCATCTTCAATTTGATGACCAATTAATTTGTTTAAGCCATAAATACCCTCCGCAAGCAGGGACGCCTCTTCGGCTCCTGGCCAAAGCCCGGGAGAGCAGGTTCTCCGAACCTGTTCCGTTCCCGTTAGCGACACCCCATCCATCGCCATCGTCTTTCCAAATCTCCCCATTCACTAAAATGAAAAAAGTCCGGCGGCGCTTATTGCAAGCGTCGCCGGACCGGGATTATGGGAGTTTCAAAAGCGTTCCTTACTGGAGCTTGAAGGTTACAGGCAGCGTATAGGTTACCTTAACGGGCTGACCGTTGTTTCGGCCGGGAACCCACTTCGGCATGGACTTGATTACGCGTACTGCTTCCTTGTCGAGGGCCGGGTGGCGCGGACGGAGCACCTTCACGTTGGTGATCGAACCATCCTTACCTACCACGAACTCTACTACAACTCGGCCCTGAATGCCTTCTTCCGAAGCCACTGCAGGATACTGGATGTTGCTGCTGAGCCACTGATACATGGCTGCTTCGCCGCCGGGGAACGAAGGTTTCTGTTCCACCATGGCGATGCTCACGGGAGCTTCTTCAACGGGTTTGGTTTCTGCGATAACCTCATGGACGATCGTCTTCTTGTTGAGGTCATCCGTTCCTTCCGTTACGTCCATTACACCGGTCTGAGCTTCGTTCTCCATCACCTTGTCTACGTCCTTCGCGGCTTTTTCTTCCTCGAATTCGTCGTCGTTGGTGATGAGGAGGTCCGTAACGCGCTGTTCGTTCGCTACTTCTTCCGGTGCAATGATTTCTTCGGGTTCTTCGAACTGCTGAATCTGCTCTTCCTCTTCTTCGATTTCCTCTTCTTCCTGAGCTTCGAAGGTAGCAAGTTCCTGGTCGGTTGAGGTCACTACCTGTTCGTCTTCAGGACGGGAGAATACTCCGTTTACGCTGAGGATAAGGAGCGTCAGCAGGACTGCAAGAGCAATCGCCATGTAGATGACTGCCTTGGTGTGGCGCTGTGGGGAGCCGGCGCGAAGGGTATAGGCGCCGAATTCCTTGTTCTTGCCTTCAAAGACTATATCGCGCCACTCTTTTGATGAAAGATCTACATCTTTTGCCATAACTTAACTTTGTGTTTATTGTTGTGGTGCGGGTGCGGCGGCTGCGGCAGTTGCCTTGGTGGTCTGGCGCACAGTCGGGCGGATAATAGTCTCGTTGTTCACCTGCTCGAAGTGTTTCAGAAGCACGGTGTCCGTGTGGGTGGGAAGCTCGATGCTATAACGGGAGATCTGGTTGATGTTCATCTCGTCAAGAGCATTGATCAGACCTTCGTAGGTCGTGTTGGGGCCGGGCTTGATTACCACTACCGGACGGGTCTTCAGCGAGTCGGATGCGTTCTTCTTAGCAAGCTTGTCGAACTCTTCCTTCGTGATTTCCTTGTTTTTCCAACGTTCCTTCAGGTTCTGATATTCTTCCATTACCTGTTTGTTCTTGTCGCGCAGAATCTTGCGGATGCCCTGGGGCTCGTGGTTCACGTTGCCGATGAACTGCTCCTTGCGCAGATATTTGCTCGTCTGGAACAGGGTGTCGGCCACACCTTCGTAGTAGTAGATGTTGTGAATCGTCTTGCCGGTCTCGGGATCTACTTTGGGTACGTCCCCATTGTATTCCGTGTCAAGAATCAGCGTTACGGCTTCCGATGCCTTCGCCTGGCTCTGCTGCTCTTTCTTCACTTCCTCGTTGGTCGGAAGAACGATCTGCAGTGTCTGCGACTTGATCATCGTCGTACAGAGCATGAAGAAGGTGATCAGAAGCATGTTCATGTCCACCATGGGAGTAAAGTCCACATGGATGGCCATCTTTTTCTGGGCGCCTTTTTTCTTCTTGCCGCCGTCTTTTTGTTCGATTTGTGCCATTTTATTGGATGTTTACTCTGTGGATTATTTGGTGGGTTCGTCTTCGCTCTTCAGGGCTGTCATGAGGCTGAACTTGTTGAGCTTCATGGTCTGAAGGTTGTCAAAGACCATCTGTACCGTCGTGAAGGGGGTGTCCTTGTCGGCTTTCACTGCAATACCCTGACCCTTACGCATCAGAGCGGTGTAGAGGTTGCTCAGGTTGGCGCGTTCTTCGGCGCTCAGGCCGTTGGCCTGGTCGTTGTTGATGCGCTGGGCCACGTTGTAGATGGCCTTGAGCCATACCTGGAAGTCATTAAGACGTCCTTCGCGGTTCTTGTTGCCGTCGATAGGAATTCCTACGCGCGGATCCGTCATGTTCCCCTGGAACTTGTCGCGTTCCGTTACGCTCATGTCGAGCATGTTCTTAAGTTCGCTGAAAGGAACGCCGAACATATTCATCGAGCGGAACTGGGCTTTCTCGGCGGGAGTGAGGTTTACCGGATTGTTCTTGTGCTGTTCGTTGTAGATGGCGAGCGCTTCGTCGAGCATCATGCCGCGAATGTTTTCGCTGGAGAGCGTCGAGTCTGCATCACCCGTGAACGAGATGAAGAGTTTTCCTTCTGCAACCGTTGGGTCGTCCAGCTTGCCGCTCTTGTCGGCCGAGGAAACCAGGACGGTCACCACGTTGTTCATGGGCACCTTCTCTTCCGATACGGACGAGGGAGTGTAGACAATCGTGGGTTCCTTCTGCAGGAAGGTCGAAGTCAACATGAAGAAAGTAAGCAAAAGAACGGTCACGTCACTCATCGCCGTCATGTCGATGAGGGTACTCTTTCTTTTAATTTTTACTTTTCCCATATTTACCTGTTTTATGGATTGTGAATTGTTGAAAAACGGATAAACGGGGGATTAGTGAGTAGCCGCAAACGTCTGTACAATCGAGAAGCCGATTTCGTCGATAGCGTAGGTGAGGTTGTCGATCTTGTTGGTGTAGTAGTTGTAGAAGATTACGGCGAATGCACCGGTGGCGATACCGAAGGCGGTGTTGATAAGGGCCTCGGAAATACCGGTCGAGAGTTCCGTCGAGTCAGGTGCACCGGACTGGGCCAGAGCCTGGAACGACTTGATCATACCCATTACGGTACCGAGAAGACCTACGAGAGTACCGAGGGTCGTCATCGTGGCGATGATGGGGAGGTTCTGCTGGAGGGTGGGCATTTCAAGTGCGGTGGCTTCTTCTACCTGCTTCTGGAGGTTGGCAATCTTCTGTTCCTTGCTCAGAACGGTGTTCTTGTCCATTTCCTCGTAGCGGATGAGGGCTGCGTCTACTACTGCGGCTACGGAGCCTTTCTGCTTGGCGCAGAGGGCACGGGCGCCGGCGATGTCGTTCTTCTCAAGGCACTTCTTCACACCTGCAACGAAGGCGGTGATGTTGCCTTTACCCTTGGCTGCGCTCAGGGCGATGCCGCGTTCTACTGCAAGCACGATTACGGTAAGGAAGAGGGTCTGAAGCACAGGCACGATGATACCGCCCTTGTAGATAGTACCCCAGATGTTGATGGGATGGCCGTCTTCGTCCTGGTGCATGTCGTTACCGAACCAGAAGATGAACAGGCATACGCAGATGATTGCGCAGATGATGATTACCCACGATGCGTTTTTGATACCGGGGGCATTCTTCTTTGCTGCAGCAGGCTTGGCTGCTGCGTTGGGCTTTTGAGCTTCCATAATTTTGTTTTTTGAGAAACTTGGATTAAAGAATGTTGATGATTATTGGTTTGTTGTTGTTTTATGCCTGTGCGGGGCCGAAGTCCTATCCTCGGTCCCGACATGTGTCATGTCGTGAAAAAACGATAGCGATGATCTCGCCCTGTGGCGCCCGGCTTCGTTTCTGATGGTATGATTTCAAGGTGCGTGGAGGGTCGGTCCTCCAAACATTATCGCAAAATTAGAAAGATTTTTCTCTCCTGCAAAATATTTTCTCATGTTTTTTATTCTCCCCTCTTGTCTTTAATGTTTTTTGATTCTTCAATATTCTCCCTTTACTCAAAATTTCTAAATATTGCTTTGCCTTTGTCAACTGCATCCTCCGCTGATTTGCAATATTATTCCGTGTCGCTTGTTTCCTCGTCTATTTTTCGTAACTTTGCCATGCTATGAACAAGGGATTTTTCCGCGTCGCTTGCGGCGCTCCGGCCGTAGTTGTTGCCGACCCGGAGGCGAATGCCTCCTCTATAATCGAACTTATCGCCCGGGCATACGCCTCCGGGGCCGAGATGCTTGTGCTTCCTGAAATGTGTGTTACGGCTTATACCTGCGCCGACCTTTTCCATTCCCGCACGCTCCTCGAGGCTTCGGCGAAAGCCCTCTCCCGCATTGCCGAGGCCACGACCCACGCCCCCGGAATGCTCGTCTGGGTCGGTGCTCCGGTCGAAACCTCCCGCGGTCTGTATAACTGCGCCATTGCGCTCGCCGATGGTCGAGCACTCGTCGCCGTCCCCAAGACTTTCATCCCCAATTATAATGAGTTCTATGAAAAGCGCTGGTGGAGCGGAGCCCCTCTCGATTCTTCCGCTGCGCCCGTCAGCGTGGAACTTTGGCCCGCGCAGGAGGGTAGGGACGTGCCGATGTCCACGGGAATACTTGTTCAGACCCCGGCGGGCGTAAAAGTTGGTGCTGAGATATGTGAGGACCTTTGGGCTCCGGCGCCTCCCTCCACCTTGGCTGCCCTTGCGGGAGCGGAAGTGATTGCTAATCTCAGCGCCAGCGACGACCTTATCGGCAAGCATGCCTATCTCCGCTCTCTGGTCATGGGCCAGAGCGCACGCACCATCGGAGCTTACGTCTACGCCTCAGCCGGATTCGGCGAAAGCTCTACCGACCTCGTCTTCGACGCCAAGCTCCTTGTGGCCGAAAACGGCACTATGCTCGCCGAGAATAAACGATGGACCCGCCAGCCCCAGCTCCTGATGGCCGATGTGGATATTGAAGCTATCCGCCGCGACCGTATGCATATTGCCACCTTTGCCGACTGCGCTTCCCGCAGCGGCTCGGCCACAGCCTTCCGTGTAGTTGGAATTCCTGCCGCGGAAGCTCCCGCACGTCCCGATGCCGACGAGTTGCTGCGGAACATCGCACCACGGCCCTTCGTCCCGGGAGGCGACCCCTCCCTGCTGGCAGCCCGATGCGAAGAAATCATCAATATCCAGGTGGCCGGCCTCTCCAAGCGTCTTCATGCCACACATTGCAAATGCCTCGTCATAGGCATCTCAGGTGGTCTCGACTCCACCCTCGCCCTCCTCGTAGCCTGCCGGGCTTTCGATTCGCTTGGCCTCGACCGCAAAGGCATCACAGGCGTTACCATGCCCGGATTCGGCACCACAGGACGCACCCATCGCAATGCCGTTACGCTTATGGAGACCCTTGGCGTCAGCCTATATGAAGTCTCCATCGTCCCTGCCGTCAAGCAACACTTCTCCGATATCGGTCAGAACCCCGACGTCCACGACGTAACATACGAAAATTCCCAGGCCCGCGAAAGAACACAGATCCTCATGGACCTCGCAAATCGCCTCGGTGGCATGGTGCTCGGCACCGGCGACCTCTCGGAGCTCGCCTTGGGATGGGCCACTTACAACGGCGACCATATGTCGATGTACGGCGTAAATTCAGGCGTGCCCAAGACCCTTGTCCGCCATCTCACAAAATATTTCGCCGACACCGTCGACAGCCACGCTTGTCGCGCAGCCCTGCTCGACGTGATAGACACCCCCGTGAGCCCCGAACTCCTTCCTCCCACCTCCGACGGCAAAATAGCCCAGGAGACCGAAGATCTCGTCGGACCCTACGACCTCCATGACTTTTTCCTGTATTATACCCTTCGCTACGGCTTCACCCCAGGGCGCATATATTATATGGCCCGGAAAGCCTTCGCCGGCGAATTCTCCGATGAAGTCATCGCCAAGTGGCTCCGTGTTTTCTTCCGTCGGTTCTTCGCCCAGCAGTTCAAGCGCTCATGCCTCCCCGACGGGCCCAAGGTAGGCAGCGTATGCCTCTCCCCGAGAGGCGACTGGCGCATGCCTTCCGACGCCTCCTCCGCCGAGTGGCTCAAGGGCTCTTAGACCCTGCCTTAACAAATATTGGGGGATACGGTCTTAATCCCACACTTCGATTGCCTTACCCAGCTCAGGTATGGTTGTGGAGTGGAAGGTCGGGTCTATTCCGCGTTTCTTTTGGATTTTGTAATCCTCCAGGCATATCAGCGCCCACTTCCCGAGCACAAACAGTGCCGCAACATTGCATAGCGTCATCAGAGCCATAGTAATATCGGCGAAAGCCCAGGCCGCCGTCAGCGACGACATCGACCCTATAAACACCATCGCCCCCACAACCAGACGGTACACTTTCACAAGCCACATCTTGTCCAGCAGGAAGCGGAGATTCGTTTCGCCGTAGTAGTAGTTCGCCACGATGCTCGTAAAGGCGAAGAAAAAGATCGCCACACCCACGAATGTTTCCCCAAGGCCACGCCCGCCCGTCTCAAGCTCGAGGGCCTGCTGCGTCAGCACAATCCCGTTGGCCGTTGTCTCCCCGTTGGCGTATACCCCCGAGCAGAGGATTATCAGAGCCGTGCACGTGCAAATCAGAAGCGTGTCCGTAAACACCCCGAGTGCCTGGATAAGGCCTTGTTTCACAGGATGGCTCACCGATGCCGTAGCCGCCACGTTAGGCGTCGAGCCCTCGCCGGCCTCGTTGCTGAACAGACCTCTCTTGGTCCCCATCACCAGCGCCATCCCGAGCGTACCGCCCAGGGCCTGCTGCGCTCCGAAGGCTTCCTCGAATATCAATCCGAACACCTCCGGAATCTTCGCCAGATTAGTGCATATCACAAAAAGAGCCAATAGGATATAGGCCACAGCCATCACCGGCACAACCCATTGGCTGAAGCGAGCGATACTGCGGATGCCGCCCCATGTTATCAGCAGGGTAAGGATGGTCAGCGCCGCGCCCGTCGCTACTCTCGGAATATCGAAAGCTTCCCCGAAAGCATCAGCAATCGTATTGGCTTGCACGGAGTTGAAAGCAAGACCGAAGGTTATCGTAATCAGCACCGCAAATGTCCCTGCCCACAGCTTTCCTCCCGTTCCCTTCAGAATGTAGTATGCGGGTCCTCCGCGGAACGTAGCCCCTCCTTTCCCGGCCTCCGGGTCTCTTTCCTTAAACAGCTGGGCAAGCGTCGACTCCACGAATGCCGAGGCCGCTCCGAGAAGAGCTATCACCCACATCCAGAATATCGACCCCGCTCCTCCGAGGGCGATGGCAGTGGCCACACCGGCAAGATTTCCCGTGCCCACACGGCTCGCTATGCTCACCATAAACGCCTGAAAGCCCGTAACGGACGCCGATCCGTGGCCGTGGCCCTTCCTGCGGTCGACGCTCGACGCCCCCGACCGCACGAGCAGCCTGCACATCTCCCCGGCGAATCTGAATTGCACCCCGCCCGTGGCATAAGTAAAATAGACAGCCGTTATCAGTAGCACGACCACAAGCACGTAGTCGCTCAGGAAGGAGGATATGTAATTGAGTATATTCATTGTCGGGCAGGCTCTTGGGTCCTTATGCTGTCAGTCGCTGCAGGATCTTCGGCCTTGGCCGGCGACTGCTTCTTTTTGGAGCGGTGGAAAAAACTGAAAAGGTTGTCGAAATCCTTGCGGAACATAATTCCCACCCCCTGAGTGGTTTGGGCAGTCCGCAGGTAGTAGTTCTGGTCGTTGTAGCGGTTGTAGGCCTTCAGGCGCAGCGAGCCACGCTTGTTCAATAGATATTCTATGTCG
>CAMWQB010000087.1 GCA_947176295.1 uncultured Porphyromonadaceae bacterium
ACCCGACGCAACCACATACTACCTCATGGCAATCGTAGGAGCCCGCACCAACAACGAATCAATGCTCACGAGCAACCTCCGTCAGGCAATCCGCCTCGACTCTGCCCTCGCTCAGAAAGCCGCGAACGACCTCGAATTCGCTAACTACAACCTCACAAAAGCCCTCAACTAATCCCCCGAAGGCTTTACTAAAGAAGGCCGTGTCTTTTCCGACACGGCCTTTCTTTTTTCACAAAACAATTCTTCTATTTTACCGGGACAATCATTTCCCCCGGCCCTGTGGTTCAACACCGCAAAATTACAAACACCAGCCCCCGCCGGCAATACCCAAAAAAGAGTATTCTCAATCACCGCGCGTCCTGCCCGCCCGTAGCCCGCAGGAACGACACAAGAAACAAAGCTCCCGCAAGGAAAAGGCTCACCGAAAAACTCAACACAATCCCCACCAGCCCCCACCCGAACGGAATAGCAAAAAGATAAGTACACGGCAGCCCAGCCACCATATAGCTCACCAGCGCAATCCAGAACATCGGCACCACATGCCCCGTCCCCCGAAGCGAATTCGCAAAACTTATCTGCGTCGCATCCCCGAGCTGATACAGCACCAGAGGCAAAATCAACGTATACGATAGCTCAAGCACACGCACATCGTCCGTAAACACACCCATCAGCCCTCGTCCGCACAACAAAAACACAAGGCTCGACACACACATCACACCCAGCATCACATGATACCCCGCCCACGCCATCCGGCGCATCTCCCGGCCCGAACCCCTACCCGCAGCATGCGCCACAAGCACACTCGTGGCCGACCCTATCGAATAATAGATGCAGAACCCAAGCATCCCCACAACGATAATAATCTGGAACGACGCAAGAGCCACAGCCCCAAGCCATCCCGCAATGATAGCAGCACCCGAGAAAGCACCCGTCTCGAAAGCCATCTGCAGCGACAGCGGAAGCGAACCCCTCACCACCCGCAGAGCCTTTCCCCACGTCAGCCGCCCGGAGAGATATGCCCGCTGATACCCCGCAGCACGACGCCCGCGCCTGAACACCCCGTACATCACCACCGGACAAAGCAGCCTCGACACAAGCGTGCTCAAGCCCGCACCCGTCAGGCCAAGCTCCGGCATCCCCCAGTGCCCGTATATCAACGCATAGTTCCCCACCACATTCAGCCCGTTAGCCACGAGAACAATCGCCGTCGGCGTCTTCGTATCATTCACCCCATAGCTCCATTGAGAAAACACATTGAAGAGCCCCACAGGCAAAACACCCGCAAGACACGTCAGAAAATAAGGCCTTATCAGAGGCAGCAGCTCCTCCGGCTGGCCCAGAAGAGGTAGAGCAAAATAAAGCCCGCCCATACACGCCGTAATCAAGAGTGCATAGACAATATTCACCTCTACCGAAGCCCTCATCTCAGCCCCGATGCCGGCATCGTCGCCCTTCGCAAAAAGAGCACCGATCACAGGAGTGATACCATACGTAAACCCGATACACGCAAGAATCGCGATATTGAACACATTATTCACAAACGAAGCCGACGCAAGCGCCTCAGTCGAATAGCGTCCAACCATGATATTATCCGCGAAACCCACGAAAATCATACCAAGCTGGCCCACTAGAATGGGCCAGCCAAGTCTGATTATCTGCAAATAACGTTCACGCATATCAAATTAATCCAATTCCCCACCCGTCAGTAGGGACGTGCCTCCGGCACGTAGCCAAAGGAATGGAGAGCAGGTGGTCTTGCTATCGCAAGCGCCTAAAGGCGATAACTCCAACCTGCGGCGCCACCAAAGGAAAGGCCGCCGTCGCAAATCAATCCCTCGACCCTCCGAAGATTCTCAGAAGGAAAAGGAAAAGATTCAGGAAATCCAGATACAGATTCAGAGCCCCCATAATCGCGAGGCTACCGGCCTGTTCAGGCGACGCATACTGCGCCATCGTCTTCACCTGCTGAGTGTCCCACGCCGTCAGGCCCACGAAGATGATCACACCCACGATGCTTATCACCCAGTCAAGCCCGCTCGACTTCAGGAAAATATTCACAACCATAGCAATGATAAGCCCGAAAAGAGCCATCACGAGGATCGACCCTATCCGGCTCAGATCCCGGTCCGTGAAATAGCCGTACACGCTCATCGCCCCGAACGTCCCCGCAGTGATAAAGAACGTCTTCACCATCGCCGCAGGGCTATACATCAGAAACAGCGTCGAGAACATCATCCCGTTTATCACGCTGAAGATATAGAACAGCGCCGACCCCGCAGCATTGCCCATCTTGCGGATAGCCCCGCTCAGCCCGAACAGGATGCCGAACTCAGCGATCACCAGCACCCACATCAGCCACGAATGCGTCAGATAGAAATGGATAAAAGAAGTCGATGCGCAGTAGAGCGCCGTAAAAGCCGTCAGCAGAAGGCCAAGTGTCATCTTCAGATACACACGCTTCATCACGGCCGAAGTCAGCGACGCAACCGCCGACCCTCCGTTGTAGTTGTAGTTTTGCATAGCCGTATAGTATGTTTAGTTATTATTCCGAAAAAAATCACATCCGTTCGGGAACACGGATACCCAGAAGGTCCATACCGTCCTTCACCACACGGGCCGTCGCATCGCTGATAGCGAGACGCAGAGCGCGCACCGCCGCATCCTCCTCCTTCAGAATCGGACACTCATGGTAGAACTGGTTATACTGCTTCACAAGGTCATACACATAGTTTGCGATCAGCGCCGGCGAGTAGCTCCGGCCCGCCTCCTCGACAATGCCCGGATAGTCCGAGAGGCGCTGGATCAGAGCCACCTCACGCTCGTTAGGCTCAGCCGCGCCATAGCCCGTCAGAGCATAGCCCGCCTCCTCGGCACGGCGAAGCACCGACCGGATGCGCGCATACGTATACTGGATAAACGGGCCCGTATTGCCGTTGAAATCTATCGACTCCCGAGGATTGAACGTGATATTCTTCCGAGGGTCCACCTTCAGAAGGAAATACTTCAGCGCACCGAGGCCCACCATTTCAGCGATGTCCGCACGCTCCTGCTCACTCATGCCATCGAGCTTTCCAAGCTCCTCCGACACCTCAGCAGCCGTGCCCACCATCTTAGCCATCAGGTCGTCAGCGTCAACCACCGTGCCCTCGCGGCTCTTCATCTTCCCCTCAGGCAGTTCAACCATCCCGTAGGAGAAGTGCACAAGGTCCTTGCCCCACGAGAAGCCCAGGCGGTCAAGCAGAATCGACAGCACCTGGAAGTGGTAGTTCTGCTCATTGCCCACAACATATATCATCTTGTCTATAGGATAGTCGCGGAAGCGGAGCTTAGCCGTCCCGATATCCTGCGTCATATACACCGACGTCCCGTCCGAGCGCAGCAGCAGCTTCTCGTCCAGCCCGTCGCCCTTGAGGTCTGCCCAAACCGAGCCATCCTCGCGACGGTAGAGAACACCCTTTTCCAGACCCTCCAGCACCTTTTCCTTGCCCTCGAGATAGGTTTCCGACTCATAGTAGATCTTGTCGAAATCCACACCCATGCGCTTGTATGTCTCGTCAAAGCCGGCATACACCCACTCGTTCATGCGCTTCCACAGAGCACGCACCTCAGGGTCCTTGGCCTCCCACTTCCGAAGCATCTCGCGCGCCTCCGTCATCAGAGCCGAAGCCGCGGTAGCCTTTTCCTTGTCCAGGCTCGGATCCTCGGCCATCAGCTTCGCAACCTCAGCCTTCAGGTGCTGGTCGAAAGCCACATAGCAGTCGCCCACAAGATGGTCGCCCTTCACCTTCCCGCTCTCAGGCGTCTTCCCGTCAAACCACTTCTGCCATGCAAGCATGCTCTTGCAGATGTGGATGCCGCGGTCGTTCACGATATTCGTCTTCACCACCTTGTTGCCGCAGGCCGCAAGAATCTTCGACAGACTGTAGCCCAAGAGAATATTGCGCAAGTGGCCCAGGTGCAGAGGCTTGTTCGTGTTCGGCGACGAATACTCCACCATTACCAGCGGACTGCTCTCGTCCGCCGCCTTGTGCCCGTAGTTCTCGCTCGCCTCAATGTGCTCGAGCACACCGTTCCAGAATGTAGGGGTTATCACAATGTTCAGGAAGCCCTTCACTACATTGAAGCGGCTCACAGCCCCTACATTCTCCACAAGCCATTGCCCGATTTCCGTGCCCACAGCCTCCGGAGCCTTCCGCGCTGCCTTCACAAACGGAAACACCATCACCGTAAGGTTGCCCTCGAATTCCTTGCGCGTTGCCTGAGGCACTATCGTCGACGCCTCGGCTTCTATGCCGTAGAGAGCCTTCACCGCATCGGCAACCCCCTGCGACACTATATTTTCAGGAGAAACTGACATATCTTTTCTATCTCGTTGTTATTGTAAATGTTTGTATATTGGAAAACTTTCAAAAAAAATCTCTCTCACAGATACTTCTCGCCATACTTCACCTTGGCGTCGTTCACCATCTGCTTTATCTTCTGCTCACGCGCCTTCGGGCAGATCAGGAGCACACCGTCAGCATCAGCGATGATGTAATCCTCTAGTCCGTCCACCACGATTAGCTTCTCTCCGCGCACCGCAAAAATATTCCCGTGCGAATTATACGACAGCACTCGGCAGTTCTGCGTCACGTTTGCATCCGCATTCTTCGGCGACATATCGTAGAGCGCGCTCCACGTCCCAAGGTCGTTCCACCCGAAGTGCACCGTCTCCACAAACACGTTCGCTGCCTTCTCCATCACGGCAAAGTCCACCGAAATGCTCACGCACGAAGGAAAAGCCCCCGCGATAAACTCGCGCTCTCGGCCCACCTCCAGATACGTCGCCGCATCCGTAGCATCGAACACCGCCGCAATATCAGGCGCATTCTCCCGCAGACCCTTCCGGATGCTCTCCGCGCTCCACAGGAAAATTCCCGAATTCCAGAAAAACTCGCCCGTCGACAGAAACACCTTCGCAAGCTCAAGGTCCGGCTTCTCCGTAAAAGTCTTCACCCGGCTTATCTCCCCCTCCACGTGCTCGCCCACCTGGATGTAGCCATAGCCCGTTTCAGGTCGCGTCGGCGCGATGCCGAGCGTCAGAAGAGCATCGCGGCCCTCCACAAATTCAAAGCCAGCGCGGATCGAGCGCTCGAACTCCGCCTCCCGCGTTATCACATGGTCGCTCGGAGTCACGATCATCGATGCCTGAGGGTCGCGCGCAGCGATGTGCCACGCTGCCCATGCTATGCACGGCGCCGTGTTTCGACGGGCAGGCTCCGCAAGTATCTGGTCCTCCCCGAGCTCAGGGAGCTGCTCGCGCACAAGGTCCACATACCGGCTGTTCGTCAGGATTATCACATTCTCCGACGGAACAACCGTCCGGATCCGGTCGTAGCTCATCTGAAGCAGCGTACGGCCCGTCCCTAAAAAATCTATAAACTGTTTCGGGCGCTCCTCGCGCGAGTAAGGCCAGAAGCGGCTGCCGATGCCGCCGCACATTATCACACAATATCTGTGCCGGTTCATATCCATATGGTTCTATAGGAGGGGAAGGGTAGTAAAGTTCGTTTTTAGTTCCCCAAAATTACAAAATTCCCCCAATATATGCAAGAAAAAGGAGGCCGCATCCTTCCGGACGCGGCCTCCAATATCTCTTTTGGCAAGCGCAGCTTTTTAGCGATAGTCGGCGAAACGCTCCTGGAGGCGCTTGCGCGCCGAGAAGATGCGGCTCTTCACCGTCCCCAGGGGAAGTCCCATTTCCTCTGCTATCTCCTCATACTTGTAGCCCGCTACATGCATCGAGAACGGCTTGCGGTATTCCTCGGAGAATGCATTGATAGCTGCGGTGATTTCGTTGGCCGTGTAGGTCCCGTCAGGTGTTTCCGAGGCTGCCTCGGCCGGAAGGTTGATCAGATACTGATTATCCGTCGTGTCCACGATCGTGGCCGCACGAGATGTCCGACGGTAGTTGTTGATGAAAATATTGCGCATTATCGTGAAGAGCCAGCCCTTCAGATTCGTGCCCTCCGTATACTTTTCTTCATTGTCCAGAGCCTTCAGCGTCGTGTCCTGAAGAAGATCGTATGCGTCATCGCGGTTCGACGTCAGCATGTATGCGAAATTCAGAAGATTATTCTGAAGACTCATAAGGTTCGATTGGAATTTTGCGCTTGCCATATTTTCTTAGTTTTTTAGGATGAATTTTTATGTTTGTTTTGTGTCGTCTTTTGTTGTTCGACGCTCAAAATTACTCCCTCCTTCAACCATATGCAAGTTTTTAATGCTAACAAATGTTAATTCACGAATTTTCATTCAATCTTTTCTCAATTAGTTGATTTTCAATGTACTATTTTTGTAACAAATTGTTACAACATTGTTACATGTTGCATAAAAATTGCATCTGTTACACATTTGTAACACAATCGCGCAGCTATTGAAACACATTTTTCCACCGCTTTTTTGCTCCTTTTAAGCCTCCTTTCCACAAAAAATACGTACCTTTAGAGCGGCTCCCGGGAGCCACCGTGAAAAACTTAACCCTAAATCTACACTAACCATCTAACACCCTCTGGGAAATCTTATGATTATCGGAATTCCTAAAGAAATCAAGAACAACGAAAACCGCGTTGCAATGACCCCCGCAGGCGTCCGCGAGCTCATCCGTCACGGCCACACAGTCTACGTCCAGACATCCGCCGGCTGCGGTAGCGGATTCGACGACAGCGAATACATCAAGGCCGGCGCAAAGATTCTTTCCTCAATCGAAGAAACATACGCAATCGCCGACATGATCGTAAAAGTCAAAGAGCCCATCGCCCCCGAATACCCCCTCGTCAAGAAAGGACAGCTCCTCTTCACATACTTCCACTTCGCATCCGACCGCGAGCTCACTGAAGCAATGATCGCCTCCGGAGCAACATGCATCGCCTACGAGACAGTCATCGGCCCCCACGGAGGCCTCCCACTCCTCATCCCCATGAGCGAAGTCGCCGGACGCATGTCCGTCCAGGAAGGCGCTCGCTTCCTCGAAAAGCCTCAGGGAGGTCGCGGAATCCTCCTCGGTGGCGTCCCAGGCGTTAAACCCGCAAAAGTCCTCATCCTCGGAGCAGGCGTCGTCGGCCGTAACGCCGCCCTCATGGCCGCAGGCCTCGGTGCCGACGTTACAATCACCGACATATCCCTCCCCACACTCCGTCACCTCGCCGAAGTGATGCCCGCAAACGTCAAGACCCTATTCTCATCCCGCCACAACATCGAGCAGGAGCTCCCTTCCACCGACCTCGTCATCGGCTCCGTACTCATCCCCGGCGCAAAAGCACCGCATCTCATCACCGCCGACATGCTCCCGCTCATGCGCCCCGGCACAGTAATGGTCGACGTCGCGATCGACCAGGGCGGATGCTTCGAAACATCCCACCCCACAACCCACGCCGACCCCGTATACACCGTCGACGGCATCCTCCACTACGCCGTAGCAAACATCCCCGGCGCAGTCCCATCCACATCCACACTCGCCCTCACCAACGCAACTCTCCCCTATGCAATCAAGCTCGCCGACAAAGGCTGGAAGCAAGCATGCAAGGAAGATAGCGGCCTCGCCCAAGGCGTAAACATCACCGACGGCCTCGTAGTCTACCCCGCCGTCGCACAAGCCTGGGACCTCCCCCTCGCCCCCCTCACCCTCTAA
>CAMWQB010000088.1 GCA_947176295.1 uncultured Porphyromonadaceae bacterium
CCCTGACGCTGAACGCCGGGGCATAAAGCCTTAAAAATCCTTACCCTTAACATCTTGCCACCATGACAATACTGAATGTGTCAAAAGCACTCCGTGCGGCGTGCGCGATGTCCGCGATTCTTGCTATAGGCCTGGCAGCCCATACCGCCACCGCCCAATCAATCATCACCTCGGGGGCGGCCTCCTACGCCTCGGAACCTCCGGCTTACAAAGCCGCGACCGACGAGCATGCAGGCTTCAATGCATCCAAGATGCTTTCGCGCAGACTGTATGTCGACGAACTCCCGGCCATACCTTCCGGCGGGATCGACGTGCCCGGGCGACCGATTCCAACAAACGACTGGTGGACAGATGTTCTCGCAAGCCGCTACAGCGGAGCGCTCTGGAGCTACCCGGCCATGTTGCGCACCTCCGAAGATGGAGTGCAGATAAATTATCCCTCCTATTGGGCCGACGCCGGAAAAGAACTGAAATCCCGCACTAATATCAACGTGGGCGCCTTCCGATGGAAAGCGGATGCCACTATCGCCGCCGACTGGCACGACTGGGACGTAGTGCTCCGCATGCCAAACGCCGAGGGCTCAGCTCAGATGCGCATCACGGCCGCACATGGCTCACCCTTCACGTGGTTTGAATTCGGCGATGATATGACGCCAACCATTCGCTTCAGCGAAGCGCCGGTGCTCTTCGAAGAAAGCGCCTCCCGTGCAGGCATCCGCATAGGCTCCGACCTCTACGGCCTCTACTTCCCGCAAGGAGCTCGCTCCCGAATGGTCGACGGCGCTCTGCAATTCGATTCCGGCTGCCCGTGGCTCGTGGTAGCCATTTTGCGCACTGAGGCCGACCTGGCTGCCTTCGACAGCTATGCCACATCCGTGCCTCGCGCCACATCCGTGAGCTGGAACTTCGACGATAACTCCTCGCGGCTATCCACCACGTGGACAGTCGACGCAGAAAACCTGCGCGACCCGTCGGCAGAAGCTCCCGTGATGCAAGGATTCCTGCCTCACGCTTACAAATACGCTCTCCCGGGTGCTGATCTCAGCTTCGACGCCGGCGGCTCATATCTCACCCCACGCGGCCGTCTGAAAATGGCCACGTCTTCCTCCGGCGAGTTTGGCTATTCCTATCGCTTCTCGGGCATGCTTCCGACCTTCGCCCCTCCCGCCGAAGGAAACACCCCCAACGACGGCTACGACAGCCGAATCATGCACGAACTGATGCAAAACTACGCCTCGGCCGGTAGCTTCGGAGGCGACACGTATTGGGGCGGCAAGGGCCTCACCCAGATGGCCCTGAACATGATGTTTGCCAAAGAAACGGGAGAAACGGAAATCTACGAAACCTCAAGGAAGCGCCTGCGCGAAGCCTTCGAAAACTGGCTGACGTATACACCGGGCGAAAACACGTTCTTTTTCAGCTATTATCCCCGCTGGGGCGCCATGCTCGGCTTCGACGTGTCTTACGACTCCGACGCCTTCAACGACCATCACTTCCACTACGGCTACTTCACCTATGCGGCTGCCCTCCTTTGCCTTGAAGATGCGGACTTCGCCGCCATGTACGGCGAGCTACTCACGCTCATAGCCAAAGACTATGCGAACTGGGACAAAACCGACAAGCGCTTCCCCTTCATGCGCACTCTCGACCCCTGGTGCGGCCACTCTTGGGCCGGGGGTATGGGCGATGCCGGGAACGACAACGGCAACGGCCAGGAATCGACTTCCGAAGCCATGCAGGGCTGGGGAGGAGTATATCTCCTCGGAGTGGCCCTCGGCAATAAAGAAATGCGCGACGCCGGCCTCTTCGGATGGAACACCGAGGCCCGCGCCACACGAGAATATTGGTACGACGTCGATGCGCCACGAACGGCAAATGCCGGCGGCCGGGAGCCATGGGCCGGCAAAGGCAACCTCTCCGGCAACTATAACTACGAGGAGTATCCTTACGCTTACAATTCCAACATCACCGGCAAGGGTATAGGCTGGTGGACCTGGTTCGGCGGCGACCCGCTGTTCATGCACGGCATCCAATGGATGCCTATTTCTCCGGCGCTCGACTATCTGTCGTGGGACACGGATTTTGTGGCCTGGGCCTATCGCGACCTTATGTCGGGCGCCAACTCTTCATACTCGCACAAATGGTTCGAACCCACCGCCAACTCCGACAGTGGCGAAACCATCGAACCTCTGGCCCTCAACGACTGGGGCAATGTTGTCCTCGCCTACCTCCAACGGACGGACCCTCAGCTGGCCGCAAGCATATTTGCAAGAGCATGGCGCGAAGGCCTCCACATCGCTAAAGCCGTGAGCACCGGCCACATATCATACTTCGCAACCCACAGCCACCTCACATGGGGCGAGCCCGACTTCAGCATATACGCCGATATCCCCACCGCGCAGGCCTGCGTGAAGGGCTCCGACCGCATATTCATGGTCTACAATCCCGACGAGAGAGACCGCGCCGTGCGCTTCATGGACGCCACGGGGGCAACGATACGAACGGTTCAGGCGCCTCCCCGACGCCTCACGGTCTTCACCGGGCCGGCGCATCCCGCATCCATCGAGGCCATCTCGTCGGAGGGTGATGTATTGCCTCCCGGCAGCTCGACAATAATTTCATCGCGCCTTCTCGACCAATACGGAGCGGCTATCTCCGGCGAGCCTGCTGAATTGTCGCTCTCTGCCGGAGCTCCGGCCTCGCTCAACGGAACGCGCCTCACAATCAATGCCGCAGCCAAACGAGGCACGACATTCGACCTCACTCTCCATAGCGGCGAAATCGAAACATCGCTCAGCTTCGTGGTGAACGACAGGCCGGAAGTACAGTCGGCACGAATAGAAGGGCTTCCGGACTTACTCGAGGCCGGAACACCGCTCTCGCTTGCTCTCATTACCACAGACCAATACGGCACGGAAACCGTCCGGACCGATGCCTCATGGACTATAAGCGATGTCAACGGCGGCACTTCCGAAAACATCTCCGCTACGTTCACTCCCCTGCGCGCCGGCCGCTTCACAATAAGCGCCGCCGCCCCCGATGCAATTGCATCAGCCTCGATCTTCATCACACCTCCTATGCCGCTTATCTCCGCCGCGGTCACAGCCATAGGCTCAAGCGCCGAAAACGGTAGTTGCCTCCCTGAGAACGTGAACGACGGCAACTTCTCCACCCGCTGGGGGAGCACTCATACCGACGACGAGTGGATTATGCTCGACCTCGGTGCTGACTGCTTCATATCGCGTGTGAACATCAACTGGGAAGCGGCATACGCAGCGGCATACGATGTTGAAATAGCGCCGGACGGGTGTGTCATCACCACTCATACAGGCGACTACGCCGGGCAGACACGCACCGTAAACGTGCCTGCCGACGGCGAATGGACATCCATCACACCCGAGACAGCTTCCGGCCCCGGCATCCGCGAAACAATCGTGGGCGCTCGCGGGCGATATGTGCGCATCCACGGACGCCGGCGCGCCACCGTATGGGGCTACTCCATCCACGAGCTGAGCATCTACGGCCTGGACGCCACGACAGGCCCCGACGATATTGTCGGCATAGACTTCAGCCTTCCGCCCGTGGCCGACCAGCATAGCTTCGTAGCCCTCGAACCACGGGCCTATACTCTCTCAGGCAATATACGCGAAGCCGAAGTGAAATGGAACTCCGACAAGGCCGCGGAATTCGCAGCCGGAGGCTTCACTCCGTTGGATTATGGCCAATACACCATTACGGCCACTTCAAGCGGAGGCATCGCCACATCGGCATCCGTCTTCGTCAACGAAAGCGAGCGTGTGGCCGGAATAGAACTATCCGCAACCAATCTCAGCATAATCGAAGGAGAGAGCGCTCGCCTCACGGCCACTCCGCTCAACCAGTTTGGCGCTCCATGCCGCACCTACGCAGGCTCGGGCCTCGAAATCGCCATAAGCGACAGCGATGGACAGCCCACCGACAAGGCCTCTTACGACCCCGAAAGCGGTCTGTTCACATCGTCCACGCCGGGCGTCTACACCGTCAAGTTCGGGCCTCTCGCCCACGCCACGGTCAACGTCCTTGCTCTCCGCGACGCAAATCTCGCCTTGAATAAGGCTGCGACGGCATCCTCCGTCCGCGACGGCAACAAAGCCTCGTTCGTAAACGACGGAAACGTATCCACCCGCTGGGAAAGCGACTGGTCCGACAAGCAGTGGATCGCCATAGACCTTGAGGAGAAGTTCGAAATCAACCGCATGGAAATCCTATGGGAAGGCGCATACGCCCGGCAATACCGCATAGAGGCAAGCACCGACGGCGAGAACTGGAGCGAAATCCACGCCGTCACAAACGCCAAGGGTGGAAATGAATATATAGAATTCGCGCCCGTGGCAGCATCTCGCGTGCGCCTCTGCTGCGACAAGCGCGCCCTCGAGACTTATGGCTTCAGCATCTACGAATGGCGCGTCTTCGGGCTCCGCAAAATCGCCGACACCTCAGGCGTCGAAAACGTATCTGCCGGCACTCGGCCCGAAATATTCTTCGACCTGCAGGGACGCCGCCTTTCCGCGCCCCCGGCCCGCGGAATATACATCCGCCCCGACGGGAGCAAGACACTCGGACGCTGACGACATATAATAAAATTTTAAAAAAAACGCCGCAGATTGGGATAACTAAAAATAAAAACGTATATTTGCACACTCAACAATCCGCACATCGGCACGCGGGCTCTCCCATCGTGTCCACGATTCTCTGACTGATGAAAGTAAAAATCCACCACGAGGGCAATCGGATTCTCATCGTTGCCGCCATCGTGATTCTCATAATCGTCGCGCCTCTGTGGCTGTGGGTCCACCCCATCGCCATAGCTTGTGTCGTGTCGGCCGTCTGCGGGGTGTGCTATTTCTTTCTGGTAAATTTCTTCCGCTCCCCCAGGCGCCACTTCGAAGGCTCGCGCAAGAACGTAGTCGTCTCCAGCGCCGACGGAACGGTCGTTGCCCTCGAAGAAGTATACGAGCCCGAATATCTCAAATGCCGCTGCATCCAGCTTTCGGTGTTCATGAGCGTGCTCAACGTCCACGCCAACTGGTTTCCCGTCGACGGAGAAGTAATATTCACCAAGCACCATCCCGGGCGCTTCATGGCCGCCTATCTGCCCAAATCGAGCACGGAAAACGAGCGTTCCACCGTCGTTATCCGCACGCCCGAAGGACAGCTCGTGCTGATGCGCCAGATTGCCGGAGCTCTCGCCCGCAGAATCGTTACCTACGCCGAACCCGGCGACGAAGCCTCTATCGAAGACCACATGGGCTTCATCAAATTCGGCTCGCGCATCGACCTCTACCTTCCGCTCGGAACCGAAATCTGCACCAAAATCGGCGATAAAACCACCGGCGGCATAACGGTCGTAGGCCGTCTCCGCCCCTGAGCGCACCATCTTACCACCACCCCCCCCCAAATGGCATTTTCCGTAAAGAACTATATACCGAACACGATCACCTGCCTCAACCTTCTCTCGGGGTGCGTGGCCGTGTTTTTCGCCTTCCATATCTCAGAACCCTTCGGCCCCCTCACCGGGCTGCACTGCTGCTGGATATCCATTGCCGCAGCGGCTCTCTTCGACTTTTGCGACGGAGCTTCGGCCCGGCTTCTCAAGGCCTTTTCGCCTCTGGGCAAGGACCTCGACTCGCTTTCCGACCTCGTGAGCTTCGGCGTGGCTCCGGCCATGATGCTGCTCAACATCATGCACACCAAGGCCGCACCCGAAAACGCATGGCTCGCCTACTCGGCCCTGCTTCTGGCGCCCTTCGGCGCCCTTCGTCTGGCAAAATTCAACAACGACACGCGCCAGACCACAAGTTTCCGCGGACTGCCCATCCCCGCCAACGCAATCTTCTGGATAGGCGCAGCTGCATGGATCGAACGCTACTCCTATCCGGGCACAGCCGTGTGCGTACTCCTCGTTCTCGCCATGTGCGCCGCCATGGTCGGGAATTTCCCCATGTACTCTCTTAAATTTAAAAACTTCGAGCTCCGCGAGAACTTCAGTCGATACGTTCTCATTTTAGGCTCCGCCTTTTTCGTTGTCATCTACGGTGTGTCGGGCCTCATGTGGAGCATTCTCCTCTATTTCGTCATATCATTCGCCCGTCGGCGCCACATCGAATGACGGCGCCGCTCCGACGGCTTTCCACTCCCTGCCAATGAGCCTGATAGGACTTCTACTACTTTTTCTCATCATCTACTTTATTGTCGTGCCTCTGGTGCGGGCAGCCCTCGGCGTGCGCCGTATGCGCCGCCAGTGGCAGCAGCGGGTCGACGACTTCCGTCGCACTGCAGGCTTCTCCGACGCCCGCGGCCAAGCCGAGCCTCAGGCCCCCGCGCGAAAAAAGAAAATCGACGCCGACACCGGCGAGTACATAGCCTTCGAGGAAATCACCGTCGAAACCACGACCCGAACCGAGGAAGGCACCACAAAACAGACCATCGTCGAAGAACAAATCGAAGACGTGAGCTGGGAAGACATCAAATGACTCCCCGGCCTATCCCGAGGGTATTGAAAATTTTAATAATATTTTATGCTCCCGAGGATTGAAATACAGAAATTTTTCACTAATTTTGCACTCGGTATGGGAGCGGAAGCTCGTCCATGCCGCACCTCAACGATAAAACACATATACACAACAAGTTTCTTTTAAATAAACACAAGAATCATGACAAAGATTGGTATCAATGGCTTTGGCCGCATCGGTCGCTTCGTCTTCCGTGCATCCACCAAGCGCGACGACATCGAGGTTGTCGCAATCAACGACCTCCTTCCCGTAGACTACATGGCTTACATGCTCAAGTATGACACCATGCACGGCCACTTCGACGGCACCGTTGACTACGACCTCGAAAAGAGCGAACTCATCGTAAACGGCAAGCACATCCGCGTTACCGCATGCAAGAACCCCGCTGAAATCGCTTGGGGCGAAGTTGGTGCTGAATACGTTGTTGAGTCCACCGGTCTCTTCCTCACCAAGGAAAAGGCTCAGGCCCACATCGAAGCCGGCGCTAAGTATGTGGTTATGTCCGCTCCTTCCAAGGACGACACCCCCATGTTCGTTTGCGGCGTGAACGACAAGACCTACGTTAAGGGCACCCAGTTCGTTTCAAACGCTTCCTGCACCACCAACTGCCTTGCTCCCATCGCAAAGGTTCTGAACGAGAAGTTCGGCATCGTTGAAGGCCTCATGACCACCGTTCACTCCACCACCGCTACCCAGAAGACCGTTGACGGTCCCTCCATGAAGGACTGGCGCGGCGGCCGTGCTGCTTCCGGCAACATCATCCCCTCCAGCACCGGCGCTGCAAAGGCTGTAGGTAAGGTTATCCCCGAACTCAACGGCAAGCTCACCGGCATGTCGATGCGCGTTCCCACCCTCGACGTTTCCGTTGTCGACCTCACCGTAAACCTCGCTAAGCCTGCTACCTACGAAGAAATCTGCGCTGCAATGAAGGAAGCTTCCGAAGGCGAACTCAAGGGTATCCTCGGCTACACCGAAGACGACGTTGTTTCCAGCGACTTCCTCGGCTGCCCCCTCACCTCCATCTTCGACAAGAAGGCCGGCATCCAGCTCACTCCCACCTTCGTTAAGGTTATCTCCTGGTACGACA
>CAMWQB010000089.1 GCA_947176295.1 uncultured Porphyromonadaceae bacterium
CCCCCTGCCTTCGGCCCTCCATCGCGTCCCGTGCCCCTTCCCGACAACCGCCCCGTGCGTCCGTCGCAGAACAACCGGCCCTCAACGCCCCCTTCGGGCGGGGGTAGTCAGGGCGGAGGAAACTACGTCCCCTCCGGTTCCACTACTCCTGCATTCCCCACAAACCCCTCCGGTGGCACTCGCCCCGGCAACAACGGGCGCCCCCGCTGAATGCATATCATTTTTTGACACGGCTCCACAAAAAAATTTTTTTGCAATAAATTTTTCAAATCGATTATTTGTATTAACTTTGTTGCCGGACTTGCTGCCTTATCCTTGCCTTGGGCCGGAAGGCTGCGATTCGAAAAAATATTATTAACAGGGGTGTCTCTTTTCAGACATTGAACAGAGGCTGAGATCATACCCTATGAACTTGACGCAGGTAATACTGACGAAAGGAGATTTTTATGAAGCTATTTGTAAACCGGGAGGAATTTAACACCCCCGATTCCGTGAAATTGACAGTTGCAGAACTGCTCAATCAAATTCAGTCGCGCAAAGACGGAGTTGCGGTAGCGGTAAATGATAAGGTCGTGAGAAAGGTCGACTGGGACAGCACCTTCCTTGCCGATGGAGATCATATCACCGTTATCACTGCTGTTTGCGGCGGCTGATGAAACTCATCGCCATAACCACTCCACACTTTTGGCCGGGAGAAGCCTTGGCTATCCGCCGTCTGCTCGACTGCGGATGGAGCCGTGTGCACATTCGCAAGCCCGAAGCAAGCCCCGACGAGCTCCGCGGGCTCATCGAGGCAATCCCGCCGCAGTATTATCCTCGCCTTTCTCTGCACGACCGCTTCGACCTGGCCCTTGCCTACGGTCTGGGCGGAGTGCACCTTAACATGCGCAATCCCCTCCCGCCTCACGGATGGAAGGGGCTCGTAAGCCGCAGTTGTCATTCTCTCGAGGAGCTCGCGCAATTCGCTGCCCTCGACTACCTCACGCTCAGCCCTGTTTTCGACAGTATTTCGAAACCGGGCTACAAGAGCGCCTTCGGTTCAGCCGCTCTCAGCTCGACCTCGCTCAAAAATGTATATGCTTTGGGCGGCGTGTCCTTTTCGCGCCTCCGCGAGCTTGAGCTCCTGGGGTTTGAAGGCGCCGCTATGCTGTCCGAGGCCTGGCAAACAAGTATGACATCACTCCAATATATTACCCATACCGACGAAGATCTCGAAGCCATTCTGTGTGGCGGCTGCCGATGGGTGCAGCTTCGAATGAAAGACGCCTCCGACGACGATTTTTCACGCATGGCCCGGCGGATGATACTGCTCTGCCGGAAGTTCAATGCCTCCTTCATTCTCGACGACAGGGTGCATCTGGTCGAATCCCTCGGTGCCGACGGCGTCCATCTCGGAAAAAAAGACATGCCTCTCGCAGAGGCGAGGAGCATCCTCGGTCCGACACGCATCATCGGCGCAACGGCAAACACGGAGAGCGACATCATCGAAGCATGGAACGCCGGAGCCGACTATATAGGCCTCGGACCATTCCGCTTCACCACCACCAAAAAAGGCCTCTCGCCCATACTTGGACTGGAAGGCTATCTGCGGATAATGTCCCGCTGCCGCAGCCTCGGTGTCCGGCTACCGGTGGTGGCCATAGGAGGCATACGCCCCGACGATCTCCCGGCTATCGCCCGTACGGGAGTGAACGGCATCGCCGTGTCAGGAATCGTCCTCAACGCCCTCGACAAGATGTCTATCACAAAAGAAATACTCAGAATATGGAAAAACTCACAATCGGAGGCCGGGAATTCTCCAGCCGCCTCTTTGTAGGAACCGGCAAATTCAGTTCCAACAAGCTCATGGCCGAGGCTATCAAGGCTTCCGGCTCAGAAATGGTTACCGTCGCCCTCAAAAGAATCGACACCGCAAACAGCGAGGACGATATGCTCCGCCATGTCCTTCTCCCGGGCGTGCAGCTCCTCCCCAACACCTCGGGCGTCCGCAACGCTAAGGAAGCTGTCCTCGCTGCTCAGCTCGCCCGCGAAGCCTTCGAAACAAACTTCATAAAACTCGAGATTCACCCCGACCCGAAATATCTCCTTCCCGACCCGATTGAGACCCTCCGCGCCACGGAAGAACTCGCCAAGGACGGTTTCATCGTCCTCCCCTACATCCAGGCCGACCCCGTGCTCTGCAAGCGCCTCGAAGATGCAGGCACGGCCGCTGTCATGCCCCTCGCGGCCCCTATCGGCACAAACAAGGGTATGGTAGTCAAGGATATGATTGAGATAATCATCGCGGAAAGCCGCGTGCCGGTGGTTGTCGATGCCGGCCTCGGTGCGCCTTCCCATGCTGCTGAAGCTATGGAGATGGGCGCGGATGCCGTCCTTGTCAATACCGCAATTGCCATCGCCGGCGATCCCGTGGCAATGGCCCGCGCCTTTGCTGGTGCTGTCGTGGCGGGCAGAGAAGCTTTCGAGGCCGGCCTTGGAATAAAATCCGATTTCGCCGTGGCAAGCAGTCCCCTAACTTCATTCCTCGGCTGATGTTTTCGGAAATTATAAGCGCATACTCCTGGCAGGAGACCACCGACAGGATAATGGCCAAGACGGCCGCCGACGTCGAATGTGCCCTTTCCCGGAAGGTTCTCGGGATAGACGATTTCATGGCCCTCGTTTCGCCCGCGGCGCTCCCTTATCTCGAAAAAATGGCGGCCCTCAGCCGGCACTATACTCAGGAAAGATTCGGAAAAACGATTTCCATGTACATCCCCATGTATATCACCAATTCCTGCACCAATTCCTGCGTCTATTGCGGCTTCAACAGACATAATCGTTTCGAGCGGATTATTCTCACCCCGGCTCAGATCGAGGAGGAATGCAAGGCAATCCGCCGCCTCGCTCCCTTCGAGAATCTCCTGCTCGTTACGGGCGAGAATCCCAAAGCGGCGGGAACCGACTATCTCGAGCAAGCCCTCCGCACGTGCCGCCCTTATTTCAACAATCTTTCCATGGAGGTGATGCCCCTCCCCACCGAGGACTACCGCCGCCTCACACGGGCGGGCCTAAACGGAGTGGTCTGCTTTCAGGAAACATACAATCGCGACCGATACAAGACTTACCACCCCGCGGGCATGAAGTCCGACTACGAATGGCGCCTCAATGGTTTCGACCGCATGGGCATGGCTGGCCTTCATAAAATCGGAATGGGTGTGCTCATCGGTCTCGAAGACTGGCGCACCGACGTAACCATGATGGCTCTCCACCTCCTCTACCTGCGGAAAAACTATTGGCGCACTCGCTTCAGTGTTAACTTCCCGCGCATGCGCCCCGCCGCCGGTGGATTCACGCCCAACGTGGTGATGTCCGACAAGGAGCTTGCTCAGCTTACGTTCGCCTTCCGAATTTTCGACCACGACGTCGACATTTCATATTCCACACGCGAGTATCCCGCCTTCCGCGACAACATGATGACCCTCGGCCTTACGTCCATGAGCGCAGGCTCTAAAACCGATCCCGGTGGCTACTGTACCTACCCGCAGTCGCTCGAGCAGTTCGAGATAAGCGACGACCGCTCTCCCCTCGAAGTGGCCGACGCCATACGCCGAAGAGCTTATGAACCCGTTTGGAAAGACTGGGACAAAACTTTCGATTGATAGCTATGAATATTTCCGAAAGATACTCCCGCCAGATCATGCTCCCCGAGATCGGCATCGACGGGCAGCGCAAGCTCTGCAGCGCCTCGGTGCTCATAGTGGGGCTCGGTGGCCTCGGCAGCCCCGTGGCTCTGTATCTCACGGCTGCCGGTGTGGCCACAATAGGTCTCTGCGACAAGGACACCGTGTCCATCAGCAACCTCCAGCGTCAGATTCTGTATTCCGAACTGTCCGAGGGTTTGCCCAAGACCGACGTCGCGGCACGCCGGCTTTCCGGCCTCTCGTCCCATACCAAGTTCGAACTCTGGTCCGACGGGCTGACCCCTGAAAATGCCGCCGATATCATCGGCGCTTACGACCTCGTCGTTGACTGCACCGACAACCACGCCACGCGCTTCCTCATCGACGACACCTCCGCCGCCCTCGGCAAGCCATGGGTGTACGGGGCCATCAACGAGTTCGAAGGACGCGTCTCTACATTCGGCATCGATGGGTTTCGGTACTCCGATTTATACCCCGACAGAGCCCTCCTTTCGGCCATGCCCCACGCAGCCGGAGCTGTCCTCGGCCCGCTCCCGGGGCTCGTAGGTGCCATCCAGGCCGCCGAGGTTATGAAGCTCCTGTGTGGCTTTAGCACCAATCTCGTGGGACGTCTCCTGATGATAGACTTAAAATCATTGACATTCAACGCTATAAATTTATGAGAAACAGTTTCGACGAACATGCTTCGGAATACGACGCATGGTTCATGGAAAATCCCAACGTCCTCCTCTCTGAAGCCAGGCTTGTGGCCAAGACCCTCGAAGGCTCGTCCAAAATCCTCTCCGTGGGTTGTGGCAGCGGACTTTTCGAGAAAATCCTTCGCGAAGACTTCGGCATCGAAATAACCGACGGCATCGAGCCGGCCGCAGGCATGGCCGGAATTGCGCGCAAGCGCGGATTGGATGTGGCTATAACCACTGCCGAGGAAGGCGACTTCGGCAGTGGAAAGTACGATACAATTCTTTTCAACGGCAGCCCGAGTTATATTTCCTCCCTTCAGCCCGTGGTGGATAAAGCCTTCGCGAATCTCCCCGAGGGCGGTCGCCTAATCCTCATCGATGTGCCCAAGGAGAGCGGATACGGCATGATGTACAATCTCGCCAAGGCCCTGGGCACCTGGCAGCATCCTCTCCTCGAAGGCGTAGCTCCCAAAAAACCATATCCCATCGAACTCGTCAACGCCGCGAACTGGCGCACTTCCTCCGAAAAAATCAAGGCAATGGAAGCAGCCGGATTCAAGAATATCGAAGCCTGGCAGACCCTCACCTCACATCCCCTCATGTCGAACGACGAAGCCGAGTGGCCGGTCCAGGGCTGCGGCAAAGGCGATTACGTTGCAATAATCGCTTACAAATGAAGTGGAGCGAAAGCGCCTGGGCCGAGGCCCGGCACATATATCACGCAATCCTCGAGCTACCATTCGTGAAGGAACTCGCCGATGGCTCTCTCAGCGAAGATAGATTTCTATTCTATATCCGCCAGGATTCATTGTATATCGAAAACTACACCCGCGTTCTCGCCCACATTGCCTCCCGGCTCCCCCGCCGCGAACACATCGAGGCCTTCCTCAATTTCGCCTCCGAAGGCATAGTAGTGGAGAAAGCCCTGCATCAATCCTATCTCGGCGAAGGCCACGCCCCTGCCACGTCTTCTCCCACGACGCTCCTCTACACCTCCTTCGAATCATCCCTGGCCCTCGGGCCGGTCGAAGTGGAGGCCGCCGCAATCCTCCCATGCTTCTGGGTATATCAAAGGGTGGGGGAGGTGATTCTCCGTTGCTGCTCCCGCCCGAATCCCTATTCCGGATGGATAGACACCTACGCCGACCCCTCCTTCGGCGCAGCAACCCAAAGAGCCATAGAAATTTGCGACCAACTCGCCGCAGAGGCTGCGCCATACATCCGAGCCCGGATGACCGACGCATTCCTTACCGCCACAAAAATGGAATGGATGTTCTGGCACAGCGCTTACAATCTCGAAAATTGGAAAATATGACGACACATAAAACATACAGAAGGGTCATGACAATCGCCGGAAGCGACCCCAGTGGTGGAGCTGGCGTTCAGGCAGACATCAAGACAATATCCGCCTGCGGGTGCTTCGCCACATCTGCCATAGTTGCCGTAGTCGACGAGAATACAGTCGGCGTCAAAGGTGTCCATCCCATCCCGCCGTCCTTCGTTGCCGGACAGATACATTCCATCCTCGAAGACATCGGCACGGATGCCGTGAAAATCGGAATGCTCCACTCATCCGAGCTCATTCTCGCCGTCAGAGATAGCCTCCGGGCATATCCTGAAGTCTCCAATATCGTCCTCGACCCGGTCATGGTCGCCACATCGGGCGATCCCCTCCTTTGCCCCGACGCCGTAGCCACGCTCAAGGAAGTCCTAATCCCCGAAAGCCGCATCATCACCCCGAATATCCCCGAAGCTGAAATCCTTCTCGGTCGGAAAATCGGCGGCCACGACGAGCTCCCCGACGCCGCCCGAGAACTCGCATCCCTCGGCGTCTCCGTCCTCCTCAAGGGCGGACACCTCAAGGACCATACCCTCACCGACATTTTCTACAACGCCGAGACCGGCATCACGACAACCCTTGCCTCCACGAGAGTAGACACCCCCAACACCCACGGAACAGGCTGCACACTCTCCTCAGCCATCGCCTCATTCCTCGCTAAAAGGTGCTCCCTCGACCTCGCCGTCAGCAATGCCAAGGACTACATCGCAGCCGCAATCGCCGCCGGAGCCGGATACTCCATCGGACGCGGACACGGCCCAGTTCATCATTTCCACTCTTTTTGGAAATAATCATATTAACATTTTGCCATGCCACGGCGTTAAATCAATTGCCGTGGCATTATTTTTGCACTCTTTATAGTAGAATGCCATAATTTATCTCGGAAGCCCTTTGGTGATTCCGAAAAAATATCGTATCTTTGCACGCTAATGTGCATCTATAACCGGATAAGCATAAGACATGAGACAACTTAAAATCATTAAATCAATTACAAACCGCGAAAGCGCCTCCCTCGACAAGTACCTTCAGGAAATCGGTCGCGAGGAGCTTATTTCGGTCGAAGAGGAAGTCGAGCTGGCCCAGCGTATCCGTCAGGGCGATGAAGCCGCGCTCGACAAGCTCACACGCGCAAATCTCCGCTTCGTAGTGTCGGTTGCAAAGCAGTACCAGAACCAAGGTCTTTCACTCCCCGACCTCATCAACGAAGGAAATGTCGGCCTCATTAAGGCAGCCCGGAAATTCGACGAAACTCGCGGTTTCAAGTTCATCTCTTATGCCGTGTGGTGGATTCGCCAGTCTATTCTCCAGGCTCTCGCAGAGCAAAGCCGTATCGTGCGTCTTCCCCTCAATCAAGTGGGATCGCTCAACAAAATCAGCAAGGCGCTCTCGAAGTTCGAACAGGAGAACGAACGACGCCCCTCCCCGGAAGAACTCGCTGAAGAGCTCGACGTTCCCGTCGAAAAAATCGCCGACACCCTCAAAGTCTCAGGCCGACACATCAGTGTCGATGCCCCATTTGTCGATGGCGAAGACAATAGCCTTCTCGACGTTCTCACTAACGACGATTCACCCATGGCCGACGCAACGCTCAACCAGGAATCCCTTTCCAACGAAGTTGAGCGCGCGCTAAGGCAGCTCCACGACCGCGAACGCGAAATCCTGAAGATGTTCTTCGGTATCGGTTGTCAGGAAATGACCCTCGAAGAAATCGGCGCCAAGTTCGACCTCACTCGCGAGCGCGTTCGTCAGATCAAGGAAAAGGCCATCCGTCGCCTCAAAGGACAGAAGAGCCGCCTCCTCAAGAGCTACCTCGGCTCATAAGAGAAAACAGAACTCCGGAAAAAATTCCAAGACCCCAAAGCGAGGGCTCTCCCACCAAAAGCTGGAAGAGCCCTCGCCTAATTTACCCCCCTAAGGTCCACCCCCCTCAC
>CAMWQB010000090.1 GCA_947176295.1 uncultured Porphyromonadaceae bacterium
CCGCAAGACCGCTGCGACTCACCCCCGAGCCGCAGCGGTCTTCGCTTTTTATGGCTTTTATTAATGAGGATTATTGGGCTGATTGTTTTTTTTGATTTCTTATTTGCCATAGGGTGTGCTTTATCTGCTTGGGGGGCTAACGCGTCGGAGGTTTTCTGTCTCTGGTGTGGGGGCTGGTTGGGGTATCGCCTTTGGATGGGCGCAGGTTGAGGGTATCGCCGTTTGGCGCTTGCGTTAGCAAGACAACCTGTTCTCCTTTTTTGCGTTTCGGACATTCCCGGGGAATGTCCCTACAAATTTGACCTATACGCCATAAATTGTGGGGTGAGGGATTGTGGGGTGAGGGTGGTATTGTTTGGTATTTTTGGTTGGATGGTTTTTTTTTTGTATTTTTGCGTGATAGTGCGGACTTGTGCTGTGCTGGTTTTTCTTAATTGATTTTTCGTTCAGTCTTTATATAAGGATAATGATAAACCGACTTCTGTCTTTATTTGCTCAATCGCCTCTTGTGAAGCGATTTGTGGCTGCTCCTTTTCCGAAATGGATGGTTCTGCTTGCTGATTTGTTTATAATTGGTGTGAGCTGCCTCCTGGTATTTTGCTGTATGTCGACTACGGGGCTGCCCGGAGACAGGTTCTTTACTCCTGATGTGAAGGGTCTGGTTGTATGGGGGATGTTTGCGGTGGGTCTTTTTATGACCGGTGCGAGCCGCTCGATTATACGCTTGTCGGTGATCGAGGATACTTACCGTCTTGTGCTTCTGGTCCTTGGGGTTTCGTTTGTGGAGGCTGCTCTTTCGGTGGTTGTCTACCTGCTTACGGGGGTGTATTACCTTTCGATTTGGAATATTTTCGTAACTGGGGTTTTTGTTTTTGCTCTGATGCTTCTGATGCGTCTGGCGGTGAAGTATCTTTATCTTCGGTTGTCGGGGGTGTCGAAGAAGGACCGCAAGCGTGTGATTGTGCTTGGGTCGGCTATAAATTCGTTTTTCCTGGCTTCGGCGCTTAAGAGTGAGTTTGAGGGGGAATATGAGCCTGTGGCTCTTCTGAGCTTGAGCGAGAAGGTGCCTCAGGGGGGTACGGTGAGCGGTATTCCTGTAATTCAGTACAATCCTGAGCGTCTGCGGGAGATTTTTGATTTCTACCGCTGCGATACTCTGATGTTTCTTTCGACACAGATGGAGCTGATGCGCAATGATGTTGCTGATATTTTCCTGCGCAATGGCATACGCCTCATGATGCTGAACCAGGTGGAGGAGTTCGATATGAATTCGAAGTCGATGCCGAATCTTTCGGGCCACGTGCACAACATCAAGGTGGAGGATCTTCTTGGGCGCGAGACTATCCACACGGATAATCCGGCTATAGGGAATCTTCTGCGGGGACAGACGGTGATGGTAACTGGGGCTGCGGGGAGCATCGGTAGCGAAATCGTGCGTCAGGTTGCGAAGGAGGAGGCGCGTGATATCGTGCTTGTGGACCAGGCAGAGACGCCGATGCACGACCTCCAGCTGGAGATGCAGCAAATGTTTCCCAACATCAAGATACATCTTTTTATCGGCGATATAACGAATCCTACGCGCATGGAGCGTGCGTTCAAGAAGTATCATCCGCGGTATGTGTTCCATGCGGCTGCATACAAGCATGTGCCGATGATGGAGCGCAACCCGACGGAGGCTGTGCACACGAATGTGTACGGGACGAAGAATATCGCGGACTTGTCGGTGAAGTATGGCGTGGAGAAGTTTGTGATGGTGTCGACGGACAAGGCTGTGAATCCGACGAATGTGATGGGAGCTTCGAAGCGCATGGCTGAAATCTATGTTCAGTCGCTGTCGACGTGGCTGCGGCACAATTCGGACGGTCCGACGACGAGGTTTATAACGACGCGCTTCGGCAATGTGCTTGGCTCGAACGGGTCGGTGATACCTCTTTTCCGCCGCCAGATCGAGGAGGGCGGGCCCGTGACGATTACTCACCGCGATATTATCCGCTATTTCATGACTATCCCGGAGGCTTGCAATCTTGTGCTTGAGGCCGGAGTGATGGGCCAGGGCGGCGAGATATATGTTTTCGATATGGGTAAGCCGGTGAAGATCTGGGATCTGGCAGTGCGGATGATTCTTCTTTCGGGTCTCAAGCCGGGCGAGGACATCAAGATTGTGGAGACGGGCCTCCGCCCGGGCGAGAAGCTATATGAGGAGCTTCTGAACGAGAAGGAGCACACGACGGCTACGCACAACAAGAAGATAATGATTGCGCGGGTGCGGACGTACGACTACATGGATGTGCTGGAGCATCTCCGCAAGCTGGAGACGCTCATCGACGGCCCGGCCCACGATATCGTGGCTGAGATGAAGCTGATTGTCCCGGAGTACAAGTCGAACAATTCGGAGTGGGAGAGCGTGGACAATGAACTCAAGACGTCGGACAGCAAAAGCGATGTGATCGTGGAGATGAATACTGCTGAATGATACATATACATAATTTAGACCGGATATGAAAAAGATTCTATTTGTCCTGCTGATGCTTGCAGGGATTTGCGGCGGGGCTTCGGCTCAGAGCCTGAGTGATATATTCTCGCGCCTGGGGGGCCAGGGCGGCGAAGGGAACGCTACTGAAAACATTGATTCGAAACAGGGGAGCGGTCTGGGCGATGCTCTCGGGTCGATGCTCGGAACGCTTACGTCGAGCAACAAGTTTGCGGTTGAGGACCTGAAGGGGACGTGGACGTATTCGTCTCCGGCCGTTGGCTTCGGGTCGGATAATGCGCTGAAGAAAATCGGTGGCGCGGCTGCGTCGGCGGCTCTGGAGCAGCAGCTTGAGCCTTACTATGAGAAGGCGGGGCTGACGTCGGTGACGATGACTGTGGATGAGGAGCTGAATTTTACGCTTGGCATCAAGAAGCTGACGCTGAAGGGCACCATCAGCAAGGATGAGGATAATATGCTGGTGTTCAATTTCAATGCGTTGGGGAAGGTGAAGCTTGGCAGCGTGAAGGCAATGGCCACGAAGAGCGGGCAGACGCTGAGCATCGTGTTCGATGCAACGAAGCTGATGAAGGTTCTGAATGCAGTGGCTTCGGTTGCGAAGCTTCAGTCGCTTTCGGCTATCAATTCGCTTCTGCAGCAGTACGACGGGCTGTATCTGGGCTTCAAGATGAAGGGCCGGAATTAAGGCGCACTGTCGCTCTCAGGGGAAACGATGAAGGGGCGCTTAGGCGATAGGCTGAATCTGCGGCTGTGGGAACTGAAGCTGAAGCTTTTCAGGCTGCAGCAGAGGCGCCGCGAGGGGAGCTACAGGATTTCGCGGGGGCTTGATGTACTTGTCGGGGTGATGTCGGTGGCTACGATTGTGGCGCTTGTGCTTGGTGTGGGCTTCGACAGCTCGACTATTGACCGGAGGCTGACGTGGGCTGTGATGCGCGGGGCGCAGGGCGTGTTCGCGGCGACTATAGCCTTCAATCTCTTGTTTCGCACGCGTGCTACGGTGAGGGCCAACGGAGCGCTCAAGTGGGTTGCTGACGGGCTTGTCCTTTTGAGCCTGCTGCCGTGGGCTTATCCGCATCCGGAGCATCCGTGGATTCCTGTGCTCGAGGCGGTGTTTTACAGCCGATATTTTCTGTACTCGGTGCTGGCGTTCTACTCCATCACGGAGGTGTGCTACGGCGCGATGCGCCTTGTGGGCCGTCGGACCAATCCTTCGCTGCTGATGGCGGGAAGTTTCGTTTTCTTTATCTTTGCTGGTTCTCTGGTGCTTATGCTTCCGCGGTGTACGTACGTGCCGCTGGGGTATGTGGATTCGCTTTTCGTGTCGACGAGCGCCGTGTGCATCACGGGCCTGACGAGCGTGGACCTGCCGACGACTTTCACGCCCTTAGGGCTTCTGGTGATAGCTCTGCTTGTTCAGGTCGGGGGGCTGGGAGTTCTGACGTTCACGAGTTTCTTCGCCATCTTTTTCAGTGGCGAGCGGTCGATATACAATCAGCTGATGCTTGGCGATTTCATATATTCCAAGAGTATGAATGCTCTTGTGCCGGCGCTGCTGTATATCCTTGGATTTACGCTCGTGGTGGAGCTTGGTGGGGCTGTGCTCGTGTATGCGAGCCTGCCGCATGATATGTTCGCGGGGACGGGCGAGCGACTGATGGTGGCTGGTTTTCACTCGCTGTCGTCGTTCTGCAACGCGGGTTTCAGCTATATTCCCGATGGGATGTCAAATGCTCGCCTGATGGGTGGGAGCCAGAATATATATCTTGTAACTTCGCTTCTGATTTTCGCGGGCGGGATAGGCTTCCCGAATCTTGTGAACTTCAAGGAAATCTTGGGCCACTACCTTCGGAAGCTACATCCCGGCGGGAGCCGGAAGGCGCTGCGGGTGCATGTTTTCGACCTGAATACGAAGCTGGTGCTTACAACGACGAGCATCCTGCTGGTGGTTGGGGCCGGGGCTTTTTTCGTGCTCGAATACAATAATACGCTGGCTGGGATGACGCTTTGGGAGAAGATAGTTCAGAGCGTGTTCAACTCGCTTACTCCTCGCTCGGCGGGCTTTGCGTCGGTGAATCCGGGGCGCTTCCTCAATGCCACGCTGGTGGTGGTGATGCTTCTGATGTGGATAGGTGGTGCGTCGCAGAGCCTTGCCGGGGGCATCAAGGTGAATACGCTGGCGGCCGTGCTCCTGAACCTTCGTGGAATCGTAACGGGTCGTCGCGGCATCCCGGCCTTCGGGCGGAACCTTGCCGTGGCTTCGGTGCGCAGGGCTAATGCTGTGGTGATACTTTCGATACTTTCGCTCGGGGCATACGTCGTTACGATCTTTATCCTCGAGCCGACGCTGCCTGCGCGGGCGGTGGTATTCGAATGCGTGTCGGCGCTGTTCACGGTTGGGACCTCGCTTGGCATCACGCCGGAGCTGAGCGTGGCATCGAAGGGAGTGTTGTGCACTGCGATGTTTCTGGGTCGAGTGGGCATCATCTCTCTTCTCTGTGGCTTTATGGGGGCGCGGCGCGACAGCTCGGGCTGTTTCCCTACGGACAGTATAATCATCAACTAATCAAGAAATAGAAAGCGTGAAGTATCTGATAATAGGGCTCGGAATCTACGGGTCGAATCTTGCGCGAGACCTCACGGCGCTGGGCCATGAGGTGGTGGGTGTGGACTCGTGCCACAACAATGTGGAGAATATCAAGGACTATATCTCGACGGTGTATGAGACTGACACGACGGAGGAGAGCGCCCTGCAGGTGCTTCCGCTGAAGAACGTGGACCTCGTGATCGTAGCTATCGGGGAGAATTTCGGTGCATCGATCAAGACTGTGGCTCTGCTGAAGAAGGCCGGGGTGGCGCATATCTATGCGCGTGCCATCGATGAGCTTCATGCGGCGATACTGGAGAGCTTTGACCTGGACCGTATACTTACGCCCGAACAGCGTGCGGCGTCGGACCTGACGCACGAGATGGAACTTGGGGCTGACGTTGAGACGCTCCAGGTGGATGAGGATAATGTGGTGGTGAAGCTGAATGCGCCGGCTCGATTATTGGGGATGCCGTACAAGCTTCTGGACGAATCGAATACGTATGGCCTGCGGGTGGTGGCGGCGACGCGTCCGACGGAGGCCAGAAATGTGCTGGGGATGAAGCGGATGCGACCGGAGCTGCTGGACCTTTCCGCGGCTCTCGAGGGGGATGAGTCTCTGAAGGTGGAGCGTGGAGATGTGCTGACGGTGTTCGGCTCGAAGGGAGCGTTCAGGGATTTTTACCGCCATCTGGACCGTCCGGTGTAAGGGGGCTCCAGAGGATGTGCGCGGCGACGGCTTTTTGGTCGCCGTGGTTGATTTCGCACGTGTCTTCGGCTGATCCTGTGGGCTGGATGCAGAGGTCGACGGTCTGGCCGAAGAAGCATTCGTGGTGGAATAGGATGTCGAAACGGCGGATTGTGTGGGTGTCGAACCAGTCGAGGCTCCAGTGGTTGAGGATGAGGGTGATGTATCGCACGGTGTTGACGTGGCGATTGAAGTCGAGGTCGCAATACTTGAAGGTGTATTGCTCTGTCTGCGCAAGGGCAGGATCTATCTTTGCGGGGCGGATAACGGGGGCTATGGGGCACTCAATTGATCCAATGGGGAAGCGTTCTTTCTCGAAGGCCGAGAGGTCTGCGACGGTGCGTCGCTCAATATCTATGGCTGTCCAAATCGAAAGCATGTATCCGAGGACTTCGCCGGTGTCGTCGGATTTCATGACGAATGCTCGCTCGGAGAACCGACGGTTGTAGCTCTGAATCCAGGTGGAGAGGGTGTATCGCTCGTTAATCCGGGGGTATCTGAACATCTCGACGGCGAGGCGGCTCAGGACCCATCCGATATTTGCTTTCGAGAGTTCGTCGTAGCCGATGTGGAGGGCGTTGGCGTGTTCGGTGGCGGCCTCGATTACACGCTCCGTGACGAGGGTAACAGGCATCCTTCCGCCGGCGTCGCTTTCGCCGGCGGTGAGGATGTAGCTATGATGCCATTCCGAGGGGAACACGGCTCAGTATTGTTCGTTTTCGTTGGGGAAGTCGCCGGTCTTTACGTCGTCGATGTAGTGGCCTACTGCTTCGTTGATGATCGAGGAGAGGTCGGCATAGCGGCGGAGGAACTTGGGCGAGAAACCTTTGTTGATTCCGAGCATGTCGTGCATGACGAGCACCTGGCCGTCGACGCCACCGCCGGCACCGATACCGATTACGGGGATGGAGACGCTCTTTGCCACTTTCTCGGCGAGCTTGGCGGGGATTTTCTCGAGGACGAGGGCGAAGCAACCGATTTCCTCGAGCATGCAGGCGTCGGAGATGAGTTTTTCGGCCTCGGCGTCTTCCTTGGCACGGACGGCGTATGTGCCGAATTTATTGATGCTCTGGGGTGTGAGTCCGAGGTGTCCCATTACGGGAATACCGGCAGAGAGGATGCGCTCGATGCTTTCGCGGATTTCGGCACCGCCTTCCATCTTTACGGCTTCGGCGTGGCTTTCCTTCATGATGCGCACGGCGGAGTTGAGAGCTTCGATGGGGTTGCCCTGATAGGAGCCGAAGGGCATGTCGCAGACAACGAGAGCGCGTGAAGTGCCTTTGATGACGCTCTTGGCGTGGTATATCATCTGGTCGAGGGTCATGGGCAGGGTGGTCATGTTTCCGGCCATGACGTTCGAAGCGGAGTCTCCGACGAGAATGACGTCCATTCCGGCCTCGTCGATGAGCTTGGCCATGGAGTAGTCGTAGGCGGTGAGCATGGCGATTTTCTCGCCGCGGGCTTTCATTTCGATTAGGCGCTTGGTCGTGACCTTGCGCTGGTTGTCGATGGTGTTTGTAGACATGATTTTGGTGTGCAATATTGAATTTGACGGGGCAAATTTAGCTATAATATTCGAGACCTACAGACTTGTATGCAAAAAATACGTTAACGGGGCAGCTCAGGCGCTGACTTGCACGGGGATGCCGGTGGCCTCGGTGATGCGTCGGGCAATGGCGCGGAGCTCGTCGGCAGGCATGCGCGCTACCGACTGCGCGGGTGTGCGCCTGTCGATGTTGTATATCATTATCTCCCGGGGCTTGATGGCGCGATATG
>CAMWQB010000091.1 GCA_947176295.1 uncultured Porphyromonadaceae bacterium
GTAGTCTGCCGTAGCGTCGATTATCGCCTTGTTGAAGGTCAGCACCGGATGCTCCTCCCCTTTTCCTTCGAGGAGGTGGGCCGGCAGTTTCTTCATATCCGGGTCAAGCCCTACGCAAAGGAAGCTCCCTTTGCGAAAAATGTTATCTACAAGTTCGTTTCTCTTCATGTCTTTTTCTCCTTATTGCCTGTCTTGGTCTCCTGTCATTAGTCCCGCCCCACCTCCGGTCCGGAATGCGGCTGCGCCTACTCTCGGCAGGCGCTACATTTCCGCAGACTTCAGTTTCTCGGCGTTTTCGGCCACGATCAGATGGTCTATCACGTCCTGGATGTCGCCGTCTACAAATGCTTGAAGGTTATAGATCGTATAGTTTATCCTGTGGTCCGTGATGCGTCCCTGCGGATAGTTGTAAGTCCTGATTTTCGCCGAACGGTCACCTGTGCTCACCAGCGTTTTCCGTCGCGAAGCTATGTCGTCGAGATACTTCTGGTGCTCCTTGTCGTAGATAAACGTCCGCAGGCGGCTTAGCGCGCGCTCCTTGTTTTTCGGTTGGTCGCGGGTTTCCGTGCACTCGATGAGGATTTCCTCACTCACCCCCGTGTTCGGATTCTTCCACATATATCGCAGACGCACACCCGATTCCACCTTGTTCACGTTCTGGCCGCCGGCACCCCCCGAGCGGAAGGTGTCCCATTTGATTTCGCCCTCGTTGATTTCCACATCGAAAGCCTCCGCCTCGGGAAGCACGGCCACAGTGGCTGCCGATGTATGTACCCGCCCCTGCGTTTCCGTTGCCGGAACACGCTGAACGCGGTGCACCCCCGACTCATATTTCAGCACGCCGTACACGCCCTCGCCCGTTACGCTCAGCACCACTTCCTTGTAGCCTCCCGCAGCGCCTTCCGACGCCGACGTGATGGCCACATTCCAGCCCTTGCTCTCGCAATACTTGATATACATCTTGCAGAGGTCGCCGGCAAAGATGGCGGCTTCGTCGCCCCCCGTGCCCCCGCGGATTTCGAGGATAGCGTTCTTCGCATCCTCAGGGTCCGCGGGAATCAGGAGCAGTTTTATTTCTTCCTCAAGCGAGGGTAGGGCGGCAGTCGCCGCGTCCAGCGCTTCCTTTGCCCTCTCGCGCATCTCGGGGTCGCTTTCCGTCCCCAGGAGCGCGCGCGCCTCGTCGATGTTGCCAAGAAGCGTCCGGTAGCGGCGCGTGGCTTCCACGAGCCGTCCCAGGTCCTTATATTCCTTGGTCAGACGCACGTAGCGCTTCATATCCGCAATCACTGCCGGGTCCGTGATGAGAGTGCTTATCTCCTCGAACCTGGCCTCGATTCCGTCGAGGCGCGACATCAGTGAGTTCTCTGTCTGCAACATGGGGCCCTGCTTCCTTTCGCTTCTTACTTGCCGCGAACGGCTGTGAGCATATCGGTCATGGCCTGCGCAACGCCTTCGGCATCTTTGCCGCCGGCCTGGGCGAAGCCCGGCTGGCCGCCGCCGCCGCCCTTGATGTTCTTCGCTGCACCGCGCACGATGGCCGCCGCGTTCATGCCGCCGGCAACAAGGTCGTCAGTCAGCATCACCGTCAGCTGAGGCTTCCCTGCAGGATCAACCGTGGCCGCTACAAAAGCCGTGGCCTTAGGCGACATCTCGCGGATGGCGAACGCTACGGCCTTCGGGACGTCGGCCATGCGCACCCCGCCCAGCGATGCTATCTTGTAGCTCCCGTCGGCGCTTGTCTCGGCCTTTTCGAGCACCTCCCTCGTCAGAGCCTTCACTCTTTCCTTGAAGTGCTCCTCCACCTTCGCCTTCAGGTCGGCGTTCTCTTCCACCGACCGGCGGATGGCGGCCACTACATCAGGCGCATTGTTGAAGAACGAGCCAACCTCGCGGAGCGTCGCCCCAAGGCGGTCGATGGCGTCTTCCACAGCCTCGCCCGTGATGGCTTCGATGCGGCGCACACCGGCCGAAATCGAGCTCTCGCTGATGATTTTTATCATGCCGATGTTGCCCGTGTTGTCCACATGCGTGCCGCCGCAGAGCTCCACCGAATCGCCGTAGCGGATCACACGCACCTCATCGCCGTATTTCTCTCCGAAGAGTGCCATCGCACCCATTGCCTTTGCCTCCTTGATGGGGCAGTTGCGGCGTTCGTCGCGGGCTATGGCCTCACGCACCTTCCGGTTGGCCAGGCGTTCCACCTTGGCAAGTTCCTCGGGCGTTACCTTCTGGAAGTGGGAGAAGTCGAAGCGCAGCACCTCGGGCGACACATACGAGCCCTTCTGCTCCACGTGCGTGCCCAATACTTCGCGAAGGGCCTCGTGCAGCAGGTGAGTGGCCGTGTGGTTGCGGCTCGTGGCCAGACGCGTATCCTTGTCGATGGCGGCGCGGAAGGTCCCTGCCGGATTCGAAGGAAGCTTCTTCGTCAGGTGCACGCCCGTGCCGTTTTCTCTCTTTGTGTCGTAGATTTCAATCGTTTCTCCGGTCTCCGAGTCAGTAAGCGTGCCGCGGTCGCCGGTCTGGCCGCCCATCTCGGCATAGAAGGGCGTCTTGTCCATGATTATCTGGTAGTATTCCTGGCCCTTTTGCTTCACGTGGCGATAGCGGAGGATGCGGCTCTCCGTCTCTGTTTCATCGTAGCCCTTGAACTCCTGCTCGCCCTCGCGGACAATCACCCAGTCCGTCGCCTCTACGGCCGCAGCCTGGCGCGCGCGCTGCTTCTGCGCGGCCATCTCCTTGTCGAACTCTGCGTGGTCCAGGGTCATTCCCTGTTCCTTCAGTATTAGTTCGGTCAGATCCGGCGGGAAGCCGTAGGTGTCGTAGAGCGTAAAGGCCTGCTTGCCCGAAATCATCGTCTTGCCCTCGGCCTTTGCCGAAGCCATGGCCTCGTCGAGCAGGCGGATGCCGTTTTCGAGAGTGCGGAGGAAGGAATCCTCCTCTTCCTTGATTACGCGCATTATCAGCTCGCGCTGGGCTTTCAGTTCCGGATAAGCCTCGCCCATCGAATCAATGAGCGTGTCGAGCAGACGATACATGAAGGCTTCCTTCTGCCCTAAGAACGTGTAGGCATAGCGCACGGCGCGGCGCAGAATGCGGCGGATCACGTAGCCCGCCTTGGCGTTGCCCGGGAGCTGCGAGTCCGCAATCGAGAAGGCAATTGTCCGCACGTGGTCGGCGATTACACGCATGGCCACGTCCACGTCTGCGTTCTCTCCGTATTTCTTTCCAGAAAGCTGAGCTATCTTTCCGATAAGAGGAGTGAAGACGTCCGTATCGTAGTTCGACGTCTTCCCCTGAAGGGCCATGCAGAGGCGTTCGAAGCCCATGCCCGTGTCGATAACCTTCGCGGGCAGCGGCTCAAGAGAGCCGTCGGCCTTGCGGTTGAACTGCATGAACACAAGGTTCCATATCTCGATTACCTGAGGATGGTCGTGGTTCACAAGCTCTGCACCCGGCTTGGCTTTCCGCTCTTCCTCCGAGCGAAGGTCGATGTGGATTTCAGAGCATGGTCCGCAGGGGCCTGTGTCGCCCATTTCCCAGAAGTTGTCGTGCTTGTTGCCGTTGATGATATGGTCCTTTGGCAGATGGCGCTCCCAGATAGCGGCAGCCTCGTCGTCCCTGCCCAGGCCCTCCGAGGGCGAGCCCTCGAACACTGTGGCATAAAGACGCGACGGGTCGAGCTTCAGAACGTCCACGAGATATTCCCACGCAAGCTCGATGGCCTCTTCCTTGAAGTAGTCGCCGAAGCTCCAGTTCCCCAGCATCTCAAACATGGTGTGGTGATACGTGTCGTGTCCCACTTCCTCCAGGTCGTTGTGCTTACCGCTCACGCGCAGGCACTTCTGGCTGTCGGCTACGCGCTTATATTTCGGCGCCGCGTTTCCCAGGATAATGTCCTTGAACTGGTTCATACCGGCGTTGGTAAACATAAGGGTGGGGTCGTCTTTTACAACCATCGGAGCCGACGGAACTATGTGGTGCCCGTGCTTCTCGAAGAAGTCCTTATAGGACTGGCGGATTTCCTTTGCAGTTAGCATTGTGAATTATAGTGTGTTGTGTTTAGTATCCGGATAGTGGGTCGCTTTCTGCCCAAATTATCTGCAAATTTACTCCAAAATCCCAAAACATCCAAATAAAAAAGTCTCTCCGCCCCTCTCCCACCTGTGCATAACAAATGGGCCGCAGCTCCATCGAAGCTGCGGCCCGGATTATCATCGGATTAGACTTTCAGTGTCTTATCGTTCTTATTTATTCTCGATTACTTAACGAGCATCTTGCTGGCCTTGCCGTTCTGAACGCGGATCACGATGCCATTGCTGGGGTTCTCTACGCGCACGCCCTGAAGGTTGTAGTATACAGCGGGACCGTTGCCTTCTTCCTCAACTGCTACGCTGCCGATGCCTGCATTTTCAGAGGGCATCTTGAATTTCAGCACGCTCTCATACTTCGAGATGACACCGACAGGATCTTCCTCATCGGATGGATCATACATCAGGCACGATCCTACGGGGAAAATGATGGTAGCTTCATCTCCTTCTTTTGTCATCGTGCACTTGCGGTCTGCAGGCATTGATTCTGGTTCGTCCTCAAAGTACCAGCCGAAGTTGAAGTATGAGTAAACATTTACACGGTCAGGAGTGATGCCTGTGCTTGTTAATCCGAGCAGAACATTCGCAGGATCTGTAATATCTAATACCATTTTGGGGCTTACTGCATTGAATCCAAGAACCGCATAGAGAGCCTTCAAGGGATCGATTACTTCTACGGTGTATTCATTCGGGAAACGAACTTCAACGTCTACGAAGTTCTTCTGTTCAGGAAGACCTTCCTGGAATATCCAGCCAATTATATTCTCTTTGAAGGAGCCCATATAGGATTCAGGCTTTACCGAGAACTCATTCATGATAGAAAGGTAATACCATTTCAGTTCTTCATGTGCAGGATCGCCGATAGCCCAAATGTCTGCAGGAGTGAAGACTACAGAACCGTTCGCATAAGTACCTACGGAAGCAGCGACTGCAGATGCACCTGATTTAATCTCACCAGATGCTGCATCAAATTCTTTGATGTAGAAATAGATGGGGCCATCTTCATCGTCAAAGAGATACTGCATGTTGGGGATGCTAACCGTTCCCTTGGAAGCATCAAATACGCCCTGAATGGTAAACATAGATCTATCTGTAAGCTGAATCTTAAGTTTGCCGGTTGCCTCATCTTCCATTGTGATTTTCAGTGATTCCTCCTGATCCTCACCATCTGAATATACCCACTGGTTAAGGGCTGTGATATCAGATACGGCTACGGCCTTGGCGGGAGCGGCTTTGCGGGCTTTAGAAATGTTCATCTCGTTTTCAAATGCTTCAACGGATGCTTTCATCTCTGCATTGAAGAAAGGCGCAGAAATCTTGAAGGACTGCTTCTCGGCGGCCGATGCGCTCAGCGCTACGACTGCTGCGAGTGCAAGTGTGTAGAATTTCTTCATACGACTTAGAAATTGTTTTATTTGATTGTGAGTTTTTAAGGTGTCCCCGCTCTTACCACCTGTCTTTGAAGCATTGGAAATGATGTCCAAGCGGGTTGTGCGGGCAAAGTTATGCAGAATTTTTTATTCAACAAAATTTTTGACAGCTTTTTTTGCCTTTTTGCATAATATTGCCATAATAGTTGGGCCGCAGCCCTTGTGGAACTGCGGCCCGCCGCTTCTGAAAAAATTCTTTTCGATATTATTTCATTACTATCTTTTCGGCCTTTCCGCCTTTCACGCGAACTACGATTCCCTCCGAGGCCTTCTCGACAGGCATGCCCTGGAGATTGAAATAACGTACAGTCCCGTCTTCTTCGGCCTTTACATTTCCAATGCCGGAAGCGTCTTCATTGAACGTAAGAACGCTCGGATAGGCCGACCCGCTGAAGGACTGAGAAGTCCCGGATGTCATAAGTATCGTGGCATCTACAGGAATTGTTATCGTCGAAATCTCCCCGTCCACACTCTTCGTAATCTTATACATAGGCATGAAGAAGTCTTCCGGATCGCCGTATTTGTTCTCCATCCAGCTTTGGCTGTAGTAATAATAGAAGCCTATGTTCTGGTTGCCGAGCCCCGAATTGGTCATCCCGATGAGATAGCCTAAGTCGGGATGCGTCTCCAAAACCATCGACGGGCTTACCTCCGATATGTCATAGCTGTCGTAGAGAGCCCGAAGGGGGTCGCTGATTTTGTAGTTGCCTGCTCCGTCGGAGAAGACTTCTACCTCTGTCGCAATCGTGTTTTCTTTGCCCTTCAGGAAGGGATAGAGGATATTCTCCGTGAAGTTGCCTTCTCCGATTGAGAACCACTTATCCTGCTCGAATACGTTCTTATAGCAAAGTTCCCAGAACCCGTATTCTTCTGCATCAGGATTGCCGAATGCCCAGAACTCATATTCGGGGAACACAAATTTCGTTCCGTCGAACACGCCTACAGCCGCTTCAATGCCGGAATTGCCTTCGTTCATCTCGTCGTTGGCTCCCAGGGTCTTGATATAGAACATGTCTCCTTCGTCGAGGTCCTCGAATTCCTGTCCCGTAGGAATCGAAATCGTCCCGGCCTCGGCGTCGAATTGTGCTTGAAGCTCGAAATACATCGTGCCGTCAAGAATCACCGTTGCTTCTCCTGTGCTTTCGTCTTCAAGAACTATCTCAACTGCATATGTCTGTTCGCCTTCGTTGTTTTCGAGTGTGCTCTTGCACGTCCATGCTACCATTTTCGAGAGGTCTCCGGCCGTGGCTGCCACTTTGGCTGCCACGCTTCGCTTTATACCGACTGTGCTTTTGCCGGCGTCGGCGGCCTCGATATTATGCTTCCGGAATGCTGGAGCTTGCTTCTTGGCTGCCGAAGCGCTCAGGCCCGTCAGAGCGGCTGCAAGAAACAGAATGTAAATTTTTTTCATAGGTTTCTGTATTTATTTGATGAGTATTTTGCTTGCCTTACCGCCCGAAACTCGGATCACCATGCCGCGGCCGGGATTTTCCACGCGCAGGCCTTGGAGCGTATAATATTCCACGGCGCCGCTTGCCTCTTCCGTCGCGATGTTTCCTACTCCGGCATCCTCCATCGTGAACTTCAGGACGCTCTCGAAAGGCGACGCCGTGTAGAATTTTTGCGATACGCCGCCGTAGAGGCTCATGCTGTTTTCAGGGAAACTTATTCTCACGTCTGCCCCCTCGCGGAACATCACCACAGGGATATAAGGCTCGTTCGTTATCTGATTCTGCATATAATACCAGCTGTCGCTGAAGTAGTAGAGTGTTCCGTCCTCGGTGTTGCCCAGGCCCGTCGACTGCATCTGCACGAGCACATTAGCCGGGTCTGTAATGTCGAGTATCATACTCGGGCTCTTCGACGTGTAGCCCTTCAGCTCGAAGGTGGCGCGGAAGGGGTCGAGCACCGATATGATGTGGTCGTCGAGCTGACGCACCGTAACGCTCAGTGCCTTCTTGTTTTCTGCTCCATCGGCAAAAATAGGGTAGATTATGTTCTCCACGAAAGTCCCGTCGCCGAGAGGCGTGATGGACGAAAACTCGTTCGACATGCACAGCGTGTACC
>CAMWQB010000092.1 GCA_947176295.1 uncultured Porphyromonadaceae bacterium
AATGCGCAGACCCAACGACATGCCTTTAGCGAAACTCGTGCCGACAAGCAGAGAGCCTATGAGGCCGGGACCACGTGTGAATGCTATAGCCGACAGCTCCGATTTGTCTATTCCGGCTCTGCGGATAGCAGCGTCGACAACAGGCACGATATTCTGCTGATGTGCACGGGAGGCGAGCTCAGGTACGACGCCGCCATATTCTTCGTGCACCTTCTGACTTGCAATTACATTGCTGAGAAGAATGCCGTCGCGAATGACAGCCGCAGAAGTATCGTCGCACGACGATTCGATGCCGAGAATTATTGCCATCAGAAAACGTATGCTATTCCGGCAGAGATCTGAGCTCCGGGATATGTTTTAATAATCGCGTATTTAGCTTCGAAAAATACTTTGAAAGTCGGAGTGCACAGCATCTCGATTCCGGCCCCGGCATTACCTCCGAAACGGTTGAGGTGGGTGCTGACGTCCTTGTTTGTACCTTCCGCAATGCCGTGTTTGTTCCAGGATGTGAATCCAATGCCGACCAAGGGATAGAACGCGCAACGATCTCCGGCAAAAGGCAGGGGGAACTGAACGTCAAGATCCACGACCAGACCGTCGAGATTCTTATGTCTGAATATTATGGATGCCTGAGGCGCAAGACGCACATTTCGACTTAGACTATATTCGAAGACGAGACCGCCCAGGGCGGACGTGTTACGCGACACAAATCCGACCTTGGGGCCAAAGTTTTTCGTGCCGCGCGTGTAGGGCTCGTGTGCAAAAGCTGCTGAAGTGGCACCCAACACCAATATAAGGGCGATAAAAAGTCGTCGTAAAGCGAAGAGAGAGAGTTTCATTGATGATTTTGATGGATGTGTGGGTGAATGAGGGCCGGCCAAATCAGGATTTCTCCGTTAGAGCCTTTTCTATATCGCTGAATATGCGGTCTACCGTACCGTTACCGTCCACGGCCAGATATTTTCCTTGTTTTTTATAATAATCGCGGAGAGGGGCAGTGCGCTGGTGGTAGACATTCAGACGCTCTTTGATTGTGTCGATATTGTCGTCTGCTCGGCCGGATTCTTTTCCACGTTGAATCATGCGTTTCACAAGCTCATCTTCGTCGACCTCGAGACCTACGACAGTATGGATGTCGGCGCCATGTTCCTTCAGGAGCTTTTCAAGGGCGATAGCCTGAGGGATTGTCCGGGGGAAGCCATCGAAGATTACGCCGTTAGCAGCCTTTTCCTGCTTTTCTTCCAATTCATGAGCGAGAACCCGGACCATCAGGTCGTCAGGGATTAGATGGCCTTTGGAGATATAGCTGTCGGCAATTTTGCCAAGTTCGGTTCCTCTGGAAATATGTTCGCGGAGAAGTTCTCCGGTAGAGATGTGGTGCAAACCGAAGCGATCGATCAGTCGCTCGCTCTGGGTGCCCTTGCCGCAGCCCGGGGCACCGAAAATCACTAAGTTCATCATCAGATAATCAATCTTCTTTGAGTACGTAGATGTCTTTGAGATTCCGGGCTTTGCCATTGAGGTCGAGGCCATAGCCGATGATAAACTTTGATGGAATTTCAAAGCCCACGTAGTCGGGGTGAACAGGCTTTTGGAGAGCTTCGGGCTTGAACAGAAGAGTTGCGATGCGCACATCGGCGGGTTCTTCCTTCTTGAGGTCGTTCACAAGATTGTGGATGGTATTGCCGGTATCGACGATATCCTCGACGATTATGATGGTGCGTCCCTTGATATTTTCGCTGAGGCCCATCACCTGCTTCACCTTTCCTGTAGAGCCCATGCCCTCATAGCTTTTCAGGCGGATAAAAGAAATTTCGGCGTCTATACCTTCGGCAGCGCGGAAAAGGTCGCTGGCAAAAGCAAAGGCGCCGTTGAGCACGCATAGGAAAAGAGGGTTCTTCCCATCGCAGTCGTTCATTATCTGTCCGGCCAGTTCCTGAACGCGTGTCTGTATTTTATCGTTAGTGATATAAGGCTCGAAAGTACGGCCTTCGTAAACTACTTCTTTCATCCTGTCCGATTCGGGTGTAGAATTGCTGTTATTGGAAATTTTCTGCAAAATTAATCCTTTTTTTTGAGATACGCAATAAGCGCCGAAGCAATATTAAGTGCCCCTCAATGATATTTTTCTGAAATATTTTTCGTAGTTTTGTATTGTCAAAACCGAAGGAGGATTGATGTCGAGAATCGAACGAGAAAAACACGTTATAGATATAATGGTCCGCTATTTCTGCCGTAAGAAGCACGGTGGAAAAATGCTGTGTCCGGACTGTGCCGCATTGCTTGCTTATTCATTTGCAAGATTGGATCGCTGCCCGCGTATGGCCGTTAAGACGAGTTGCCGCAAGTGTGATATCCATTGCTATTCTCCGGAGATGCGCGGGCGCATTCGCGAGCTTATGGCATTTGTTGGCCCGAGGATGCTATTTATTCATCCGGGAATGGCCTTGCGGCATTTGTGGGACGAGTTCGGACCCAATCGTTGAGAATCCGGAGGTGGAAGTGAAACAGTTCATTGCAATTGATTTAAAGTCATTCTACGCATCGGTCGAGTGTGTCGAGCGTCGGCTCAATCCACTCGATGCTTGCCTTGTGGTGGCCGACGCCTCCCGCACGGAGAAGACCATCTGCCTCGCAGTTTCTCCCGCGTTAAAAGCTTTCGGGCTGCCGGGTCGCCCTCGGCTTTTCGAAGTGGTGCAGCGTGTAGGGGAGGTAAATTCCCGACGCGGAAACAAGGGCAAATCCACGTCGGGCAAGGAGCTTGCGGAGAATACTTCCCTGGCAATTGACTATCTCGTAGCTCAGCCCCGGATGAAACTGTATGTCGACTATTCAACGCGTATATACAAGATATATCTACGCTACATAGCCCCCGAGGATATTCACGTTTACTCGATTGATGAGGTATTCATTGATGCCACGTCCTATCTTAAGACTTATGGTCTTACTGCGCACGAGTTGGCTATGCGCATCATTCGCGAAGTACTCGGCGAGACCGGCATCACGGCTACCGCGGGAATAGGATCAAATATGTATCTGGCGAAAATTGCCATGGATATAGTGGCAAAAAAGATGCCTCCCGATGCAGATGGCGTCCGTATAGCTGAGCTTGATGAAGCAAGCTATCGTCGGGAACTCTGGGGGCATCGCCCTCTACGTGATTTCTGGCGCGTTGGGCGAGGGATAGCGCAGCGCCTGGAACTTGCCGGGATGTATACGATGGGCGATGTTGCACGCTTTTCGCTGACTAATGAGGATTGGTTTTATGATCAATTCGGTGTGAACGCTGAGCTGCTGATAGATCATGCATGGGGATGGGAGCCGGTGTCGATGGCAGAGGTTAAAGCATATCGGCCCGAGACGCATTCCATTTCAAGCGGACAAGTTCTCTCCGAACCGTACACCAACGATAAGGCGCTCGTGGTCGTTGAGGAAATGGCCGATGAAGTGGCATTGGAACTTGTGGAGAAAAAGTTGATCACAGACCAGATCGTGCTTACCGTAGGCTACGACGTGCAAAATCTTGCCAATCCTGAGAACGGCTCATATACGGGAAAGGTGAAGCGGGATTTCTATGGACGAAAGGTCCCTGTTCACGCTCACGGCACCGCTAATCTTCAGGAAGCCACGTCGTCGGCAAAAATTATTCGCACCGCTGTAGCGGAATTATTCGGAAGGATTACACATCCTGCACTGTTGATTCGGCGGATCACATTGTGCATCAATCGCCTTGTTCATGAAGAAGAGTGGATTAAAGAATTTTCTTCCGAGCAACTCGAACTCTTTACTGACTATGAAGAACTCGAGCGTCAACGTGAGGCTCACGTGGCCGAACTTGCCAAAGAGCGCAGGAAACAGGAAGCAATCTTGAGCTTGAGGAAGCAGTATGGAAAGAATGTGGTTCTTAATGGCCTGAATTTTGCAGAAGGTGCCACCCAGCGACAGCGCCACCAACAGATTGGAGGACACAAGGCATGAGCAAGACCGGAGAGTACGATGACATAATCGACCTTTCACATCATGTATCATCGACCCGGAAACCGATGTCGATGGAAGCCAGAGCTTCGCAGTTCGCCCCCTTTGCAGCCCTCACAGGGCATGATGTAGCGATACGAGAAACGGCGAGACTTACGGATGCGCGTATTGAAAAGTCAGAAGACGAGTTGTTGCTATTATCCCAAAAGTTCAACGCAGTGCTCGAGACCGGAAAAAAGAGAGTGAACATCAGCTATTTTCGTCCGGATGGCAGAAAGGACGGAGGCGCGTATGTTTCGGAACAACTGGAATTCAGGCGGTTCGCCGAAGCAATGCGGCAATTGAATAATTCCGACGGCCGAATTTTGCCGCTTGACGATATTGAGGATATATCCCTCGTATGAAAGAATCCCGCCCCTGATTCATGGGACGGGATTCTGTTATTAAACTTCTAAATAGGTCTTTACCAAATTACGACGCGTTCTTCGGCGGGACGATACATCTTGTCGCCTTCCTTGATGCCGAAGGCCTGGAAGAATGGCTCGAGATTGCGGAGAGATGCATTTACGCGCCAACGGCCGAGGCTATGGGGGTCGGTCTGAGTGCGCTGGAGAATTTCAGCATCGCGGATATTTCCAGCCCAAACATTTGCATAAGAGAGATAGAAACGCTGGTCGCCGTTGAAGCCTTCAACTATTGTATCCTCTTTGCCGTCGAGGGCGTTGTGGTAAGCGGTGTAGGCAACGCGGAGGCCACCCTGATCTGCGATATTTTCGCCAAGCGTGAGTCGTCCGTTTGCGTGAGTGCCGGGGAGAACTTCGATTTCATCGAACTGGGCAACCAGTTTGTCGGCAAGGCTTTCGAATGCTGTTGCGTCCTCTTCCGTCCACCAGTCAGCGAAATTGCCGTCCTTGTCGAACTGACGGCCCTGATCGTCGAAGCCGTGAGTCATTTCATGGCCTATGACTACACCGATGGCGCCATAGTTTTCGGCGTCAGATGCATCGGGATTGAAATACGGAGCCTGAAGGATGCCGGCGGGGAAGCAAATTTCATTTGTGGTAGGGTTGTAGTAAGCGTTGACGGTCTGCGGGCTCATGTACCAGCGGTCGCGGTCTACTGGCTTGCCGTAATCAGAGAGGTTGTAGCGGTTGTTGAATATGATTGCCTCCTGAATATTTTCCCAGTACGATTTTGACGGGTCGATAGTCAGGGCGGAATAGTCTCTCCATTTGTCGGGATAGCCGATTTTCACGGTGAAAGCAGCGAGTTTTTCGCGGGCTTTGGCTTTTGTTGCATCGCTCATCCACGTAAGAGAATCGATATGTTGGCCGAGAGCTACGCGCAGATTTTCAACGAGGTCCGTCATTTTCTGCTTTGAGCTCGCGGGGAAATATTTGGCCACATAGAGTTCGCCAAGGGCTTCTCCGAGCATGCCGTTGGGCACGCTGAGTGCACGTTTCCAGCGAGGCTGTTGCTCTTCCACGCCGCTGAGGACCTTGGAGAGTTCGAAGCGGGCGTTCACAAAATCATCGCTGAGGTAAGGTGTCGCAGAGGCAATGTAGCCGGCGGTGAGATAGTCTCTGAGACTTTCTTCGCTCATGGAGCCGATCATGTCGTTGACGGCAGCATAGTATTCGGGCTGACCGACAACCACCGTGTCGACTTCAGCTTCCAGGCCCTGGGCTTTGAAATAAGCAGGGAGATTGATGTTGGGATATTTGGCTGATAAATCTGCAACGGCAATGGGATTATATCCGGCTGCTACGTCGCGGAGCTGTACACGTGTCATTTGCTTGGAAGCAAGGGCGGTTTCTACAGCCATTGTGTTTTCCACCATCCGGGCTGCAGCCTCTTCGTCCATTCCTGCGAGGCGAGCCACCGTGGAAAGGAATGTCTTGTAAGCTTCGCGGATAGTCTGGTTGCGCTCGGTGTCCTCGGTATAATAGTCGCGGTCGCCCAGCCCAAGTCCGCTCTGGCTCCAGTACATTACGTTCTTGTTCGAATCCTTGAGGTCCGCTTCGACGCCGGTTCCAAAGAACGCGTCAACGCCGGGCAGAGTGGCCATGAGCTCCATGAGCTCTTCGCGATTGGCGGAAGCGATACGATCGAGCCCCGGCTTCAGCGCTGCGGCGCCTTCCTCGTTAAGGCGCAGACTGTCCATGCCCATAGAATAAAGGTCGGCAATCTTCTGGGCATTAGAGCCGGCAGGGTTCTCCTGGGCCGTGAGAGAGTTGATGAGTTCACGCACCTGTTCGCGGCTGCGTTCGGCCAGAAGGTCGAATGTGCCGAAGCGGGAAAATTCAGGCTTCAGGGGATTGGCCTTTATCCAGCCACCACAGGCATAATCATAGAAATCGGTTCCCGGGCTTACGGTAGTGTCGAGATTCGCAACGTCAAATCCGCGGGGAGCGTCGCTCTTGGCGTCGCTCTTTGCGCATGAATAAAGACCTGCGCCGCAGACACCGGCTGCGGCAAGCAGCAAAAGTGTGATTGGTTTCTTCATAAATTGAATTGTATTGAAGATTTTGGATTATTTTGTTGTTTAATTATCAAACTCGTCGAGCTCCATCTGAGCCAATTCCCACACGCTCATGGCGTTTTCAAGAGCTTTTGTTGCAGCAGCGTGTTCATCGAAGACCTCGGGGGCAACTTCGCCGGCGGCGATTCGCGCTTCCACAGCTTTTAAAGCCTCCTCGGCAGCACTTACACCGGCTTAGGCTTCTTCAACCTTCTTTCGGGCACGCCGTATAGCTTTCTCGCGTTCACGGGCCTCGGCATAGCTTAGGGGAGCGGCTTTCTCGATGCTTTGTTCCGGTTTTTTTGATATTGACTTTTCCACCACAGGGGGAGGTGTGGATGAGCGTTCAAGTTCGGACAGGGAGCTGAGGCGCTTGCGTTCGAGGAAATCGTAAATTCCTCCGAGATTCTCACGCACAAGTCCTCCTCCGAACTCGTATACCTTTTCAACAAGACCATCAAGAAACTCGCGGTCGTGGCTCACGACGATGACCGTACCGTCGAAATCCTTGATGGCTTGCTTCAAGATATCTTTCGTCTTCATGTCGAGATGGTTGGTGGGCTCGTCGAGTATGAGGAGATTCACCGGCTCCAAGAGCAGCTTTATCATAGCCAGTCGCGTTTTCTCGCCTCCGGAAAGAACTTTCACCTTTTTGTCGGAGGCTTCTCCTCCAAACATGAAAGCCCCGAGGATGTCGCGAATTTTCGTGCGGATATCGCCTACGGCTACGCGGTCGATAGTGTCGAATACCGTCAGTTCCTCGTCGAGAAGCTGCGCCTGGTTCTGAGCAAAATATCCTATTTTCACGTTATGGCCGATTTTCAAGGAGCCCGTGAATGGTATTTCGCCCATTATGCATTTTACGAGTGTTGACTTACCCTCGCCGTTCTTTCCGACAAAAGCTACTTTCTCGCCCCGACGGATGGTGAATGT
>CAMWQB010000093.1 GCA_947176295.1 uncultured Porphyromonadaceae bacterium
CTTGTGGGGCGTTATAATCTTCGGAAGCCGCTGTATGTGGGCGACACCACGGGCGACCTTCTGAGCACCCGTCGCGCCGGCGCTTCTTTTGCGTGGGCGAGCTATGGCTTCGGGCTCGATTTCGACGCATCGGTCGCCGACCATGTGCTCGCGACTTTTCCGGAACTTCTCGATGTGATGAAGGGCGACGCGTCAACCAAATAAATGAATAATAATCAAATGCAAACTCTATTTCATGACCATCACGGCGCGGATCCACGGTTGCTCCTTCTGAGCGCCGAGGAGCAGTCAATGCGTCTGAGCCGCGTGCGCGCGGCTCTTGACGGGAAGGCCGATGCCGTGCTTCTGCGCGACAATGCCAATATCTATTATGTCTGCGGCCGAGTGTTTTCGGGATATGTCTATATTCCGGCAGTCGAGGACGCGCAGCCTATATATTTCGTTCGCCGCCCAAACCATCTTGCAGGCGAACAGGTGGATCTTATCCGCAAGCCGGAAGAAATTCCGGCAATTCTGGCACGCCGCGGGCTTAAGGCGCCGGGGTGTATCGCCCTCGAGCTCGGGGCTCTGAGCTTCGACGCGGCCACGAGACTGATGAAGGTATTTGGCGACGCCGAGGTGGTGGATGCCACGCCTGTGATGCGCTGTGCACGTGCCGTGAAGACACCTTATGAAATCGAGAAACTGAAGGCGTCGGGCCGGAAACAGACTTTGATATATGAAAGAATACCCAAGCTCTACCGCGAGGGGATGACGGACGTGGAGCTTCAGATCGAGATTGAGCGGGCTCTGCGGCTGGAGGGCTGTCTCGGACAGTTCAGAGTTGCAGGCGACGAAATGGAGCTCTTCATGGGCAATGTGCTCACGGGCGACAACGCCGACAATCCTTCGCCCTACGACTTTGCCATGGGTGGCGCCGGGCTCGATCCAAGCATACCCGTGGGGGCGAACGGCTCGATGATTCGGCCGCACAAGCCTGTGATGGTGGACGTGAACGGCAACTTCACGGGCTACATGACTGACATGACGCGCTGCTACTCCGACGGCGAGCCTGAAGAACTGACGCGCAAGGCCAACGAGTGCTCCCGCCGGATTTGCCGCGAGCTGGCTCAATTGGGTCGCCCGGGGGCGGAGGCGAAGGCTCTCTACAAGCGGGCAGTGGAAATAGCCGAGGAGGAGGGCTTCGGGCCTAACTTCATGGGTTATCGCAGCCATGCCGGGTTTGTGGGCCATGGCGTGGGTATCGAAGTGAACGAGTTGCCTGTAATCGCTCCCCGCTCTCGCGATGTTCTCGAGGCAGGTAATGTCATTGCCCTGGAGCCTAAGTTTGTGCTGCCCGGTATCGGAGCCGTGGGGATAGAGAACACGTATGTTGTCCGCGCAGACGGGCCCATGGAATGCATAACGCTTGCGCGTGAAGAAATCACAGATCTCGATTAGCACAGATGAATTTAGCAGAATCCTTATCCAACCCCCGAATATTCCGGGCCGTGGGCGGTGTCGCCGATGAGCTTGGCAGGGAATGTTATGCGGTGGGAGGCTTTGTCCGCGACCTGATAATCGGCCGGCCGTCGAAGGATATAGATTTCGTTACGGTTGGCTCCGGAATAGAGCTTGCCGAGGCCGTCGGTCGCACGATGGGCCCTCGCACACATGTGAACGTGTTCCGCACATACGGAACGGCGCAGATTCGCCGAGGCGAACTCGAGCTGGAGTTTGTCGGGGCCCGGAAGGAGTCGTACACAAGGGATTCCCGCAATCCGATAGTCGAGGACGGAACCCTTGAGGAGGACCTCTCACGGCGCGACTTTACGATCAATGCCATGGCCATGAGCGTGAATGCGTCGAATTTCGGGGAGGTGATAGACCTTTTCGACGGCCTGGGCGACATCCGCCGGGGCGTGATCCGCACGCCGCTTGACCCTGACGTAACTTTCAGCGACGACCCTCTGCGGATGATGCGGGCCGTCCGCTTTGCCACGCAGCTTGGATTTGAATTGTATCCGCCTACGAAAGAGGCGATAGCGCGCAATGCATCGCGGATAGAGATTATCACGCGCGAGCGCATCAAGGATGAGCTGTTCAAGATAATGGCCGCTCCCAAGCCCTCGATCGGCTGGCGTCTGCTACATGAGACCGGGCTGCTGAAGTATATTCTGCCGGAGCTTGAGAAGCTGAAAGGTGTGGAGGTGCGCAACGGCCGCGGGCATAAGGATAATTTCTACCATACGCTGATGGTTCTGGATTCCGTGGCGGCCCGCTCGGAAAAACCGGAGCTCCGTTGGGCGGCCCTGTTCCACGACATAGGCAAGCCGGCCACAAAAGCGTGGGACCCTTCGCGTGGCTGGACCTTTCACAACCACAATTTCATAGGCGCGAAGATGATTCCCGGAATTTTCGCCCGCTCGAAGTTCCCTCAGGGAGAATTCATGCGCTATGTGGCAAAAATCGTAGAGCTTCACATGAGGCCTATCGCCTTAGTTGAGGAGGAGGTAACGGACAGCGCTGTCCGCAGGCTCGCAAACTATGCCGAGGAAGACTTGCCGGATCTTATGATTCTTGCACGTGCCGACATCACGAGCAAGGACGAGGCGAAGAAGGCCCGCTTCCTTGCGAATTTCGATCTTGTAGAAGAAAAAATAGCGGCTATCCGGGCCAAGGATGCCGAGAGAGCGCGAAAATATGCGCTGGACGGCACGGAGGTGATGCGTCTGTTAGGACTGCCGACCGGGCCGGAGGTCGGATACTACATCAAGCACCTTCAGCAAGCTGTGAAGGATTGCGAGATTGAAGATACTCGGGAGGCGGCGCTGGACTATGTCGTGGCCCTCGCGGCTGAGAAGGGCCTCAGCCCGGTGATTGACCCGAAAACGCTTTTGGAATAAAAAGAAATTCACTATCGAAAAATGTATTACGTCAGCAAAAGACTTGAAATATCTGCAGCTCACCGCCTTGAGCTCGACTATGAGAGCAAGTGTACGTCGATTCACGGGCACAACTGGATAATCACGGTTCATTGCCGCTCGCGTGAGCTGAATCATAACGGCATGGTAACGGATTTTACGGACATCAAACGCATAGTAACTGAGCGGCTCGACCATCGCTGCCTCAACGATACTCTGCCATTCAATCCCACGGCCGAAAACATAGCCCGCTGGATATGCGAGAATGTGGAAAACTGCTATCGTGTTGAAGTTCAGGAAAGCGAAGGCAACACCGCCGCCTACGAACGCGATTGAAAGATTCTTATGAAGAAATATAGAGTAAACGAGATTTTTTATTCGCTGCAGGGCGAGGGGTTTTATACGGGAACGGCGGCTGTGTTTCTGCGGTTTTCGGGATGCAACAGGGCTTGCTCGTTCTGCGACACGGATTTCCACGCTTTTCGGGAAATGACGGCTGCGGAGATTGCGGATGCTGTGTCGGCTTTTCCCGGGCGCCATCTCGTTGCTACCGGCGGGGAGCCGTTGCTGCAGTTGGATTGCGAGCTTCTTCGCGAACTGAAGCTCAGGGGGTTCTATATTCAAGTGGAGACGAACGGGAGTATGCCTGTGCCCACGGGAGTGGACTGGGTGACGTGTTCGCCTAAGGAAGCACCCTGGGCTGTGGACCGCATCGACGAACTGAAGGTGGTGTATCAGGGCCAGGATGTGGAGGAGATTGCCCGGCTGCTTCCGTCTCCGCGACTTTTCCTGCAGCCGTGCTCGGGCCTCAATACGGCCGAAACGGTGGGCTATATTCTTGAACATCCGCATTGGCGCCTATCGCTGCAAACGCATAAACTGATTGATATACAATGATACGGAAGGCGTTGTTGCTGATTTTATGTTTTGTTGCGGGCTTTGTGCTGTCCGCACAGAGCGGCGGTGGAGGTGATAGCCTGAGAATAAGTCTCGTAACGGTGTATCCCGGCGAGGAGATTTACGAGCTCGAGGGGCATTCGGCTCTTCGCGTCCAGGGAAGAGGATATGACACGGCCGTGAATTTTGGCTTGTTCGATTTTGACGCTCCGAATTTTGTGTGGCGATTTGTGAAAGGTGAGACCGACTATATGGTGGGTGCTTATCCCTGGCATCTCTTTGTGGAGAGCTACGCCGGAAGCGGCCGACGCATTGTAGAGCAGCCTCTGGACCTTCCGGAGGAGATGCTTGAGCGTATGGTGGAGCTTCTGCAAGAGCAGCTTACGCCTCCGAACAACGTGTATCGCTACAATTATGTGCTGGACAATTGCGCAACGCGGCCGCGGAGCATCGTGATGGAGGGGGGGCGGTTTGGCATGATTCAGCTCGGGCCGATAAGCGTGGAAGGCGAGGGGGCCGCGACATTCAGGGAGGCTATGCGCGTGTATCACAGGAATTATCCGTGGTATCAGTTTGGAATCGACCTGGCTCTCGGGAAGCTTATCGATGAGCCAATTTCGAGTTATGAGCAGATGTTTGCTCCGGTGGCTCTTATGGAGGGCTTTGACGGGAGCGGCCTTGTGGGCGAGGCCGAGGTTGTGGCTGAAGGGAGGCCGGGGGGCGCGACGGCCGGACCGACGCCATGGTTTCTTACTCCGATGGCTTTTGCGCTGGCTGTTCTGGCGGCGGCGATTGGGGTGAGCGTTCGCGACTACCGGCGGGGCAGGCTCTCGAGGGGCTTCGATGCGGTGCTTTTCGGTGTTTATGGCATAGCCGGACTTGTGCTTGCGTTTCTTGTCTTTGTATCAGAGCATTACGCCACGTCGCCAAACTATCTGATATGGTGGCTGAATCCATTTTGCCTTATTCCGACAATTTTTATTTGGTCAAAAAAGACAATTAACATAGTTTTTTGTTATCAATGTATTAATTTTGTAGTGCTGATTGGCCTGATAATTGCTTGGCCATTCTGCGGGCAGAGTTCGAATCCTGCCATCTGGCCGTTGATTGTGGCCGATCTGATTCGGAGCTGCAGCTTCACCGACCAATATTCAAAGCAATTCAAAGATCGATGACAAGACGTCCACTTCCCCCGTTTGTGCTTGCTTTAGTGGCAAGTATCGCTGCCGCGGCCGGCCTCAGCGCCGCCGAGGCGGGAGGCGAGCCGCGTCTTCTTCTCAATATCGTGGTCGAGGGGCTTGATGCCGAGACTCTCGAGCTGCTGAACGAAAAGTTTGCCAAGGACGGTGGCTTCCGGAAGCTGCGCGAGGGAGCGCTGACGCTGACGAATGCCGACTATGGGACTTATCTCGACCCGACGGCTGCGACGGCGATGCTGATGACCGGTGCTTCGCCATCGGTGAACGGAGTGGCTGAGGCTAAGGGCTTCGACCGCGAGACCCTGCGGACGCGCCCGCTTTTTCTGGACGGCACGGTTCTGGGGAATTTTACATCGGACACCTTCTCGCCGGCGGCGCTGCGGGTGAGCACCGTGGCGGACGAGGCACGCATTGCGGCCGGGGGTGTGAACGTGGCCTACGCCGTTGCGCCTTCGGCTTCGCAGGCAATAGTTCTTGGGGGCCACACGGCCAACTCGGCTTTGTGGCTCGACCCGTCGAGCGCCAACTGGGCTTCGTCGACCTTCTATCGCGACATGCCCGGGAGCGTGGCCACGCGCAACAGAATGCGTCCTCTGACGTCGCGGATGGACACGATGAGCTGGAGCACCCTATTGCCCTCGGCCGAGTATCCGGCTCTCCCCGAACATCTGCGAAAATACAGTTTCCGATACGTGATTCCCCGCGGGGCGCAGAACATGGAGCGCGTGGAACGCTTCGCAAGCTCGCCCTTAGGAAATGCCGAGGTAACGGATCTCGCCATTGAGCTGATTCGAAATCTCTCTCTGGGGAAACACGACGGCACGGACGTGCTCTCGCTGGCTTACACGCTGGCACCTTTCCCCTACACGAAAAGTCCGGATTCGCGCCTGGAGCGCCAGGATGCTTATGTGCGGCTCGACCGCGACCTTGGACGCCTTTTCCGCGCAGCCGATTCGCCTGCCGGAGGGCGAGTGGCCATAATGCTTGCGGGCACTCCGGCGTCGCCACTGTCGCGCCGCGATGAGGAGCGGTGGGCAATCCCATATGGGGAGTTTTCGACGCGGAAGGCGGCGTCGCTCCTGAATATGTATCTTATAGCCCTGCATGGAAACGGCGACTACGTGAGCGGCTTTCACAACGGCTGCTTCTATCTAAATCACAAGACGATACAGTCGAAGGGTCTTAAGGTGGGGGACGTCCGGGCCGAGGTGGCGGATTTCCTTGTGAAGATGACGGGCGTGGACGAGGCCTATACACTCGAGGATATAATTGCAGGGCGTGCGGGCCAGCAATCCGAGGCCTTGCGGCGGAACACTCCGCTGGAGACTGCCGGGGACGTGTTTCTATATGTGGCGCCCGGTGTTGAGATTATCGATGATTATTCGGGCATGGCTGTGGCTGCGGCGGGGATTCCGATGGTGAATCGGGCTGCGGCGACGACGGCTCCCGTGTTTATATTCGCTCCGGGAGTGGATGCGCGGACGGTGGACACGCCTGTGGATGCGCGGGTGATTGCACCGACGGTTTCCCGGATTCTGAGGATACGGAGCCCGAACGGGGCGTCGCTCCCTCCGCTGTCGCTGCGGCAATAAGCAGCAAGGTGCGTGCAGCATATTTGCAAGTTTGCGCAAAAAATTGTATTTTTGCACGTTGAAGCGGGAAAAGCAACATAGAAATAAAAAATACCCTTTAACCCCAAACCAGAAACCCACCCACCGGGGCGTCGGCTCCTGTGGAATATATAAAAATTATGTCATTAACCGGAATACTCAAGACAATATTCGGCGACAAATCTACGCGCGACATGAAGGCTATCCGCCCGATACTGAATCAGGTGAACGCGCTGCGCCCGGATATGGCCAAGCTCACGAACGACCAACTGCGTGAGAACATCGACAAGGTTCGCGCCGACCTCGCAGCGGCCACAGGGCCTGATCAGGAGGCTATAGACCGCCTGAAGGCCGAGGTTGAAACTCTGCCCTTCGACAAGCGCCAACCCGTGTGGGACGAAATCGACGCCCACGAGAAAAAGATAATCGATACGCTCGAGGATAAGCTGAACGAGCACTTGCCGATAGTGTTTGCGACCGTGCGCGAGACGGCAGCCCGTTTTGCGGGTTCGGAAACGGTGGTGGTGAAGGCCACACAGATGGAGCGCGAGCTCGGCGCAACGGGGCTCGGCTTGGTTTCGATCGATTGCGAGCATGCAATGTGGTAGAAGCGGTGGATG
>CAMWQB010000094.1 GCA_947176295.1 uncultured Porphyromonadaceae bacterium
GTCCCTCCCGGGTGGCGGGCGGGAGTCGGCTTTCGTGATACGCGCTGTGGTTTATGGCCGCGCGGCAATGGCCGTGGACACCCACGTATTCCGTGTGTCCGAGCGTCTGGGACTCACCACACGTTCCAGAAATCCGCTTGAGACGGAAAAGGCGCTGATGAAGCATATCCCCCCCGAGCTCGTTCCGAAGGCCCACCACTGGCTCATCCTCCACGGGCGATACACCTGCAAGGCCCGGAAACCGGAGTGCGGCCGATGCTTCCTCGCTCCCTTCTGCCGAAAGCACGAACGCGACACCCGAAAAGCTAACGACGCCGAGCCCCCATCTACCACGCAATGCAAGAAAACCTCCTGATTTTTATCATCGAAATCCTCGGCACTATAGCCTTCGCCATTTCCGGCATCAGGCTGGCGGCAGCAAAGAGCTTCGACTGGTTCGGTGCATACGTCATCGGCCTCGTTACGGCCATCGGAGGCGGCACCCTCCGCGACGTCCTTCTCGACATCCCCGTCTTCTGGATGCAGTCGGCGATGTATCTTGCCGTTACGGGTCTCTCTCTGGCAACCGTCATCATATTCCGCCGCGCCCTGGTAAAAGGCATGCGCACACTCTTCATCTTTGACGCAATCGGTCTCGCTCTATTTGTCGTGGTGGGGATAGAAAAAACGCTCGCCACCGACTATCCTATGTGGGTGGCCGTGGTAATGGGTATCACTACAGGCTCCTTCGGTGGCGTGATCCGCGACATCCTCATCAACGAAGAGCCCCTCTTCTTCCGCAAAGACATATACGCAACGGCCTGCCTGGCAGGAGGCCTCGTCTACTGGCTTGCATCGCTCATCCCGGCCATCGCCGCGTGGATTCCTCAGATGGCCTGCGCTGCCACGGTAATCGGTCTCCGGGTGCTCGCCTTCCACTTCGGCTGGTCTCTGCCAATTCTCAAAGTCGACCCCTCTGATCTACCTGAAAAATGAATATCGACGACAAAAACCGCTACGTTCAGTTTGTAAAATACTGTCTCGTAGGCGTTCTAAACACCATCGTAACATTCGGTGTAATCTACATCTGCAAGTCGTTTCTCGACCTCAACCTATATGTCAGTAACGCCTTAGGATACGTCGCCGGCCTTATAAATTCCTTCCTCTGCAACAAGCAGTGGGTGTTCCACAGCAAACGGGGCTATCGCCGCGAAGCCATCGTCTTCGGCATAGGCTTCCTGCTTTGCTATGGCGTCCAGCTTCTCACGGTGTGGCTCATCACCGACTCATGGTTCGGCAGCGAAGTATACCAGCTCACTTCCCACGTAGCCATCTCGGGCTACGGCATCGCCACACTGGTGGGAAATGTTGTCTACACTTGCGCAAACTTCCTCTACAACAAGCTCGTCACTTTCAGATAGCCAGCCGATAGAAGCTCGGCTATTTCCACCTTCTGTATGCGTAGCCAAGCATATCGAAGGCCGCACGGTCGAGCTCCTCGCGATATTCGGGTGCCGCAATCGAAATGAGCATCCGCGCGCGGTCTATCATATTCCGGCCACGCAGATTCACGGCGCCATGCTCAGTCACCACCCAGTTGGTCTGAAATCGAGTTGTTACCACGCCTGCGCCGGGCGTGAGGATAGGCTTGATTTTGCTTTGGCCCTTTGTCGTGGTGGAGAGCATCGCAATGAACGACTGGCCTCCAACGCTTCTCGACGACCCGTACACAAAATCCTGCTGGCCGCCCACACCTGAGAAAATCCTGGTTCCTATCGAATCGGCGCACACCTGCCCCGACAAGTCGATTTCCAAGGCCGAATTTATAGCAGCCATATTATGGTTCTGGGCAATGACGAATGGGTCGTTCACCCAGGCTATGTCCCTGAAAAGTATCGAGCGGTTGCGGTCGATAAAATCATAAAGCCTGCGCGTGCCCAGGGCCAGCGAAGCTACCGACCGCCCCGGCTCCACCTGCTTGCGGGAATTGTCCACTACCCCGCTTTGGATAAGCTCGATCATACCGTCGGTCATCGCCTCCGTATGGAGCCCCAGATGCTTATGGTCCTTAAGCGAATGAAGCACCGCATTAGGAATCGCACCAACGCCTATCTGAAGCGCAGCACCGTCGGGAATGATTTCTGCAATATGCCGTCCTATGGCCAGCTCGCGCTCGGTAGGCTCCAGATCGGGAGTTTCCGCCAAAGGATCGTGGACCTCCACAAGTGCATCGATACGGGAGATGTGAATCACGGAATCGCCGTAGGTGAAAGGCATTAGAGGATTTATCTGTGCAATGATAATCTTGGCACACTCCACGGCTGCCGGAGTGAGGTCCGCGCTCACTCCACAGCTCACGAAGCCGTTTTCGTCAGGCAGGGAACAGTTTATAAGCGCTACATCAAGGTGTATCGATCCTTCTCTGAAGAGCTGAGGCACCTGGCCGAAAAAGCGCGGGGTTGTCGTGGCATAGCCCTGGTTTACCCATCCGCGCACTGCATTCGATACAAAAAAAGAATCGATAAGAAACGAATCCTTCAATGCCGGGTCGCACAAAGGCGATACGCGTCGCCCGAGAGCGAAGGCATTGTAGAGAATCACGTCCCTGAGCTCGCCTCCACGACGTGCCAAGGCCGCAACAAGAGCTTCCGGTATCGACGAACTGCCCTGGACAAAAACATGGTCTCCACTCTTTATCAGCTTCACAGCCTCATCGGCAGTTGTGTACGTATTAATTTGCATAGGTATTCTTTAAGGTATCGATTGCAAGGATAGAGGAGCTTGCTTCCGAAACAAAGGTACGAACATTTTCGCAATAAAACAACACCGGCCCGAATCATCATGATTCAGGCCGGGCCGATTGAGCGGCAAACGAGGCTCGAACTCGCGACCCTCAGCTTGGGAAGCTGATGCTCTACCAACTGAGCTACTGCCGCATTTGTTTTGCGCTGCAAAGATACGAATTTTTTCCGTCAGTGCAAAATATCCCGTACAAAAAAATTCGCTCGCCTACCCTTCCACCTCAAATATCGAGAAGTTCACCGAGCCATAGCTCCTCTGCTCACGAAAGCCGGGGAGCTCGCGGAAACTATGCTTCTTCGAATGCTCAACCACCACAAGCGTGCCGCCTTTCACCAACGACGACCCTAGAATAAGGCCCGGAATCTCGGCGAATCCCGGCATGTCGTAAGGAGGATCGGCAAATATGAACTCGAAGGCCTTCGGAGCCGATGCGATATAGCGCAGCACATCGCCACGGATGAGCGTAAGATTCTCGTCGCCCAACTCTGCCGCAACCTTCAGGATAAAGCGCTGCTGCGTGGGAGCCTTCTCTACGGCCGTAACGGCGGCGCATCCGCGCGAAAGGAGTTCGAAGGAGATGGCTCCCGTGCCCGCAAAGAGATCAAGAGCGGTCATGCCCTCGAAATCCACAAGATTCTCAAGAACATTGAAAAGATTCTCACGCGCAAAATCCGTTGTCGGTCGTGCCGTGATGTTGGTGGGCACGCTGAATCGGCGACGCCCGTATTTTCCACTGATTATTCGCATATCGGAATGATTATTAAAGGGAAAGGTAGCTCTTGCGCCGATGCGCCCATCCGTAGGGCCGCAGCCGGGAACACCTGTGGCAACACATACGAGGCAAAACGCCGCAAGGGCGTCTGCAAGGCAGAACGAAGACGGCTGTCGCCTCCGAGAAATATTTCGTCGGACGTTACGTTCATGCCCGTGGCTTCTGCCGAGGCCAGGATATAGTAGGTCGCATCGTCCATGCTTTCGAAGGCAATGCTGTTTGCCATCTCGAGCCGCCCGCCGTGGCCAAAGGCCACAATATCCATCTCCCCGCGCTCGCCGCCCGAGACAGAGGTATGCATGCTCACATATAACTTCCCCGAATTCCCCTGCTCGCTGCTCCTGCCATAGAACTTGAGCAGAGGGCTCAGATGATGATGAAATTTCGGAGAGTTGAAGCTGCGGGCGAGGAAATGCAGCACCGATGCTTCCGGATAGGTCCATACATTCTGAAGGCCCTCAGAACCGGCGTCTATCCTGTCGACAAAAAAATCCGTATCTCCCTCAGGGCCGTCGGCAGGCCGTAGGGCACCGGCAAGTGCTTCCACATCACCACCCGTCATCACCCCGGGCAGGAGCGAAAAGCTATGCGAACGCAACACCACATCCACACGCCGGAAATCCGACAAAAGCACCGGATGAGAATACACAGCCTCCTCAAGCGCCACGAGCGTAGGCCCGTCGGGAAGCGAAACGCGCAAGACTCGCAGCGATGAATCCTCGGCCGTATTCACAAAGGCCGCCGTCAGCTCCCGTTCGTCAACATGGAGAAGGAGCCGCCACAACGATGGATTTTCAAGTTCGAATGCAGTTGTAGTCATATCTCGCTTGCAAAATTAGCGATTCTTCGCCATTCCCCGAAATAAATTCGTCAAATCCTCGCTTGCACCGGCCCATCTTGCTTTATCGGCGCTTTTTTTGTACTTTTGCGCCACCATCGGCATGGAGGCCAATGGCACCAATTCAACGACATTTTTCATCCACCCCCTATATGACCGACAAAAAACACGGATTTCCGGGGCTCACCGACGCACAAGTCGCCGAAAGCCGCCTCAAAAACGGATCCAACCTCATAACTCCTCCCGCCAAAGCCCCCCTCTGGAAAGTATTCCTCGCAAAATTCAGCGACCCTCTCATCATCATCCTGCTCATTGCCGGCGTCCTTTCCGTGGGCATATCTTGCTATGAATACTGGTGGCTCCGCGAGGGAATGCAGGTATTCTTCGAGCCGATAGGAATATTCGTGGCCATATTCCTGGCCACCGGTCTTGCCTTCTTCTTCGAGGAACAGGCCGGACGTGAATTCGACCTGCTCAACCGCGTCAACGACGACGAGCCCGTGCAGGTAATCCGCAACGGCGGAGCCGTCTCCGAAATTCCCAAGCGCGATGTCGTCGTCGGAGACATCGTCGTGCTCAACACAGGGAACGACATCCCCGCCGACGGCCATCTCCTCGAAGCCGTGAGCATGAGCGTGGACGAATCTTCCCTCACAGGCGAACCGATTGCCTCCAAAACCACCGACCCCGATCATTTCGACCACGAAGCCACCTTCCCCTCCAACACCGTGCTCCGCGGCACTAAAGTGATGGAAGGCCATGGCCTTATGGAAGTCTCGGCCGTGGGCGACGCCACCGAAAACGGCAAAGTCTTCGTAGCCGCTCAAATCGACAGCTCCGTCAAGACCCCGCTGAACAAGCAACTCGACCGCCTCGCAACTCTGATAACACGCGTGGCTTACGGCTGCGCCGCCCTCATCATTGTGGGCAGGCTCGTAGCTTACTTCTCCGCGGCCCACGCAAGCTTCGACTGGATAGACTTCACGACCTATGCCCTCCAGACCATAATGATAGCCGTTACGCTTATGGTGGTTTCCATCCCCGAGGGGCTCCCCATGGCCGTTACGCTATCCCTCGCCTACTCCATGCGGCGCATGCTCCGCTCCAACAACCTCGTCCGCAAGCTCCATGCCTGCGAAACCATGGGTGCCACAACCGTGATCTGCACCGACAAGACCGGCACGCTCACCCAAAACCGGATGCAGGTTGCCGACGCCCACTTCTTCGGCAACCCTCCCTCGGCCATTCTCGAAGAAGGCATAGCCGTAAACTCCACCGCACGCCTCGAAGAAGCAGCCCCCGGCGAGCTCCCGAGAGCTCTCGGAAACCCCACCGAAGGCGCCCTCCTGCTCTGGCTCCACAGCCGGGGAGCCGACTATCAGGCCCTTCGCGAGAAGGCAAGCATCGTCCGCGAAATCCCCTTCTCTACCGAGCGAAAATACATGGCCACCGCAGTTCGCTCGGCTTCGGGAGAAACCATTCTCTACGTCAAAGGCGCTCCGGAAATTGTTTTCGGCATGTGTTCCGACACGGCCGGCACCACACGCGCAGAAATAGACACAGCCCTCCTCGGCTACCAGCAGCAGGCAATGCGCACCCTCGGCTTTGCATATCGGATTTTAAGCCCCGAGGAAGCCGAGGCCCTCTCCACCGACACTCCTCTGTCGGGCCTGACTTTCCTTGGATTCGTAGCTATTTCCGACCCCGTCCGGCCCGACGTGCCCGACGCCGTCCGCGAAGTTACCAACGCAGGTATTCAAATCAAAATCGTTACCGGCGACACTACCGGCACGGCTAAGGAAATCGCGCGTCGCATCGGCCTCTGGGACGACACCAGCGATAGCGATGCGAATATCATTACAGGCGCCGAATTTGCCGCCCTCTCCGACAAAGAGCTTCTGAGCCGCGTAGAAGACCTCAAGATCATTGCCCGTGCACGCCCCATGGACAAGAAGCGCCTTGTCGAATCTCTCCAGACCCTCGGGGAGGTAGTTGCCGTTACTGGCGACGGCACAAACGACGCCCCGGCCCTCAAGGCCGCACAGGTAGGCCTTTCCATGGGCGACGGCACCTCCGTGGCTAAAGAAGCATCCGACATCACAATCATCGACAACTCATTCGCATCCATCGGACGCGCCGTGATGTGGGGACGCTCGCTATACCGCAACATTCAGCGGTTCATCCTCTTCCAGATGACCGTCAACGTCGTGGCATCCCTCATAGTGCTCTGCGGCGCCTTTATGGGCACACAATCCCCACTCACCGTTACGCAGATGCTATGGGTGAACCTCATAATGGACACATTCGCCGCCATAGCCCTCGCCTCGCTGCCACCCTCACCCGACGTCATGAACGATCGTCCTCGCAGTCGCACCGCCTTCATCATCGACCGCCCAATGTGGGCCCACATAATAGGCGTAGGCTCGGCATTCTTCCTTATTCTCATTTCCTTCCTCTACTACCTGCAGCACACCTGCCTCGAATCCATGACCCTCTTCGGCCACCTCCCCATCGGGGCCGACCACGAGCTCTCTCTACCGCAGATCTCCATCTTCTTCTCCGTCTTCGTCTTCCTGCAGTTCTGGAATATGTTCAACGTCAAAGCATTCCGCAGCGGCCGCAGCGCATTCCACTTCAAAGACTGCGGAGGCTTCCTCCTCATCGCCGCCCTCATCCTCATCGGGCAGATAGTCATCGTTTCGATCGGAGGCCCCCTCTTCAGCGTCACAGCCCTCTCCCTCGCCGACTGGCTCATAATCATCGGAGCCACCTCCGTCGTCCTATGGCTCGGGCAGGCAATACATCTCATATCTAAAAAATAACACCCCCCGCCCTCC
>CAMWQB010000095.1 GCA_947176295.1 uncultured Porphyromonadaceae bacterium
TCGGTTCGAAGGGTATCAACATCATGGAATTTTGCAAGCAATTCAATGCCCGCACACAGGACAAGGCCGGTAAGATTCTTCCTGTAGTAATCACATACTACACGGACAAGTCTTTCGACTTTGTTGTGAAAACTCCCCCGGTAGCAGTGCAGCTGAAGGAAGCAACCAAGATCAAGAGCGGCTCGAAGGAGCCCAACCGCACGAAGGTTGCAGAAATCACGTGGGACAATGTGCGTGCGATTGCTACGGACAAGATGCCTGACCTGAACTGCTTCACTGTAGAATCCGCTATGCGCATGGTTGCCGGTACGGCCAGAAGTATGGGTATCACCGTCAAGGGTGAGTTTCCCGGTAACAATTAATAAAACTTCGCTGAAATGAGTAAACTGACAAAAAACCAGAAGTTGGCCCTTGCGAAGCTTGAAGCCGGAAAGTCTTACTCTCTGCTCGAGGCAGCAGAAGCAGTGAAGGACATAACCTTCACGAAGTTTGATGCTTCCCTCGACATAGATGTCCGTCTCGGCGTCGACCCTCGAAAAGCCAACCAGATGGTGCGTGGCGTGGTAACGCTCCCCCACGGCACCGGTAAGCAAGTGCGTGTCCTCGTACTCTGCACGCCTGAAGCAGAAGCAGCAGCCAAAGCTGCAGGTGCAGATTATGTAGGCCTCGACGAATATATAGATAAAATCAAAGGCGGCTGGACTGACGTCGACGTGATCATCACGCAGCCCGCAATCATGGGTAAGATCGGTGCGCTTGGCCGAGTTCTCGGTCCTCGCGGTCTGATGCCTAACCCCAAGAGCGGTACTGTAACGAACGACGTGGCCAAGGCTGTAGAGGAAGTGAAGAAGGGTAAAATCGACTTCAAGGTGGACAAGAACGGTATCGTTCACACCTCGATCGGCAAGGTTAGCTTCACGGCTGATCAGATGCGCGATAATGCCAAGGAATTCATCAACACTCTTATCAAGCTGAAGCCTGCCACAGCGAAAGGCACGTATATCAAGAGCATTTATCTTTCGAGCACCATGAGTCCCGGTGTGAAGGTTGACCCCAAAAGTGTTGACGCTTAATCATTAAATCTCGGAACAAAATGAAAAAGGAAGATAAAGATATCATCATCAAGCACATCGAGGACACGATCAAGTCGTACGGTTGCTTCTACCTTGTAGAGACCGCCGGCCTCGATGCCGAAAAGACTTCGGCACTTCGCCGCAAGTGCTTCGAGAGCGATGTTAAGCTCATGGTAGTAAAGAATTCGCTTCTCCATAAGGCTCTTGAGAACCTGGAGGAGGATTACAGCGAGCTCTACAGCGCCCTTAAGGAATCGACGTCTCTGATGTGTTCGAATGTAGGCAATGCACCTGCAAAGCTTCTGAAGGACTTCATCAAGAAGGACGACAAGCTTCCTCTTCTGAAGGCAGCATGGGTAGAAGGCACGGCCTACGTAGGCGCCGACCAGATGGATACCCTTGCAGCAATCAAGAGCAAGAACGAGCTTATCGCCGACGTTGTTGCCCTCCTGCAGTCGCCCGCGAAGAACGTTATTTCCGCCCTTACTTCCGGCGGCACGAAGCTTCACGGCATCCTTGAGACCCTGTCTCAGAAAGAAAACTAATTTCCACCCGAATAACAAACAAATAAATACATACCAAAATGGCAGATTTAAAAGCTTTTGCTGAACAACTTGTAAACCTCTCCGTAAAGGAAGTTAACGAACTCGCTCAGATCCTCAAGGAGGAATATGGCATTGAACCCGCCGCTGCTGCTGTTGCAGTTGCAGCAGGCCCCGCAGCTGCCGGTGCAGCCGTTGAGGAGAAGAGCTCCTTCGACGTAGTCCTGAAGGCAGCCGGTGCAGAGAAGCTGAAGGTCGTTAAGCTCGTTAAGGAGCTGACCGGTCTTGGCCTCAAGGAGGCTAAGGAACTCGTAGACGGCGCACCCAGCACCGTTAAGGAAGGCCTCGCCAAGGCAGACGCTGAGGGCATGAAGGCTCAGCTCGAAGAAGCCGGCGCAGAGGTTGAACTGAAGTAAGTTCAGCTGATTGTCAGCAACATAGGATAAGAATCCCCGGATAAGGGAGATTCTTATCCTTTTGTGTCATTAGTTTCCATTCCCCTCTCTCCATCAATCTTATCATCATCCCAGAATACTTCGATGTCAGATTCCTTAGCTAAACCCCGTATAAATTTTGCAACGGTAAAGAACCCGCTTCCTTACCCGGATTTTCTGGAGGTTCAGCTGAAGTCGTTCAAGGACTTTCTTCAGCTCGACACGCCTCCGGAGAAGCGCACCAACGAGGGCCTCTATGAGGTGTTTGCGGAAAACTTTCCGATCGCCGACACGCGTAATAACTTCAATCTCGAGTTTCTCGACTACTATATCGATCCTCCGCGCTACACAATTGAGGAGTGTCTCGAGCGGGGGCTCACGTACAGCGTGCCCCTGAAGGCGAAGCTCAAGCTATATTGCACCGATCCCGAACATGTCGATTTCGCTACGAAGATCAACGACGTATATCTGGGTCAGATTCCTTACATGACCGAGAAGGGCACCTTCGTGATCAACGGTGCCGAGCGAGTGATAGTTTCGCAGCTTCACCGTTCGCCCGGTGTGTTCTTCGGACAGAGCACGCATGCCAACGGCACGAAACTGTACTCCGGTCGAATCATTCCTTTCCGCGGGTCGTGGATCGAGTTTGCTACGGACATCAACAATGTGATGTACGCGTATATCGACCGCAAGAAGAAATTGCCTGTAACTACGCTTCTGCGTGCTATCGGCCTTGAGACGGATAAGGACATCATCGAGGTGTTCGACCTTGCCGAGGAGGTGAAGGTGAACCGCACGAATCTCAAGAAGGCCATCGGCCGCAAGCTTGCCGCCCGTATCGTGAAGCACTGGTACGAGGACATGGTTGATTCGGACACGGGCGAGGTTTCGACGATCGAGCGCACTCAGGTGCTGATCGACCGCGAGACCGAAATCACCGAGGACCTTATCGACGAGATTCTCGACAGCGGCGTGCAGACAATCCTCCTGCACAAGAGCGATGCCGGCGCGAGCGACTATTCGATAATCTTCAACACGCTCCAGAAGGATACGACCAACTCGGAGCTCGAGGCTATCGAATATATCTACCGGCAGCTTCGCAACGCCGAGCCGCCGGATGAGGCGAGCGCCCGCGAGGTGATCAACAATCTTTTCTTCTCGGAGAAGCGCTATGATCTGGGCGAGGTTGGCCGCTACCGCATCAACCGCAAGCTCAATCTTGACACGGATCCCGAGGTGCGCGTTCTGACGAAGGAAGATATCATCGCCATCATCAAGTATCTTATCGAGCTTATCAACTCGAATGCTGTGGTGGACGATATCGACCACCTCTCGAACCGCCGTGTGCGCACCGTGGGCGAGCAGCTTTACAATCAGTTCGGCGTGGGCCTTGCCCGCATGGCACGCACTGTGCGTGAGCGCATGAATGTCCGCGACAACGAGGTGTTCACACCGGTGGATCTTATCAACGCTAAAACCATATCGTCGGTCATCAACAGTTTCTTCGGCACGAATGCTCTGTCGCAGTTCATGGACCAGACGAATCCTCTTGCAGAAATCACGCACAAGCGCCGTATGTCGGCACTCGGCCCGGGCGGTCTTTCGCGCGAGCGTGCAGGCTTCGAGGTCCGCGACGTACACTATACGCACTACGGCCGTCTCTGCCCGATCGAGACGCCTGAAGGCCCGAACATCGGTCTTATCAGCTCGCTTTGCGTGTATGCAAAGATCAATGATCTGGGATTCATCGAGACGCCTTACCGCAAGGTGGACGATGCGAAGGTGAATCTCAACAACGATGAGGTAGTATACCTTACGGCCGAGCTCGAAGAGGGCAAGACGATTGCCCAGGGCAATGCGCCTCTGAACGCAGACGGCACGTTTATCCGCAAGACGGTGAAAGCTCGGCGCGATGCCGACTTCCCTGTGGTGGCTCCCGACAAGGTTGAGCTTATGGACGTGTCGCCGGCACAGATCGCGTCGATTGCAGCTTCGCTGATTCCTTTCCTGGAACACGACGATGCCAACCGCGCACTCATGGGATCGAACATGATGCGCCAGGCCGTGCCTCTGATGCGCTCGGAGGCTCCTATCGTGGGCACGGGTATCGAGGCTCAGCTTGCCCGCGACTCGCGCACGCAGATTGCCGCTGAGGGCGACGGTGTGATTGAGTTTGTGGATGCTACAGTGATCCGTATCCGCTACGACCGCACGGAGGAAGAAGAGTTTGTGGCTTTCGAACCGGCTGTGAAGGAATACCGCCTGCCCAAGTTCCGTAAGACGAACCAGAGCACGACTATCGACCTGCGTCCGATCTGCAACAAGGGTCAGCGCGTGAAGAAGGGCGATATCCTCACCGAGGGTTATGCTACGGAGAAGGGCGAGCTCGCTCTTGGCCGCAACCTGAAGGTGGCCTTCATGCCTTGGAAGGGCTACAACTATGAGGATGCCATCGTGCTGAACGAACGCGTGGTGCGCGACGACATCCTGACGAGCGTTCACGTGGACGAATATTCTCTCGAAGTGCGCGAGACCAAGCGAGGCATGGAAGAGCTGACGTCGGATATTCCTAATGTGTCGGAAGATGCGACCAAGGACCTCGACGAGCGCGGTATCATCCGCGTGGGTGCCCATGTTGTGCCGGGTGACATCATGATCGGTAAGATCACGCCTAAGGGCGAGTCGGACCCGACGCCTGAGGAGAAGCTCCTGCGCGCCATCTTCGGCGACAAGGCCGGCGACGTGAAGGACGCCTCGCTGAAGGCTTCGCCTTCGCTGAAGGGTGTTGTAATCGGCACGAATCTCTTCTCGCGTGCAGCTAAGAAGAAGAAGAGCAAGAGCGCTAACGCCCTCCTGCCCAAGCTGGACGAGGAGTATGAAGAAAAGCTCGAGGAGCTCCGCGGAGTGCTTGTGGACAAGCTTCTGACGCTGACGAAGGGACATGTGAGCGCCGGTGTGAAGGATTTCCTCGGCAGCGACATTGTTCCGGCCGGAGCGAAGTTCACGGCAGCAGCGCTGAATGGTATCAACTACGATACGATCAATCTCTCGGGCTGGACCGATGACGAGCATACGAGCGATCTGGTGCGCCAGACGATTGTGAACTATCTGCGCAAGAGCAAGGAAATCGACGCCGAGTTGCGCCGCAAGAAGTTCGATATTTCGATAGGCGACGAGCTGCCCACGGGCACGATGCAGATTGCGAAGGTATATATTGCAAAGAAGCGCAAAATCAGCGTGGGCGACAAGATGGCCGGCCGCCACGGCAACAAGGGTATCGTGTCGCGCATCGTGCGCCAGGAAGACATGCCCTTCCTTGCTGACGGCACCCCCGTGGACATTGTTCTGAATCCTCTCGGCGTGCCTTCGCGAATGAACCTTGGCCAGGTGTTCGAGACAGTCCTCGGCTGGGCCGGACGCGAGCTTGGCGAGAAGTTTGCGACGCCGATTTTCGACGGTGCGTCGATGGAAGACATCAACGCCTGGACGGATAAGGCCGGGCTTCCGCGCTACGGCAAGACGTATCTCTACGACGGCGGCACGGGCGAGCGCTTCGACCAGCCGGCTACGGTGGGTGTGATCTACATGCTTAAGCTTGGCCACATGGTCGAGGATAAGATGCACGCCCGTTCGATCGGCCCGTACTCGCTGATTACGCAGCAGCCACTTGGCGGTAAGGCTCAGTTCGGGGGCCAGCGTTTCGGTGAGATGGAAGTGTGGGCGCTCGAGGCATTCGGCGCATCGCATATCCTTCAGGAAATCCTGACCATCAAGAGTGATGACGTGAACGGACGTTCGAAGGCATATGAGGCAATCGTCAAGGGCGAGCCGATGCCAACGCCGGGCATTCCGGAATCGCTGAACGTGCTTCTGCACGAGCTTCGCGGCCTGGGTCTGAGCATCAATCTTGAAAACTAAGTACTCTCCTCTATAAAAAAGACACATACTCAACACGATATATGGCTTTTAGAAAAGAAAACAAAGCAAAGAACGCCTTCTCGAAAATCACCATCGGGCTTGCATCGCCCGAGGAGATTCTCGAGAAGTCGAGCGGCGAAGTGCTCAAGCCTGAGACGATCAACTATCGTACGTACAAGCCTGAGCGCGACGGCTTGTTCTGCGAGCGTATCTTCGGCCCGGTAAAGGACTATGAGTGCCACTGCGGCAAGTATAAGCGCATCCGCTACAAGGGCATCGTATGCGACCGCTGCGGTGTTGAAGTAACGGAAAAGAAGGTTCGTCGCGAGCGCATGGGGCACATCAGCCTTGTAGTGCCGGTTGCACACATCTGGTATTTCCGTTCGCTTCCGAACAAGATAGGCTATCTTCTGGGCCTTCCCTCGAAGAAGCTTGACGCTATAATCTACTACGAACGCTACGTCGTGATCAATCCCGGAGCGGCAGCCGACATCACTATCGGCCAGGGCAACAATGCGGAGCCCGTGCAGCCTCTCCAGCTGCTGACCGAGGAGGAATATTTCGAGATTCTCGACAAGCTGCCTGCGGGCAACCAGCAGCTTGAGGACGGGAATCCGGACAAGTTTGTGGCAAAGATGGGTGCAGAGGCTATCTATGACCTTCTGAAGGGTCTTGACCTTGACTCGCTTTCCTACAAGCTTCGTGCGCAGGCCAACGCCGAGGGTGGCAGCCAGCAGCGCAAGACGGAGGCTCTGAAGCGCCTCCAGGTTGTAGAGTCGTTCCGCGCGTCGCGCCACCGCAACAAGCCCGAGTGGATGATTCTGCAGGCGGTGCCTGTGATTCCGCCGGAGCTTCGCCCGCTGGTGCCTCTGGATGGCGGCCGCTTCGCAACGTCGGACCTTAATGACCTCTACCGCCGCGTGATTATCCGCAACAACCGTCTGAAGCGCCTAATCGAAATCAAGGCTCCGGAGGTGATTCTGCGCAATGAGAAGCGCATGCTGCAGGAGGCTGTTGATTCGCTGCTCGACAATTCGCGCAAGAGCTCGGCTGTGAAGAGCGATGCCAACCGCCCGCTCAAGTCGCTGTCGGATTCGCTGAAGGGTAAGCAGGGCCGCTTCCGCCAGAACCTTCTGGGTAAGCGTGTGGACT
>CAMWQB010000096.1 GCA_947176295.1 uncultured Porphyromonadaceae bacterium
CCCCGCAGGCCATGGCCAGTGGCTCGACCTCGCAGGCATGTTCGCCCCGCAGGCCGAAGTCGACCGCCTCTGCTCCGACCTCGAACAAGGCCGCATATCCACCCTCCCCGACCTCGAAGCTCGCATCGAAGCCCTCGCCCGCGACTACTACGACATGGAGTGGACATGGGTAGCCCACAACTTCCGGGCCTGGGCCGGAAAAACCATCGACCAAATCACCGCCGCCGACGTCCTCGCCCTCACCGACCGTTGGCAGAAATCTGTCGTAGCCCTCGACCAAATGCTCCTCGACGACGCCCGCAAGGAATTCTCCCTCAGCTCCTCCACAGGGTTCGGTGCCGACGGGCGCCCCGACACGCGCAGCGAAGACTTCCGTCAGGTCCGCGGCGAATTCCAGTCCGACGACTTCGTCCGCATGGTCCGCCAACACATCACCGAAAAATCAGCCCTCGCCGACAAAATGAGAGCTAAACTCAGTTAACAAATCATAATTCCCGCACTTTTTTCCCATAACAGCACCATATTTAAGAAATTATCCTTAAATTTGCCCCCGGAAAATCAAAGCAACCAATTTTTTACCCCCTTATAGATACACACAAAAATGACAAAGGCAGAAATAGCTTCCGAAATCGCAAAGCGCACTGGCGTCGACAAAGCCAGCGTGCTCGCTGTAGTTGAAAACTTCATGGACGTCGTCAAAGAAAGCCTCGCCGCTGGCGAAAACGTCTACGTCCGCGGATTCGGCTCATTCATCGTCAAAGAACGCGCCCAGAAGCCCGCGCGCAACATCTCCCAGAAGACCACCATCATCATCCCCGCTCACAAAATCCCCGCATTCAAGCCCTGCAACACCTTCAAAGAAATGGTCGCCCAAGGCAACAAATAAATCCCGGGATCATAGCCCCCCTAAAAATGACGCCCTCACCGGGGCGTCATTTTTAATATATACAAATAAATATTTTCACACATTTTTTGTCCCCCAATTTGCATTTAACAATTCATTTTCGTACATTTGCACCCTGAAATCGCTCTCGTGCAGAGCCAACTCATCAATTTAGGTTTGCGTTCGTTGCCCCACCCGGAGCATCGACCGCAACTATTATACACATAAACCCTTAACCATCAAACATTTCACACCCAAACCTATCAACACCATCAAACACAGTACTTAACACACAACTAATGTAGGGACATTCCCTGGAATGTCCAAAACAGCAAAAGGAGAGCAGGTCGTCTTGCGAACGCAAGCGCCCAAGGGCGATAACCCAACCTATGGGTAAAAACACCCGGATGCCCCCCACTCCTCCAAAAAACAAAAACAAAACAAACCAAATCAATAACAACAATTAAATCTTTCACACACATGAAAAAACTTTGCACGTACCTGACGCTGTTCGTCTTGAGCCTGCTATGCTTCGCTCAACCCGCCGCAGCGGCAGAAGCCCTCGTTGCAAATCAGACGTACTATGTCGACGTCTCGAGTTGCACGTGGTTTAAAAACGACGGCGCATCTCTCCAAATTTATATCCCCGGACAAGGAGATGTCAATGCCACAAAAATCGATACCGATTTTTACTCATTCGTTCCCACTGTCTCCATTGCCAGCAATGTGTACTTTAAGCGCATGGTAAATGGCAGTAAAACGAATGAATTCCAATTCACAGGTCTCACCCACGCAGGTGATAACCTTATTACCGTCAACAACAACTACAACGGCTACCAGACCTCTGTCTACACCGTTCCCGGCACATCAACCTTCGACCCCGCCAAGACATACTATCTTGACGGCCACAATTGCGACTGGGTGAAGAACGACGGTATCGTCTTCGCTTTCAGCACCAACAATGGCTCCACCTGGACGGCGATGGAAAAGGTTACCGACCCTGATTTCCCCGGATACATCTACAAATTCCAGGTTCCTTCGGCAGGCCTCACCTCCATCAAGTGCTGCCGCATGAACTCCGACGGCCACCACAACCAATTCACACTCAACGCTCCCGCGGACGAGAACGTGAACTGCTACGTTACGAGCCACCAGTTCGACAACAGCACAAACAACTCCGACGCGTCCAAGAACGCTAAATGGACATCCTACACCGAGCCCTTCTCCGGTCCTTCGGTTACTCCCGACCCCCTGCCCGGTACTTTCCCCGGTCCCATCGACGTTCTTCTCACTCCTTCTCAGACCGACGGCATTCAGCTTTTCTACACCACCGACGGCTCCGAGCCCAATGCAGCTCTTGGCGAAGCAGGAAACACCACCAAGATTCTCGATCCCAACGCCGAAGGCAAGCGCATCGTTCACATCGAAGAGAGCACTACCCTCAAAGTTCGCATTTTCTGGGGCGGCAGCTGGCTTAACGAAACCCAGACCTTCAAGTATACCATAGCCTCCGCAACCGATTATATCTTCTATCTCGACAAAGGCAATACCGGTTGGGGCGACAACATCTGGGCATATCTCTTCAAAGACACCGACAATCCATCCAACTCCTGGAACACCGACACCAACGGCACATACATCAAGGGCACCAAACTCAAGGACGGCAAATTCAAATTTGTTGTTCCCGGCCAGATGTCCAAAGGTTGCCTCCTCTTCAAGACTAACAACAGCGACCATACCTGGGGCAATAACATCCAGACCGAGGATATCAAAGTCGACGAGGTTCAGAACGGTCGTCTCTATGTTCTTAAGCATGACGACGATAATAAGGAAAAACCTTCCTTCCGCGACAACTACAGCGAGCCCTCAAACGACCCCAAAACCTACACCTTCTACCTCGATTGCACTCAGGAAATAGGTTGGAATTCGCCCATGCTCCGCGCTTACAATAAGGGCGACTATGAATGGACCAACCCCAACTGGTACTCCGGCACGAAAGTCGCCGACGGCATCTTCAAGTACACCATTCCCGATCAGCTCACCACCGGCGTGATGCTCTTCGCCAAAACTCGCGAAGCCGCCGCTCAGCAGGGCCTGAGCTCAAGCGAAATCGCCAACGATCAGATCTTCGACGGCGCTTGCTACGTCATGAACCAGAACGACATGGGCTTCACCATCGTCAAGGACTACGTCGTTCCGGCTCAGAAACCCGTCGTTACCTGTAACTGGGCTTCCAGAGATTTCCAGGAAAAACTCGAAATCGCCCTCAACAGCGTACCCGGTGACGCTTATGTATACTACACACTCGACGGTTCCGACCCCCGCACGAGCGAAACTCGCGTATGGGCTCAGCTCCCCTTCATAATCACTCAGACCACCACCGTCAAGGCTTACGCCGAAAAGGATGGCGTGAAGGGCGACGTCCGCACCTGGACCTTCACCCTCATCGATCCCACTCGTCCCGACTATCAGCTCTACGTCATTGGCAAGATGAACGACTGGAAGGTCTTCGAAAAGATGAACTGGGACGCTGCCACCGGCGAATGGTATTACAACCTGAAGAAAGGCGAATTCAAGATTGTCGACGGCTCATATACAAGCGCCGACGGCAACATCGCTTGGGACCAGGCCAACCACTCCAACGAATACACCATCATTGGCAATAACAAGACTGTTCCCGCCAACAAGACGACGGGCGCTAACTTCGAAAAATCCTACAGTGGCGACAATCTTTCCCTCCCCTATGATGCAGTTCTCCGCATCAACAAGGATTGCACAAAGATCTGGTACTCCACCTCCGGATCGCCCGTATACGACAACGTTTATATCGCAGGTCAGTTCATCACAGCTGGCAACGACTGGGGCCAGACTTTCAAAGAAATGACCTGGGACCGCACCGCAAAGGCATGGATCTACAAGGCTTCCGCTGCAGGCCAGTTCATGATTGGCTTCGACAACTCCAGCGTCGACCAATTCTGGAACAAGAGCAATAACCTCAAGCCTGTTTCCGGCGCTTCGCTCATTATCCCCTCCGCTCGTCCCACCAAAGCCAACGTCACCAAGGGTCAGCAGAGCGGAAACTTCTCCATCGCTAAAGCCGGCACCATCTACTTCGATCCCGACTCCAACCGTCTCTGGTACGAAGCTGATGAGAATAACGAAACCAACAACTTCGCATACATCAACGGCTATTTCGTGGACCGCACCGACAAAGTATGGTACGATACCGAAAACGTCAAGCAGATGAAGTACGACGAAGAGCGCGAAGCTTTCTATTTCGACGCATATCGCATGGGCCGCTTCAACCTCTCCGAACTTCCCGGCGCCCAGTTCTGGTCCAGCGTTCACCAGGGCCTCGAAATCGACACTGAATCCACCTTCGAAAATGCTTACACCATCCCCGAAGGCGAACCCGAATCTTCGAACCTCAGCTCCGAGCACATCAACCTCACCGATGGTAATAAGGACGACAACTTCCTCATCATGCCCGAAGCCGGCCGTATCTGGTTTAAGAAAGAAGACAAGGGCCACAAAGTGTGGTACGAAACCATCGACCTCTCCTGGGACGACTACGACTTCGACGTTTACGTCCGCGGTATGCTGTTCTTCGGCGTGTGGGCAAATGAAGAGCGTCAGGACACTCCCGATCCTGAGACACACACCATCAAGATGAATCGCGTCCCCGGCTACCCTGGCCTCTGGACTCTCCCCATCTCGAAGGAAAAAGTTGAAGTAGTTCTTGCTAACGGAACCACCACGGAAATGGAAACATGGCACGACGACCACTTCACTACCGACATTTCCTCCGTCGATGTGGACGAACGCTTCCACTTCAACTTCTCCATCCTCCGCGACGACTCCGATGGCTCCGGCAGCAAAGCCTCCGGCAACAACTGGTGGCACAACGCCGTGCATCCCGCCGACGGTATCGCAGTGCTTGATGGCGATGGCACTCCTACTCCCTTCCTTAATGGTCCGAGAACATCTCAGAATTTCGTTTACACCGGTGTTGGCGACCTCTACGTCGACATGGCCCACGGCCTTGTTTGGATTCAGGCTCCGCAGGACTACTCCACTCGTGTTGCCAAGTTCTACTTCTGGGATAAAGGCGGCGATGCTTATCCTCAGGACGTATACAAGTGGTGGAACAAGTCATCCAACCGCTATTGCGAAGTATTCATCCCCGGCACGAGCATCAAGGAAACCGAAACGCCCATCATTTCTCAGGCCGGTCGTGTAGAGAACAACAAGAGCGCCGGCTACCAGTATGAGATCAACTGCGCTCTCCCCGAGAGCTTCCTTGTTACTCGCGAAGGCATATCCGAAGCAGAAATGGAGAAGAACGGGTACAAGACCACGGTTATCAATGGCACCGAGTATATTCTCGAAACCTACACCGACAACTATGGCAATCCCGTATACGAAGCCGACGGCGTTACACCCGCTCGTCGCGAAAAAGTAAAGGACAACATCCGCGTCCGTATCGCAAACAACGTAAACTTCTCGGGTGCTATCGAGCGTCCCTACGTGCGCGATGCCGTCTACACTCAGGGCCCGGTTGATGATCCCGCTTTCAACGACATCTATACCGGCGATTTTAAAGTTTATGCTGCTGAATACGTCAACTTCGACGTTGCTTGGGAGACAATCGATGCAAACATCGAAGCCGACTTCCACCGTGGCAAGGCTGAAAACGACCTCATCGTGAAGTACGACAAGATAACCTCCTTCACAACTGCCGTGAATGTAGGCGATGCCAATACCTTCCCCTTCACTCTCGAACCAAAGATCCAGCCCGACTGGCAGGAGAAAGAAGTTGATGGCGAAATCGTGAAGTACTTCAATGGAGGACACTATTCTGCTGATATCGCTCCTGAAAACCGTTTCTTCAAGAAGCGCAACCAGATGACCGTTTCTCACGGCCAGTACAAGGAATCCAAGATCGGCTCAACAGGCCGCGGCTTCATCTCCGGCATGGACTTCGTTAACACCTCCGCTCAGGACAACCTCACTGTCGAAGTTACCTATGATTCTCCCGGTATGATTATCCGCCGCGTGGTTTCCTGGAACCTCGATGACGAGACTGCCGACATGTGGCTCCCCTCCATGAAGCCCTCGGAAGACAATGCCGTTAACCTCGAGCCCGTATTCGAAGGTTTCATCGGCGGTGCATGCTCCGACAGCAAATACTCGCTCGACCTCCTCGTTTCTCAGAAGTTCGACTTCCGCGACGAGAGCCTCCTCAAGTTCCCCGGCTACGTTGGATATCACATCCTCAACGTCAACACCGGCGAAGAAACTTCCGCTCAGGCCGACCACAGCGTGGCCGAAGGCAACGAACAGGTGGCCGAAGGTGCGCCCCTCTGCTGGGTTCCCGGTTGGGCTCAGAATGCCGAGGCATTCAGCACGCCTCACGACAAGGACAATTGGGCTTCCGAAGCTTACAAGAACAAGCAGCTCAATCTCCACTTCCACCACCTCCTCTGCGCCAACAACGCAGCAGAGCTCGAAACTAAGCGCAAGCAGACAACCATCGACGTTTGCTACCACCTTGTGATCCCTGTTGCTACCGACATCCGCTTCCTCACCGGCTCCGAAGCCAAAGCAGCTGAAGAACGCGTCGAGAAATTCAAAGAGGAAATCAAGGGCGGCAACAATCCTGCCATGGCTCCCCGCCGTCGCGCAGCCGGCGCCCGCGCATCCGTTTACACCGGCTCCGTATCCGTCGGCAACCACGACGATGATGGTGCACTCTCTGAACAGAACAAATTCACCCGCACCCTCAGCCTCGATGGAAACAACTTCATCGTTACCGGTCTGGACAACATCCTTGCCAACGACGATGCAAACGCTCCCGTTGAATTCTACAACCTCCAGGGCATGCGTGTAGCCGAAGACGCTCTCACCCCCGGCATTTATATCCGCCGTCAGGGCAAGACCGCCGAGAAAGTCTACATCCGCTAATCCCCGATAACCTCAATCAAAAATCCGCGACCCCTCCCCGGGCCGCGGATTTTTTTTACCCCCCCAAAGGAGAACGGCGCGCCCCCCGGCATAACCGGTGGGATATACCCGACGGGACCGGCCGCCGAGTAGTGAGGGGTATGTCGCGGGG
>CAMWQB010000097.1 GCA_947176295.1 uncultured Porphyromonadaceae bacterium
CTCCACCGCTCTATGCGTCGGCAGCGTCCGATGTGTATAAGAGCCAGGCCGACCCACAGCCCTCTCGCTGTCAGCCGAGAGCCCGAGGTAATGCCCCGGAAGAGCCACGCTCACACCGCGGAAAGACCCGCGCGACACCCCTCTCACATCAGCCCGCCCATCAGGGTGGTAGGGATGGAACTGCTCGCCGGCAAGAATCTCCACCGCCGCAACCTCCGGCGCCGCTGCCGCGAATCCCGCCGGCAGGCTTAGCTCAGGCCTCCATCCGTCCGTCGATAGCGAGAAAGCAGCAGCCTCCCCATCCGTCGACACACTCCGCTCCACAAATCCCGTCGGCATCGACGTGCACTTGTTGTCCCGGCCCATCAGCACCGGGCGGCTCTCATACAGAACCCTGCCCCGGCGGTCAAGATAGCGGTAGGCCACAAGCGCCGGCTGGATATAGGCCCCCGCCGCAAGGCTCCCCTCCACGCAGCGGAGATACGCCTCCGTCAGGTCCCCGCTGAAAGCCGCCGCCGTCTCCCGGCTCAGAGTCATCGAAGCAAGCGCCGTCAGGCCCGTCTTCCGCGGGCCGCACGCCGCGCTGTATGTCCCCGCTGCCACAGCCTTCAGTTCCGCCGCCGGATAGCTCGAAGGGTCCGGAGCAAGTCGCCCCTCGAAGCCCTCGAATATCAGCCTCACCCTCTCGTAGCTCCCGGCCTCCCTATCCTCACACATCACCGTCGCCTCGCCCTCGCCGCCAAGTCCGCACACAGCCTCCCCCGGCAGTTCGATTCCCTCAGCATCCCCAATCTCCATCTCGGGCCGAAGCTCGCCCTCGGCCGCATACACCTTACGCCCCTTCGCAAGCAGCAGCCCGCGCTCGCCCGTCTCGGTCCTGAACTCGCACAGCGGACGCAGCCCTGCGCAGCCCGCAGCCTCCCCCGCCGTGCCGGTCGCCTCAAGCCCCGAAGCCCCGCGGCGAGGGCGCAGGCCCTCGCAAATACACACCTTCACATCCCGGCCCGCGCCCGCGCCGCCCTCAATTCCATTCGCTGTATAAATCTTTGTCTTCTTCATGATTCCTTGCCTTTTCTTCCGCAAATTTACGCCCCGCCATCCCGGCCCCCGCAAAATTCCTGTCGCTCCGCGACATTTAACCTTCATTCAATCTTCCCTTTCATTCTTTTTTTGTACCTTTGGAAGTTTATGAGACACCTCCTGCTTTTCTCCATCACCGCACTCATCCTCTGCGCATGCTCCCGCTCCGTCCCCGAGCCTGTCAGCACCCTCACACCCATACTCGAAAGCCAAGAAAATTCCTGGGAAGCTCACCTCGACTCGGCCCCCGACGGCGGCTGCGTCCGCATGCGTTTCCCCGGCCTCGGCTCTTTAGGGCGCATGTTCAACGACAGCAACCGCTTCCACCTCGAGGCCGCACGTAAGATCGGCGTCCGGCCCGTGTCCGACGCCCGCTCTGCATGGCTCGCTGGCAAAGGCCTCGTCCGCATCAGCTCATGCCGTGAGTACTGGCTCGCACCTCTATCCCACTCCTACCCTTGCCTCGTCCCCGAAGCCGCCGACCTCCTCCGAGAAATCGGAGCACGATTCGCCGACTCACTCCGGGCCCGTGGCGGTGGAGCTTACCGCCCGAAAGTTACGAGCGTGTTCCGCACACCCCACACCCTCGGACGCCTCCGGCGCGTCAACCGAAACGCATCCGACAGCTCCGCCCATCAGTTCGCAACAACATTCGACATCAGCTACAGCAAATTCATCTGCGACGACTCAACCCAAACCCGCCGCACCTTCGAAGACCTCAAGAACCTCCTCGCAATAGTTATCCGCGACCTCCGCGACGAAGGCCGGTGCTTCGTCAAGCACGAACGTAAGCAAGCATGTTTCCACATCACCGCAAGACCTTTCCATTCACACGACATCAAAGACCACGACGAATGAAGACCCTCCTGAAAATCATTCTCTGGGCAATAATGGCCATCATCCTCGCAGGAGCGGCCGCCCTCATCTGCACCGTAAAGCTCCTCACCCCCGACCGCCTCACTCCTATTGCCCAAAAAATCGCAAACGATTTTCTCGCCGCCGACGTATCCCTCGGCAGGGTAGCCCTCGAGTTCAACCCCGCCTTCCCCATCCTCCGCGTCAGCGTCGACTCGGTCGCAGTCGTCTCTAAAGCATTCTCCAACCTTTCCCCCGACCAAAGGCAGGCCCTCCCTCAGTACGCCGACACAGTCATCACATTCGACAGCTTCTCCGGCGCAATCGGCCTCGACCGCCTCATCCGCAAAGGAGAGATTGCCCTCTCCGACGTCGTCCTCCGAGGGCCCGCCATCAACATCGTCATCGCCTCCGACTCCCTCTACAACTACGACCTCCTTGCTGCTGCCCCCCAGGATACCACCGAATCCGCTTCCGAAATCCCACCATTCTCCATCGACCGCTTCCGCATCGAGGACGCCCGAGCCATCAGATACTTCAACGCCGTCGACTCCACCGGCGCAACTGTCCTCCTCCTCAGCGACGCCGGCATCGACGGCACCCAGGCCCCCGCATATCGCATCAAAATCGACGGCAACCTCCGCTCCCCCCTCGCCCGCTCTTTCGTCGACATCGAAAACATCTCCTTCGGCGCCGACGGAAAAGTCCGCTGGGACCCCTCAATGCCCGCGATTGTTGCCCTCGAGCAATTCAACGTTTCCGGAGCATTCCTTTCAGCCACCGTCGACACCGAAGTCGACCTCGGAAACAACATGACCGTCCGTTCCGCAACTCTTGACGTCCAACCAATCCCACTCGACTCCCTCCTCATCCTCGTCCCCGCCGACGTCCGGGCCAGATTCCGCCTCTCCCCCCCATATCTCGCAACCGATGCCCGCATCGCCCTCTCCGCGTCCCTCACCCGCCCGTTCAATCTCACCACCGACACCATTCCCGCTGCGCAGATCGACATCCGCATCCCCGACGCGCCCCTCGCATACGGACGCATGAAGCTCCGCACCCTTGCGCTCGACCTCGGACTCTCCCTCGCCGGAAACAACCTCGACTCCGCCATCCTCAACGTCCGCCGCTTCGAAGCCGCAGGACCCGCAACTACTATCAAAGTCCACGCCGACGTCGACAAATTCATTTCCGACCCTCGCTTCGACGCATGCGTCAAGATCAAATCCGACCTCGCCCTCCTGCCACCAATCGTCGCCGACATCGCCGGAGGATACATATCCGGCATCGTCGATGCCGACATCGACATCCAGGGCCGCCAAAGCATGTTCGCCCCCGCCGAGTTCCATCGCCTCGACGTCCGCGGAAGCCTCGACGCCCATAAACTCTACTTCCTCCGGAACGACACAAACCTCATGGCCGAAGTCATGGGCGCACGCCTCCGCTTCGGCTCCGACATCCGTCTCAAAACTCCCGACAGCACCCGTCAGTCTGCACGTACTCTCGCCGCATCAGTCCGCCTCGACTCCGCAAACATCCTCACCGGCGGCATCGACCTCGCAATCGGCAAACTCAGCCTCGGCGTCGGCGTCGAGAACACCGGCATGATCGGTCGCGCAGACTCCACAATCGTCCTCCCGATGGGAGGCGGCATCAAAGTCTCACGCTTCAACGTCACTTCCGTTACCGACTCCGCAGGCATGCGCCTCCGCGACCTCGCCGGACATATCGGCATCCGACGCTTCCGAGGTAAGGACAAGTTCCCACAGTTCAACCTCGACGTTACAGCCCGTCGAATCACCGCCGGTGCCCCCGCAGCCAAAGTCATGCTCCTCGACCCAAAAATCACTGTCGAGGCTCATAAGCTCCTCTCCAGGCGCATGTCCAAAAAGCTCCGAAACCTCGCCGACTCCCTCGCGCGCATCCACCCCGAGCTATCACCCGACTCCGTAATCCGCCTCGCCATCGAAAAACGCCGCCATCGGCCCGGCGAGAAAGTCCGCCACCGCGTCCACACCGAGCTCTCCCCTCAGGAAACCCAGATGCTCGAATGGGGCACGACAAACGCATTCCGCAAACTACTCCTCGACTGGGACCTCCGCGGACGTATATCCACCCGCAAAGCACGCCTCTTCACACCTCACTTCCCCCTCCGCAACCGCATCTCAAACGTCGACATCGCCTTCTCCACAGACTCCATTGTCCTCACCGACATCCGCTATAAAGGCGGACGGAGCGACATCACCATCAACGGTATAGTCTCAAACATCCGCCGTGGTTTCACATCATCCGGATATCGTAGCCCCATAAAAGCCAACCTCCGGATCGCAAGCCGCAAAATCGACGTCAACGAACTCGCTGCCGCCACTTTCGCCGGCGCCGCATATGCCGAGCGCGTCCGCCGGGGGGGCGACCACCATCACCATCAGCTCATCGGAATCACGGGAGGCCTCGGCTCCGAAGCCGACGACGAGGACGCTCTCGACCGCGAACTCCAGGCCCTCACCGACACAACAGCCACAGGCCCCCTCCTGATCCCCACAAATATTGACGCACAGATTCACGTCATCGCCGACTCCATTTTCTACTCCGACCTCCGCATGAGCGGCCTCAGTGGCGACGTCCTCATGTACAACGGCGCCCTCAACCTCCACGACCTCCGCTGCACATCCGACATCGGCTCCCTCACTCTCGACGCCCTATACAGCGCCCCATCCCCACGCGACATGAAATTCGGCTTCGGCCTCGACGCTCGCCGCTTCGACATCAACCGGTTCCTGCGCCTCGTCCCGGCAATCGATTCTATAATGCCACTCATGCGCGACTTCGGCGGCATAATATCCGCCGACATTGCCGCCACATGCGACGTCGACTCATCCATGAACCTCGTCCTCCCCTCCCTCGATGCCGCCGTCCGCCTCGAAGGAGACTCCCTCACATTCATCGACTCAAAGACCTACCGCACAATCGGGAAATGGCTCGGCTTCAAGGACAAGGACTCAAACGTCATCAAGCACCTCGACGTCGAGATGACAGTCTCCGACGACATCCTCCGCATTTTCCCATTCATGCTCGACATCGACCGATACCGCATCGGCGTCCAAGGCTACAACGACCTCGACATGAACTTCGACTACCACCTCGCCGTCCTCAAATCCCCCCTCCCCTTCAAGTTCGGAATCACCGTCAAAGGAAATCCCGACAAATACAAAGTCCGCTTCGGAGGCCCAAAATTCAAAGCCGACGCACCCGCCGCAAGCATCGCCATCGTCGACACCGCCCGCGTCAACCTCATATCCCAGATTCAGAATATCTTCCGCCGTGGTGTCAGCGCAAGCCGCTTCGCCCGCATAAACACCCCCGCCACCACCGGCACCAAGAACCTGCACTCCGCCACCCATGAAGAAGAGGAAGTAGCCCTCACCCACGCCGACTCCCTCGCCCTCATCCGCGAAGGAATGCTCGAAGCCCCGCTTTCCCCCGACGAAATCCGCGCAAAGCAGCAAGCCTCCGCCGACGACCACAGCGCCGACCGCTCCTCAGGAAAAGAAAAGAAAGCACCTCGGCCACAAAAAGGCGAGGCCACCAAAAACTCACGAAAATCCCTCAAAACGGCCGATTGACATGAACACCCAGCCCTCGCCCGTAGATCAAGCCCTCAGCCGCTACGCCACACGCACCGGCCACCCCTTCCGGAGCCCCCAAGCAGCCCTCTTCGACATGGACGGCGTCCTCTTCAACTCCATGCCAGGCCACGCACGCGCATGGGAGCAGATGTGCCTCGAAAACAACATCCCCGCCACCCGCGACGAATTCTTCATGTACGAAGGGCGCACCGGCGCATCAACCATCAACATCCTCTTCCGCCGCACATTCGGCCGGGAAGCCACTCCCGACGAAATCACACGCCTGTACGCCCGCAAAAGCCAGCTCTTCCGCATGCAGCCACCCGTCAGCACCATCCCCGGTGCTAAAGACACCATCGACGCGTGCATCCACGCCGGCATCCCCACAGTCCTCGTTACAGGCTCCGCTCAGACCTCCCTCATCTCACGCCTCGACAGCGAATACCCCGGAGCATTCCCGCCCCAGCGCCGGATCACAGCACGCGACGTCGACCACGGCAAGCCCCATCCCGAGCCATTCATAAAAGGACGCCTCAAAGCCGGTTGCCAAATTCCACCATACCGCACAATCGCCGTCGACAACGCCCCCCTCGGCGTCCGAGCCGCCGCAGCATCCGGAGCATTCACCATCGGCGTAAACACCGGCCCCATTACCCCCGGCACCCTCCTCGCTGAAGGAGCCGACATCGAAGTCCCCTCCATGCATCAGTGCGCCGAAGTCATCCGCCTCCTCCTTCAGCTGTAATCCCCTACATCCCCCTCCCCGATGCAACAGCAGCTCATATTCTCCAACAACGTAGGACCCGAAATCGACAGCCTCATCACCCGCATCTCCCCTCCCGGGTGCGTAATCCTCGCCGACACAAACACCTCCACCCTCGTCCTCCCACGCCTCGAGGCCACATCCCGTATCATCCCACAGGCACCACGCATCATCATCCCCGCAGGCGACGACCGCAAGGACCTCGACACCCTCGCCCATATCTGGACCCGGCTCGACACCCTCAACGCCACCCGTCGCACAATCCTCATCAACATCGGCGGAGGCCTCGTCTCCGACATCGGAGGCCTCGCCGCCGCAACATTCAAGCGCGGGATGCCATGCATCAACATCCCCACCACACTCCTCGCCGCCGTCGACGCATCAGTCGGAGGCAAGACCGCAATAAACTTCAACGGCGTCAAAAACCTCATCGGCACATTCACCGAACCCCTCGCCACCATCATCTCCTCAACATACTTCTCCACCCTCCCCCCTCGCGAACTCCTCTCAGGCTACGCCGAAATCATAAAACACAGCCTCCTCGAAGACCCCCGCACATTCGCCCGCACAATCTCCACCC
>CAMWQB010000098.1 GCA_947176295.1 uncultured Porphyromonadaceae bacterium
TTGGCGCTGAGGATCTCGCGCTGGAGCTCGAGCATGGCGTCGCTCTTGAGCTGTCCGGCGCGGATGTTAGCCTGGTTGATGAGGAACATGATGTCGGCGGCGTATTTTTCGTTGATTACGCGCTGGAAAGCGTCGTCGGCGAGGGCTGGGCAAACGGCAGCGACGTCGGCGAGGGCTGCGGTGGCGATGACGCCGTCGGCTACTTTAACTCGCGGGAGGACGTATTGCTTATTGCCCTGGCGGACGTTGAAAGCGAGCTCGAGCTGGCTCTTGGCCATTGCGGGCTCGTAGTTGAAGGAAGCGGGGATTGTAGCTGTGCCGCCGTATTCGTAGTTGATGACGGGAGCGTTTCCGCGGACTTTCTCGCCCTGGAAAGAGTAGGGCATTGAGGCTACTTCGCGACCGTCGAAGACGAGGTAGGGGGTGACTGTGACTTCGGCGTTCTTGAGGAAGAATTTCGCGGGGACGCGTGCGCTGACGGTTGCGGGGACTTTTTCGCCTACGACTTCGAGGGGATTGGGGTTGACGGTGAAGTAGTCGGCGGAGAATTGTCCGAGCTTCTTGCTGCATGAGGTCATGGCGAGGGCGGCGCCGAGGGCCACGACAAAAGAGAGCTTGCGATTCATGAGATGGGGGTTGTAGGGTTGGATTGAATTTTCTGCAAAGATAATATATTATTCGGTTTTTTGTGCTCGCGTGGTGGAAATAATTGCGGGAATTATTTGCGGCCGAAGTCGGCGGGGATTTCGCCCCAAGCGTCGGTGTCCCACTTGAGGAGGGGGTTTACGATGTCGTTAGCCTTAATCCATGCGTTTGCACGGGCGAGGACTTCGCGGACTTTGGCGTTCTGCGGGGTGGGGGCTATGGTTGTGTTGCTCGCGCGCTTCCGGATCCATGCGAGGGCAGTGCGGGAGTCGGTGTAGATTGGCGTGGTGAAGTCGCGGCTTTTGTGGAGGAGGGCTGCGCAGTGGATTATGGCGAGGTATTCGGCGATGTTGTTGGTGCCTCCGTCGAGGGGGCCGATGTGGAATATTTCCTGGCCTGTGGCGACGAGGACGCCGCGATATTCCATGGGTCCGGGATTTTTGGCGCATGCACCATCGACGGCAATTGCGTTTAGGCGGATGTCGGGGATTGCCTCGTAGTTGACGATTTCGGGGGCTGACTTTCTTTGGGCGAGGGCTTTAATGAGGCCGAGGTGCTCTTCGGGGCGTCCGCGGTATGCACGGACGGCTTCTTCCTGGGAGGGGAAGCTTTTGTATTTTGCGCCGGGGAATCCGGCAATCTGGGCTTTTGTTTCTTCCCATGTGTCGAATACGCCGGTGGAGTGCCCGGCCCAGACGACGTAGAATTTCCGGAAGCGTGAGGGTGTGTTGTCGAAGGAGTTCATTTTCGGCGCGGAAGGGAATCAGGAGTACTGGATGAGGAGGTCGATGTCGACGCCTCTGATGCCTAGGATGGCGGCGGCTTTTTCGTTGACGCAGCGGCCGAGGAATGTGAATACGCCTTTTCGGAGGGGTGCGTTGAGGCGGAGGGCGTTGGGGGTTCCGTCGCAGACGATGATGTCGTCGAGCATGTTGACGAATGTGTTGCTCAGGGCCATGGCGAGAGTTCGGGGCACGGCGTTGGCGGCGTTGATGTAGCAGTATCGGACGGGTGCCCCCATGGGGTTGTCGCCGGGCATTGCTTCGTTAAGGTCGACGAGGCGGAGGGATGGGAATGCGGCTCCGGGGTGCATGGTGAGGTCGAAGCAGATGACGCCTCGCTTCATGATGTCGGCCATCGGGGCATGGACAATGCTGTCGGGGGTGAGGGCGTCGGTGGCAAGGACGATGTCGGCGGAGCGGAGTGCGCTCTCGAAGACTTTCGGGTGGATTGCCGAGCCGATTGCTCCGGGGCCGAGGCTCCGGAGGATTTCGCGGAGGGCGTAGACGTTATTGTCGAATATGCGGACGGTTGCTCCGAGGCCTATGGCTGTGTTTCCGGCGGCGAGGGCTGCCATGTCGGAGCCGATGATCATGACTTCGCAAGGCACGACGCCGGCGACGCCTCCGAGGAGAATTCCTTTTCCCTGGATTGCGTCGGCGAGGAGGGATGAGGCGAGGGACATGGCAGCGCGTCCTGCCACTTCCTGAATGATGTCGGCGAAGGGTCGGCGACCGGAGGGCTCGCAGATGTTTTCGAGTGCTATTGCTGTGATGGCTCGGTCGAGGAGGGTGCGAAGGGTGCGGGCGTCGGTGGCGTCGGCATAGAGGAACCCGAGGAGCAGGGCGCCACGCTTGAGGGCTGCGGCGTCGGCTGCGGAGAGGTGGCCGAGGCTTATGACGATATCTGCGCGGAGTGCTTCGCGACGGGGGCATATGGCGACGCCTCGTCGGGCGTATGCCTCGTCGGAGTAGTGGATGGGCATTGCCGCGCCTTCTTCCATGAGGACGTTGAATCCGCGTTCGATCAGTCGCTCGGCTCCTTCGGGTGTGAGGGGGAAGCGGTGGTCGGCGGTTGAGGTTGCGGCCGGTAGGCCTATGGATATGCTACGGGGCTGTGTGGCGGCCATGTATAGCTGTTCGAGGGGAGTTGGTGCGGGCACGGCGATGGCTTGTGATGGGATTGGTTTAGGGTGGTGGGGCGGGGATTGCTCAGAGGTTGAATGTGCGGCGGAAGCGGGCGCAGGTGTCGGCAACTTCGCCGGGGGTCTCGAGGCGGGTGGAGTCGAAGGATGCGTGAGCGCGGGCATACCACGGGCGACGCCGGATGTCGAGAGCTTCGATTTCGCGGGCGAGGAGGTCGGGGCTGCCGTGGACTTTGGCCACGAGGGGCCTCTGCTTGGGCGGGGCTTCGAGGAGGCGCCGGATTGTGGCTTGGCGGGATGCGCGGAGCTCGACGACGAGGCCTCGGCTGAGCATGAAGGCGATGTTGTCTTCGGAGCAGGGGGTGCCTCCACCGCAAGCGATGACCAGGGGGGAGTGACCGGGCGTGTCGGCTATGAGCCTGAGAGTGCTGCTTTCGAGAGCCCGGAAGTAGGGCTCGCCCCGGAGGTTGAATATTTGGCTGACGGATATGCCTTCGCGGGCCTCGATTTCGTGGTCGAGGTCCGCGAATGTGATGGGACAATCCGTAGCTGCCGAGGCAGCGAGTGCATTTCCAAGAGTGGTCTTTCCGCAGGCGGGGAGGCCTATGAGAAAGATGATTCGGCGTTGCCGGCTCACTTTTTGGGAGCTTCGGCCTGAGCTTTGAGGAGGTCGCGAATCTCGGTGAGGAGTTCTTCCTGAGAGGGACCTGCGGGCTCTTCGGGAGCGGGAGCTTCCTCGGCTTTCTTGAATTTATTGATGGCCTTGATGGCTACGAAGATGCAGAAGGCGATGATGAGGAAGTCGACGATGGTCTGGATGAATGCGCCCCAAGTGATGGCGACTTCGGGGGTGATGACTTCGGTGCCTTCGGTTACGCCTTTCTGGATGACGAACTTGAGGTCGCTGAAGTTTGTGTTGCCGGTGAGGACGCCTACACCGGGCATGATGATGTCGTTTACGAGGGAAGTAACGATTTTGCCGAAAGCACCGCCGATGATCACACCGACAGCCATGTCGACGACGTTGCCACGCATTGCGAAGTCTTTGAATTCAGAGAAGAATTTTTTCATTGGGGGGATATTTTTAGGGTTTATAATATGCAAACTTAGGTAAAAAAATCGAGTTATCCAAACGGAGGTGCTTTCTTCGGGCGGTCCCGGCGCAGAGGGCGCTTATTCGATTTCGAAGACTGCCGTGAGGGGGAAGTGGTCGGAGGATGGAATTGTGCCTTTTTCGAGGCTGAGTGGCCGGAGGTTTCCTCTCCAGAGGATGTGGTCGATGCCGAAGTAGAATCGTCGTGCGTTGTACGTAACGATGGGTCCGAAACCGACTTCGGGGTAGACTTCCCGGAGCTTTAGGCGGGCGAGGCGCCGGATGGTGTAGCTGCCCACTGCGTCGTTGAAGTCGCCGCATACTATAACGTTGGGTCCGCCGAATAGTTCGATGTATCGTGCAATTTTGTCGGCTTGCTCGGCACGGGCCACGTTTGCGGCGGCCACTTTTGCGAGGAGCGAGTTCTTGATTTCTTTCAGCTCGCTTTTTTTGCGGGCTTTCCCGTCGGTGAGGTCGCGGTATATGTTTTTGTCGTGTGCCGTGAGGCCGAGGCTCTGGAGGTGGAGGTTGAAGAAGGTGATGGCAGTGGTGTCGTCGATATTGACCCTGTATGCGGCGATGTCGCCGCCGAATTCCTTCCTTCGCTGGTCGAGGCGAATTTCGTCGACGGGATATTTGGAGAGGAGGACGAGATATGTGTCGGTGCGGACGATTACGGGGTATATCTTCGAGAGGAGGGTCATGTCTTCGGGGCTGATATTGCGGTCGCGGTGGGCGCCGAATGCTTCGGTCTCCTGAAGGCATACGATGTCGGCCCCACTTTCGATGATTGTGTTCATCGTGCGGTTGCGCGTGGCGTCGGGATCCTGCTCGGGATGGATGTCCTTGAAAGAGTATACGTTGTACGTCATCACCTTGAGAAGGCGGGCGTCTTTGGCGGCCTTGGGGTGGATGATGTTGAGTGGGAAGTAGTTGAGGATGGGTCCTGCGCACACGAGCATTGCGGCGGCGGGGATGATGGCTCCTTTGCGCCATATAATGAGCTGGAGCAGAAGGAGAAGCGCTGTGGCGGCGAGAATAAGGGGGAATCCGAGGCCTACGATGCCCCAGTATCCGCCATGGGAGGCGGGGTTGATGTAGCCGTTGTATGCGCCGAGGCAGAGGAGTGCGGCAGCGAGGGTGTCGCAGACGAGGAGGATGGTATGGATAATGCGGCGCCATATGGAGGCGGGAGCCTTTTTGGGGGGCTTCTGCGGGGCTTTGCGGGGCTTTTTGGTGCTTGGTGCCGGGCTCATAAGGATTCTTTTTCGGCTTTATTGAGGGCGTTGTAGCCGGAGACGACGGCTTTGCGGATGGCGTGGTGGCGGCGCTGGCGGAGCTCGGAGCGTGAGCGCCGGGTGCGCATGAGGATGGCGCGGGCGGGGGTGTAGAATCCGGCTGCAGCGGCTATGCCGCAGGCCATGCCGGCGATGTGTGCGGCTGCAGCTCCTGTCTCGGAAAAGAAGATGGCGTTGACGAGCACTACTGCGATAAATGGCGCAGAGAGGGCTGCGAGCTTCGGGTGGAGGCCTCCGGGGAGGGCGACGTGGATGTCGTAAGCCCAGATGGAAAATGCCGTGAGGAGGCATAGGACGGCGGCGGATGCTCCGGCGAGCATGGCTCCGTCGGGGGCGACGAGGAGGAAGGCAGCTGCGCCGATGAATCCGCCGGCGAGGTAGAGGGGAATCAGGGCGTTTGCGAGGCCGAGGCCTGAGGCGAGGGAGCCGTAGGCGATGAGGATGAGCATGTTTGCGGCGAAGTGGATGAATCCGGAGTGGGCAAACATGTATGTGAGGGGACCCCAGTCGAGGGGCCGCCCGGCTACGAGGGATAGAACGGCGAGGAGGTCTATCCCGAAGGCGGAGGCGGTGATTGTCGCGGCGAAGACAGCGACGTTGATGCCGACGAGGAATGTGAGCCGGCCGAGGAGGGGTTTGTTTTCGCTAATGTACGACATCAGAAGAACCAGTGGTTGGAGAATAGGCCTTTGCGTTTCCAGTACCAGAGAAGGAGGAATCCGAATATCATGCCTCCGAGGTGTGCGAAGTGGGCCACGCCGTCGGCGGAGCCGCTGATGCCGTATATGAGCTCAAGGACGAAGTATCCGATGATGAGCCATTTGGCTTTTATGGGCATGATGAAGTAGAGATATATTGGCTGGTTGGGGAAGAGGTATCCGAAGGCGAGGAGGACGCCGTATATAGCGCCGGATGCTCCGACCATGGGGGAGTTGATGAGGGAGTTGAGCATGCCCATGTCGGGGTCGACGTAGTTGCGGTAGCTCTGAATGAGGGCCCAACCGTCGTTGAGGACGATGTTGACGGCCTCGGGTGCCATGATGGATTGGAGATGGTTGATGTAGAATGCGAAGACGGCTTCCTGGACGAGGCCTGCGCCTATGCCGCAGGTGAGGTAGAAGAAGAGGAAGCGCATGGAGCCCATGGCGTATTCGATTGTGCGGCCGAACATCCACAGGGCGAACATGTTGAAAAAGAGATGCGTGAAGGACGCATGCAGGAACATGTATGTGAAGAGCTGGTAGGGGTAGAAGCCGTGGGAGGTGAAGTAGTAGAGTGCGCACCAGCGGTCGAGGGCGCTGTCGGCTCCCGGGAGAATGGCCTGCACGATGAATATGAATATATTGACGAGCAGGAGGTTCTTGGTGACTGGCGGGATATTTCGGAAAAGATAGCCGAAGCCACCGCCGGAGGAGGAGTTGAAGTTCATAGGATGGTTGAGTGGTTATTGGAATGCAAAATTACAATTATTTCTACAAACCCACAACCCGTGACTTCAACAATTCGGGGCCCAAGGCGTTAAAAATTAAGACAAGAGAATATGACGAACATAAATAGAAAGGAAAAAATACTATGAGCGACACACTGAATGCGGCTGAGCGCCGCGAATTGCCGGCCAGCGCCTATGGCCTGCCGGAACGACGTGAGTATCCTATGCCTGATGCGGCGCACGTGCGTGCGGCGGAGGCATATTTCCGTTATTGCCCTGAGGAGCTTCGTCCGAAGCTTGCGCGGGCTATCCTGGCGAAGGCGAAGGAATTCGGCGTTGACGTCGAGAGCCCGACGGTCCTCTCCTACGCAGAGGAGTGAACCCGCGTCGGGGGGGGGGGTCCGAGTTTGACCCAAAGGCTGCCTGCGGTTTCGTCCGGGGGTGGATTTTTGTTACTGG
>CAMWQB010000099.1 GCA_947176295.1 uncultured Porphyromonadaceae bacterium
ACCGCGGATTCTTCGGCAACCACCACTTCTCTCAGGCCAACGAATGGCTCAGGGCACACGGCCGCGCACCCATCCAATGGCTTCTATGAAAACCTATAAATTCCGCTACCTCCTCTTCCTGTCCGTATTTGCCATCCTTGCCTCCGCCGCATCAATGGCCGCGCCACCCGTCGACACCATGACAGGCGTCTTCGACAACCGCACAAAGACCCTACAGGCACGCATCGAAGGCGCCCCCTTCGCGCCTCCAATTCTTTTCCTCGGCACACCCGACAGGCTCATCGTATCCTTCGACCGCCTTTCCGACGACGTCGAATTCTTTCGCTACAGCCTCCAGCACTGCACCGCACGCTGGCAGCCCTCCGGCCTGATCGAAAGCGAATTCCTCGACGGTTTCAACGAAGCCTCCGTCGAAGACTACGACTTTTCCCGCGCCACGACAGTCCATTACATAAATTACACTCTCGCAATCCCGAACGAGAACATGAGGCCAATCCTCTCGGGAAACTACCTCCTAAAGATATACCCCGAAGACGCACCCGACTCACCTGTGGCTCAGGTGCGGTTCAGCATCTGCGAAAACACAGCCCCCGTCATAGGAGCCGATGCCTCCGCGCAGACCGACAAGGGCTTCCGGGCTGCCTCCCAGCAAGTAAATTTCGCCATTGACCTCGAAAGCGCACAAGTCGACGATCCCTACAACGACCTTTTCGTGGCCGTAAGCCAGAACGGACGCCTCGACAACGAAGCCGCCGTCAGCCACCCTCTTCGCGTACAAGGCACAAAGGCTATATTCGAGCATCGGCCGGAACTCATCTTCCCCGCCGGAAACGAATACCGCCGCTTCGAAACCGTCAACACCCGTTTTCCAGGGATGGGCGTCGAAGCCATAAGCTATGCCGATCCTTATTACCACATGAGCCTCCGCACCGACGAACCCCGCGCTGCCCAACAATACCTGTACGACAGCACCCAACATGGCGGATTCCTCGTCCGGGAATATAACTCCGGCCGCAGCGACGTCGAAGCTGACTACGTAATCGTCCATTTCGCCCTCGATGCTCAGCTCCCGGCAGCCACGGCCGTATTCCTCGACGGCGACTTCGTCAACCGCCGCTTCGACGACGGCTCCCGAATGTTCTTCAATCCCGAGACAGGACTATACGAACGCGCACTCCTCCTCAAACAAGGCGCATACAACTATCAGTATCTCACCGTCGCACCGGGCGACCGCTCTGGCTCGACAGCCCTTGTGGAAGGCAATAAATGGCAGACCGTAAACAACTATCTCATAAAAGTCTACCATCGCCGCAGGGGCGAACGCTACGACCGCCTCATCAGCGTAGGCTCCGCCGTGTCCGACCATTAAAAACCATCAGTTCATCCCAAAAATGCTACAGATACAAGACACCCTCGTAACGCTCGACATAGCTGAGCGTTATTTCCTCTGCGACCTCGACAAATGCCTCGGGCAGTGCTGCATCGACGGAGACGCCGGAGCCCCCATCACACCCGAGGAAGACCGCCGCCTGCGAGAAATTCTGCCCGTGGTCAAGCCCTATCTCCTCCCCGCCGCCCTGCGCGAAATTGAAGAGAACGGCGTCAGCTACATCGACGAAGAAGGCGACCTCGTCACTCAGATCGTCGACAGCCGCAACTGCGTCTTCTCCACCTACGGCCCGGGGGGCATGTGCCTCTGCGCCATTGAAAAAGCATATCGTGAAGGGAAGACCGATTTCTACAAGCCCGTCAGCTGCCATCTTTATCCCGTCCGCATCAAAGAATACGACGGCTTCACAGCCGTCAACCTTCATCGGTGGAAAATCTGTCGTTGCGCCGAAGTGCTCGGTCGCGCAAAAGGCGTCCGAGCCTACAAATTCCTCAAAGAGCCCCTCATCCGCCGCTTCGGCCCCGAATGGTATGCCGAGCTCGAACTCACCTGCGACGAATACCTCCGCCAAAACCCCGACAAATGAAATCCCTCTACCGGCGATTCTGGACTCTCATCCCCATTTTGATAGCACTTATATCCGTGCTATCCAAAAGTCCGTGGACCTCCGCGCAATCCTATGGTTGGCCAGACACAGCCTCATATTTCCACTCCTGGGAAATACTTAAAAGCGGATACTTCGACTGCTTCCGCACCCCCCTTTATCCCATATTCATAGGCCTCATTCACGACCTCTTCCCCTCCGCCGCCCTCACGCTCATCCTCATCATTCAGAACACCCTCTACATCCTATCCGCAAGCTCCCTCGCCATAATAGGCCGCAAAGCCCTCCGCCTGCCCCGCTGGATCGCAATCGCCGCAAGCGTGCCATATTGCACAGCATACGTCTACAACCTCTACCCCGACTTCATCCTCACCGACAGCCTCGCCGCATCGCTCTTCATATTCTATGTCAGGGCCACCCTGAGCTTCATCTCATCCCCTCGCCCCATCCGCACCGGCATCCTCGGCGGCGCATCTTTCGCCCTGGTCATGCTCCGCCCAAGCTTCCTTTTCATCCCCATAGCCGCCCTATGCATAGCTCCCTTCCTACGGTCCACTTCCCGCAATGCCTCCCGAGGGCTACTCGCCGGAGCCATATTCTGCCTCGCCGCCACAGGAGCCTACGCCTGCATATACCACGCATACGCAGGCAAATGGGGCGTCAGTTCCGTCGCAGACGTCAATATCCTCATGATGCACTCCAGATACAAATCCGACTTCGACCCCGAAGCCTACCCCCTCCACTACGCCCTCTCCCATCATCCCGAAATGCGCCTCGAAGTATGGGACGCCGTCTCCATCATCGCCGCACATCAGCCATGGAAAATTTACACCGAAGTAGAAGAAATTCAGAATGAACGCCCGGAGTTCACCTTCCTCGCAACGCGCTCATCAATCTACCGCAACCTCCGATACAACATAGCCCACACCCCCGTACCACTCTTCGCCGTGCCCATATTTCTCCTGCTTTACACACCCCTGGTCCTTCGTCGCTTATACAAACATAACCCCATAGCCATATCCGGCATGTGGCTATGGCTCCTCATGTGCGGACAGTTCGCCATCATCATCCTGAACGCCCCAAACGAATACCAGCGCCTGCTCATGCCGGTCTTCCCCCTGATCTTCATCGCATGCGCCGACATGCTCCGCACAGCCATCAAGGCCGTGCCACTTCCTCGTCAAGAAACTTCCTGCTGACCGGCCCGCGATCAGTCTTCGCAGGCTTCGTAAGCCTCTTCTTTTCCATCTTGAATTTCGGCATCGGAAGATCCCTTACCACAGACGTATCCGCCGCAATATCCAGCTGCGCCTCCTCGATCAAAGCCGAATCCTCAGCCGCCAGACCGCGCTCACCGGAGCCCCGGCCGAAATAATAACCCGTAGCCAGAAGAAGCACCACAGCAACAGCTCCGCACCACACCAAAGCCTGCCGCCGACTTATCCACATATTTGAATCCGCATTCATCTCCTTACAAAAAATAAATTCAACAAAGTTTCAACACATCTCCCCGCCCACCCTGCAAAGATAAACAAAACTTTCAAAACCCACAACCACCCGGCGCCCCGGCACCTCCAAATCCGGCCACCCATTCCTCAAAACAACCCCACAAATCTCAAAAACTTTTTATACCTTTGTTAAAGCAAACACTCAGATTCCATCAAATGCCTTTTCCCCATTAGGGACAACCACAATCACCAACCGGCAGCCCTCTCACCCTACAACATCACGCCACATTCCCCCCCAAAAACATGTTTATTCTCGACCAGGACAGCAATCAGCTACAAAAAGCAAAAGTTTGCTCCTTTAAGGAATTAAACCTCGAAGAACGCAAACACCTCCAGGAATGGATAGCAAACGAGCCATCTTCGCTCGGAGAAGAACTTCTCATTATCCAAAAAGAATTCGACGGCTTCGCCGATACAAAAGAACGCCTCGACCTCCTCGCCATCGACAAGCAAGGTCGCCTCGTCATTATTGAAAACAAACTCGACGACTCCGGACGCGATGTTACTTGGCAAGCCATTAAATATGCCTCCTATTGCTCAAGCCTCTCTAAAGCAGAGATAATTCAAATATATCAAAAATATCTTGGTGGAAAAGATATTAACGCAGAAGAATCCATCAGTGAGTTCATCGATGGCACACCAATCGAAGAAATCGAATTAAACCCAGACAACTCACAGCGCATATTCTTCGTCGCAGCCAACTTCCGCAAAGAAGTCACCTCATCAGTTCTTTGGCTCGCAAACTTCGGCCTTAACATCAAATGCTTCAAAGTAACACCATACCTGTATAACAATCGTATTCTGATTGATTTTGACCAGATAATTCCCATCAAAGACACCGAAGACTATACCATTAAGATGGCCTCCAAAAAACAGGAAGCCGCGCAAGAAGCAGGTGCCACTACGGCTCGGCGCAACCGCCGCTACACATATTGGCAAGAATTCATCGAATACAATAAGAAAGTCGGAGGCCCATTCGCCACCTCAAACGGCACCCCCGACACATGGCTCGGCAAATCCGTCGGCATCAGCGGCATGTCATGCAACGTAATATTAAATAATGCCAACACCTCAACCGAACTATACATCAATTTTGGCGACAAAGCCACAAACAAAAAAGCCTTTGATTTTCTCATGCAATATCAGCCCGAAATAGATCAGGCACTCGCCACATACAATCTCCACTGGCAGCGCATGGACGACAGAGTAACCTGTCGCATTCGCGTAACCCGCAGCGACCTAAGCTACCTTAACGAAGATCGGAAAGACGAAATCTTCGTATTCCTCACCGATTCCGCAAAAGCATTCATAAACGTATTCAGCAAATACGCCCAAAAATTCAAAAAAGCCTCCCTCACAAACTAACCCGTCCTCATCTATAACATAAAAAGGCCTACTGGGCAAAAGAAAGTGCTGCAAGTCATAGACTTGCAGCACTTTATGCGGAAAGACAGGTTCTATCACCTATATAATCGTATAACATCATACTCTATCATAATTCTCTGTTTAATAGTAGACTACAAATTAGACCGCCAATAAGTTTTCACGATATTTCTTGCATAATCCGAAAATTGGGTGTAATTTTGGGTGTAGAAATCAATAACACCCAGATATGAATATAAAGCGTAACATAACATTCCAATTGGAGAGCCGGAAAAAGGATGGCGTGGCAATAGTGGATAATGTGCCAATCCGAATGAGAGTGGTATTCGGAGGAAAAAGAATTGAGTTCACTACTGGCTATAGAATAGATGTCAGCAAGTGGGATTCAGCCAAACAAAGAGTAAAAAATGGCTGTAGCAATAAACTTAAGCAGACAGCGGCGGAGATTAACGCTGATCTGAACCGCTATGAATCACTTGTGCAGACAATATTCAAAGAGTACGAGATTCAGGCTATGATGCCAACCCCGGACGATATAAAGACTCTTTTCAATGAAAGGACAAAAAATGAGGTTGCTGAAGGTGAGGCAGACGCTTCAGATGCTACCGCTACCCTTTCTTTTTGGGAGGTACTCGATCTTTTCATTGAAGAGAACGGACGTCTTAAGTCGTGGACTAAGGCAAGCTATCAGAAATTCAATGCCATGAAGAAACACTTGCAGGATTTCGGCAGTGATAAGCAATTTAGATGTCCTATCGAATTTGAAACTTTCACAGAACATGGATTAAACCGCTATCTTGTCTTTTTAAGCACTAAGTTGAAAATGCTTAATAGCACAGTAGATAATCAGATCTCTTTTCTTAAATGGTTTCTACGATGGAGTTATGAGAAGAACTACCATAATGTGAACGATTATCAATCGTTCCGTCCTCGGTTGAAGAACACACAGAAGAAGATTATATTTCTTACTCAGGAGGAAGTGGCGGCTATAACCAATCTGACAATTCCGGCGACAAAGCAGTATCTTGAAAGAGTTCGCGATGTTCTATTATTCTGTTGCTATACCGGTCTACGATACTCAGATGTAGCAAATCTTAGAAGAAGCGATGTCAAAGAGAATCATATCGAGATAACCACAGTCAAGACAAGCGATAGTCTTGTAATAGAATTGAACCGTCATTCAAGAGCTATCATTGAAAAATACAGTGATGTAAATTTTAAGGGTGATAAGGTTCTTCCGGTAATCAGCAATCAGAAGATGAACGAATATGTAAAAGAACTTGGAGAACTCGCGGAGATTAACACTCCTATCAGAATCACCCAATATATAGGTAATGATCGAATCGACACCATATATCCTAAATATGAATTGCTGAGCACACATACCGGCAGAAAAACTTTTATCTGCACTGCCCTGGCATTAGGCATTCCTCCACATGTCGTAATGAAATGGACAGGTCATTCAGACTACAAAGCGATGAAACCATATATTGATATTGCAGACAGTATCAAAGCCGCAGC
>CAMWQB010000100.1 GCA_947176295.1 uncultured Porphyromonadaceae bacterium
TCATACGACATCATTCCTAGTCTCGTGGGCTCGGAGCTTTGTATAATATCCAGTTTTCTTATCTTTGGGGATTATTGGGCCTTTTGGCTGAAATGCTTATATTATCGCCATGGAAAGACATGAATATTTGAACGAGGAGATTATCGAAACTTACCGTAGACTACAGGAGCTTCAAGTCCGCATCGAGGCAAGCAAGGAGACAACTCTCGATCTTGCAAAACTCTACCGGGAGCTGGTGCTTGCCCCGGGAGGATGCATCACGAACAATCTGATGAGCTCTTTCGAGTCGTTCTCGAAATTCCGAATCGCCGCTACTCTCGACCCGAATGAAATTGACTTATTCATAGGTTTTCTGAATGAACGGGCTGAGGAGATCGCTGCTCACACCAGCCTTTCGACGCTTGCGGAGCTTTGCAAGGATATTGAACGCTACAAGCGATGGGAGGCTTCGAAGCCTTTCCAGGCAGCCCTTGGCAGGGAGCTTGAGAGCGAGGACATCAAGGGCTTCCGCAACTACCAGTTTGCGATACTGAATTTTTTGAGGCTGAAGGGGATGACGGCCAAGCAGGAGGGCAGGACGGAGGACCTTGAAAAATGCGTGCAGCAGTTGAGAAGTCTGGATGTGCGCGCGGACTATAAGGACAAGCGCAACAAGGACGTGAATGATCTTCTGACGAAGGATATTACTCCGCGGGGAGAGGTGCGGGATTTCCTTGTGCTTATGAATTTTGCGGAGGCGGGTATCATGCCGAAGAAACGGAATCTTGACCGCAGCCTCGAACAGATCGGGAAGCTGATAAAAAAAATTGAGGATGGAGAAAGCCCCGAGGGTATCATGCCGAAAACTTACGGCTCGCTGGTGAATAATGCAATGATTATTTATGACCAGATATTGTTCTTGGCTGCGAACCAGGAAGTGCTGAATCCGAAGGAGGAGACGGAACGCGTGCTCAGGGAGATGGCGGAGCTCTGCCGTAGAGGCTTGAAACATTTAGACAAGTTTGCCCACGGGCAGCTTGACAACGTGGCGCTGAAGCTTGAAAAAATCGGAGAGAAGTGGCTGGCGGTGCAGTATCTGCGGCAGTATTTTTCGATCGTTGATGAGCCCGGAATCCTCGGCGACTTCGCTCCTCAACAGAGGTCCAGTACGCTCTACCGGCTGGCCAAGCTGGCAGATGAGCTCTCGGCGATGGGTATGGAGTATAACGACACGGCGCGTGATGCGATAGACAAGGCCATTGCGCTGAATCCACAGACAACGAAATTCAAGTGGTTCAAGAAGCAACTTGAGGGCAAGGACCTTTCGATGCGCAAGGAAATGGAAAATATACTTGAGGGGGGGGCTGCGTCGAGGGATAAGGCGCTGACGTTCCTGCGGACTTACCCGAGTGAACACCCCGGGCAGTATGAGAAGGGGATGAATTCGTATGCTCCCCTTCTGGCGAAGCTGATCCGACTGTATGTGGATGTGAAGGAGTATGAGGCGATAAAGGAATCGTGGAGCCTGAACATGGACAGCGAGGTTTACAGCGAGCTGGACCGGGCATTCGAGCTGGTGAAGAAATATCCGCTGATGGAAATCTTCCTCCGCTGGCGAGACCCGAATTCGCTTCTCTACAAGAGCCTCGACGAATTGGTAGAGCTATATGAGAAGCCGAGCCACAAGGACTTTCTGACGGCACTCAAAGAGCGGCTGGCTATCTCGGGGGAGAAGATGACGACCGACATTGCGCCTTTCCTCAGAAAGTACTTTTTCGAGAAGGAGACGATAGAGAAACTCAGGCCGGAGCCGGAGTGTTTCATACCTCTGAAAATCCTTATTCTGCAGTGCTCGGACGAAGGGGATTGCATCAGGTTGATGGACCATCTGATGAAATTGCTGGATGCCGTGAAGCCGGAGAAATTCGTGGTGCCTCCTTATTATGAAAAAGACCTGAGCATCCGGCTGCTTCAGGGCGGGGATTATGAGAATGCCCTGAAATATATCGACCGGTCGCTGAGGCGCGGCTTCACTGTGGAGCAGGCGAGGATAAAAAATGAAATCCTATTGCAGACCGGGCGTCCGACACCAGAGCAGGTGGTGAATGATTTACTGAAGGAATGTGTGGCTATCCGCCGGGGCACGGGCGACCGGGATAAGGCCGCGGGGCTTCTGGAGAAGGCGCGGGAGCTTGTGAAGATTCCAAGGACTGATACCGACTATTGGATTCACCGGCGCGAGCGGACCTACGAGCTTCTCTACCACTATCCGAAGCTGAAGGACGCACTGGCAAAGACAGCTGAAAAGACAAAGGTGTATTTCCCGGAAATGGCTGAGGGGGCAAGCGAGATGCTGCGGATAATGGAGAAGGTGCGCAAAGTGCATTCTCAGTTTCTATCCGAGCTGCCGATGATATTTTATAATTTCAGGAGGAAAGGAATCAATGTGCTGAATCAGTTCTGGGTGCAGTGGAGCAGCTTCTACCTGAAGTTCGACGTGATGCATGAGGATGTAAGGCAGCACTTGGGGCGTTCGCTGGAGGGCGTTACGGAGAGCGATGTGGAGCTGATGCAACGGCACCTTTTACCTCTTCTGAACAGGGTGTCGGCTATCACCACGCTCGAGAAATACGACAGGCTGAGATTCCAGCATGAGCTTCTGGAGATATGCGAGGAAAAGGCTCGGCGCACGGGGGGCACGAAGTATGAGCCAATAGCGATGACTTTGCGCCAGAGTCTGGGCCTGCGCGGCTATGAGCAGCTCTACAGCGAGGAACTGCCGTATGAGAAGCCGCATGCGCCCACTGAGATGGCCCGATTCTTCAAGGCCATAAACAGCGGCGGTCCGCTGAAGCGCCTGACACATCCTGTGGATGCCGTGAAAGATGGCAAGTCGGAAATCGAAGACCGGGACTACACGGCGGCTGAACTTTGGGCGGCCATGAAGGGCCTTGTGGAGAAAATGGCGGCAAGCAACCGCATGCCTGAGGCGCTGGAACAGATGCTTACGGACTACCTTACGGGAAGCCGCGGCTGGAAGGATGCGCGGGGCGAGCGGCACGATTCGTGGCAGATGCACGCGGCAGAAATCGAGGGGGGCACATTCCCTCTGAATGATGCCCGGCTGCAGGGGGCGATAGCCTTCGACAAGCTGCGCAACAGCATACGCCTGATTCCTGACGAGCCTGAGGGCACGAAGATGTCAGACATACTTATGGACATAAACACGAAGCTTGGAAACAGCATAGCCTTCGAGGGGCTTGAGAGCGTTGCGGGTATCAAGATGTTCTGCGATGTGAAAAGCGTGAGCGCGGGGCTGGAGCTGATGCTGAAAGATATAGCATCGCACAGGCAGCCCGGCGACGAACGCGCGCGAGTGAGGGTGGACTATACTAAAAATGAAGCGGGTGAGCACGACATGACCGTCTTCACGATGCGCCTGACACAGAAAGGGACGAAAGTGGAGACATCGCACAATTCGATGCAACGCAAGTTCAGGGATGGCGGGGGCACCTTCTCGCGCATAGGTAAACTGCTCCGGAATGTTTGCGACTGGGCAGTGGAGGCGCAGTGGAAGGACGGTAAGGAAATTACCCGCGCAAGGCAACTGGAACTCCTGACGGATGAGAGCGTGGACATGCCGTTCCACTTCTCGGACATCGAAGCGGACGAATTCCGACATATACTGACCTTTTACAACTAAACGAGATGAGAGTAATATTATTCGACGACAACAAGGCGCGTCCGGGAGAAATCGATGCGTTTGCCAAGGAGCACGGGTGGTTTGAGGTGAGAACTGAACAGGACCCCTTCGAGCTTGAGGATGACCTCGAGGGGGCGACGGCCGTGTTTGTCCACAACTCTCTGGGCGAAAACGGGGGCGATGAGGACCTGAAGGAGACACGCGAGATGCTGCCGGGCCTGTGCAAGGATACCGGAATCGAGTGTGTGCGCTTCAGCGGCGCTTTCATGAGCGACAACGAGGCGTATCGCCAGATGAACAAGGAGAATTTTTTCCGCAGGCTGCCCAAGGCGCTGCGGAGATGGGAAGCGGCCGGGAGCATGGACCTCGGGCTGCTTTTCCACGACGGGCCCGTGGCCGAAGCGGAGGCCGAAGTACCCCTGCCGGGAAACACGGCGAGGCTCGGGGCAGACTTCGACACGAACAATGTGGATGCCTACAAGTCGCTGCTTGCGGGGGCCGGGCGTGTGGAGATAGACCTTGATGTCGCGGGGCCTGCCAAGGGTTTGATATCGGCGGCGATGATACGCCTCTGGCTACCGGAGCTTGGCGAGAAGGCGCTATGTCCCATTATCTTCCGCGGGGCGAAGGAGGTGTCGGAATATGCGCGCACACAGGGGCGCGTGCCCTGGCAGGTGCTTTTCTGCGATGGGTCGTACTTCAACCCGAAGGACGGCGAGGGTGCGTCTCCGCTGAGAATCGAGCACTTCAGGAGCGGCTTTCTGGACCGCGTGAAAATCCGCCCTGTGGAGGAGGCGGGGAACCACACGATATCGAACGACTGGGGGGCATTCCTTGTGGGGCTGTTCACCACGGGTGCGGACTGCGGCGACGGGCTCTTCAAGCGGATGAGTACGAACGACCCTATGTATCTTCTCTACATCTGGCTCTCGGCCATGAGCGGCGAAGACCTGAAGCGGCTGGCCGAGGGGCGCTTCTTCTCTTCGATTTCGCGCCCTGCCCCTCACAAGGGGAAGAAAGCGGGACGCATCCTGCTTGTGGACGACCAGGTGGACGTGTGGGGCGATGTGATGGAAAGGCTTCTCGATGCTTATGAACTGAGGGCTATTCCGCGCAAGGATTTCAACAAGGACCGCCGTCAGTGCTACATAAGCGAGGCGGCCGAGCGTGAAATCATGAGCGGGAACTATGACCTGATTCTTCTGGACCTGCGCCTGGGGGGCGTTGCGGAAGAAGACCTGCCTGAGGGCGAAAAGTTTTCGGGACTGAAGGTTATGGATAAAATCTACCGCATGAATCCGGGGCAACAGGTGGTGATGTTCACGTCGTCGAACAAGGCCTGGAATCTTAGCGAGGCGCTGAACTATCCGGGATGTGCGGGTTACTATATCAAGGAATCTCCTGCTACGGGCAACTCGCTGGCCGAGGTGCGCGAGAACGTGGAGGGCCTTCTGACGACCATTGAGAGGGGGATGTCGCGAGCTTATCTAAAAAACGTTTACAGCAACATCTACGAGCTGAAGAAAAAACTTAAGGCTTTGGGAGAGGCCGACTATTACAGCGCTCCGTACTACGAGGAGATAAGCGCCCAGCTCGATATAGCATACACGACACTCTATGATGCAGCCAAGGGCGAGGAGACGCACGCCGACAATGCCGACACGTACGGGCCCGCCTTCCTGGCAATCGAACAGGTGATAGAAATCATGGCGCAGATATGGTGTCCGGGAAAGGATTTTATCGCCGACCGTATAATCGAGTGCTTTGACATCGACACGAAGATAGGCCCCAAATGCAGCGGCAATCTCAGGAGGCTGATATGGGAACGGAATGGCTTTGTCCATCGCAATGACAATGCTGTGGCGATAGATTCGAAGGAGTTTTTCGAACGGATGCTGAGCGTGGTGTCGGATATCATAATGTATGCCTTATAGGCCTCGAGGCCAACAAAAGTGTGTGTGTTTGTGTTGTAGTGACATAATACTAACACGAAAACACACACAGCTATGAAAAAGATTTTTATTCTGCTTGCCGCAGGCGCTATTGCATTGGGCAGCGTACACGCTAAGGCTGATGAGCCTTCTGTAGTAGACAAGACTGAAAACGCGCTTGAAAAAGCATACAACAAGACGGTAAAGGCCACGAAGAAGGCTTACGACGCAACGTCCAAGGAAGTGAGCAGAGATGCCAAGGTCGTGAAGAAAGGCTCCGTGAAGGCTTACGACAAGACTGCGAAGGCCACGAAGAAGGCTTA
>CAMWQB010000101.1 GCA_947176295.1 uncultured Porphyromonadaceae bacterium
ATTTTATATTAAGGCGTTTATTTCTGCAAAAAGAGCAAAATTTTCCCGCTATCAAACATCGGAGTACGGGATTTGCCGATTTTTTTGTATCTTTGCATGTTTAGAATCACAACAAACTTGTCATATCACGCACATGCTTGAAATCAGCGAGATATTCAATGCCGCAGCCGTGCTCAAAGGAGTGGCGCGCAAGACGGCCATAATCCCGGCCCCGAAAGTGAATCCCGAGGTCGAAACCTATCTTAAAAGCGAAAACCTCCAGCTCACGGGCTCATTCAAGCTCCGCGGGGCATATTACAAGATTTCACAGCTCTCGCCCGAAGAGAAGGAGCGAGGCGTCATCGCCTGCTCGGCCGGAAACCATGCACAGGGTGTGGCCCTCGGCGCCACCCACAACGGCATCAAGAGCCTTATATGCCTTCCGGCCGGCGCCCCCATCTCCAAGGTGGAGGCCACAAAAGGCTATGGCGCTGAGGTATGTCTCGTGCCAGGCGTCTACGACGATGCTTATGCCAAGGCCCTCGAGCTCCAGAAGGAGCACGGCTACACCTTTGTGCATCCTTTCGACGACGAAAAGGTTATAGCCGGGCAGGGCACCATCGGTCTCGAGATTCTCGAGCAGATGCCCGACGTTCAGGCCGTGGTTGTGCCCATCGGCGGTGGCGGCCTCATCTCCGGCGTAGCCTTCGCTATCAAGACCCTCCGTCCCGACGTCAAAGTCTTTGGCGTGCAGGCCGGCGGTGCTCCCTCAATGGCCACCTCCCTGAAAGAAGGAAAAATTGCCCATCTCAACGACGTGAGCACTATTGCCGACGGCATTGCCGTGAAAGAGCCGGGGGTGAACACCTTCGACATGTGCAACCGTTATGTCGATGAAGTCGTTACAGTCAACGACGAGGAAATTGCTGCCGCCATCCTTCTCCTTCTCGAGCAACAGAAGCTCGTGGCCGAAGGGGCCGGTGCCGTGAGCGTGGCTGCCGTGATGTTCAACAAGATCCCCGTGAAGGGGCTGAAAACCGTATGCCTCGTCTCCGGCGGCAACATCGACGTTACGACCCTCAGCCGCGTCATCACCCGCGGTCTCACTAAGGCCGGACGCAACTACACCTTCGTTGTCGACCTCCCCGACAAACCAGGACAGCTCTCAGGCGTCTGCGCCGTCATCGCCGAACGAGGAGGCAATGTCATATCCGTCAACCACGAGCGAATCAACACCAGCGCAGCCATCAGCGGGTGCACGATTCGCGTCGAACTCGAGACACGCGACAGCACACACATCGACGCAATCCGACAGGCCCTCAAGGCTTCCGGATACGAAGTCCTAAACTGAAATTCTTTCATTTCCAAAACCGATCATAAGATATGAAATACCTTGCCGCGGCCCTCGTCGCCGCCCTTTCCTGCCCCGCATTCGCGCAGGCTCCCGCCGATTCAACAGCCGCTCCGGCCGACACGGCCTTCATCTTCACCGATGTAATTTCAATTCCCGTTACCTCTGTCAAAGACCAGAACAAGTCGGGCACATGCTGGTGCTTTGCCGGAACGTCCCACCTCGAAGACGAAATCCTCAAAAACGGAGGCGACTCCCTCGACCTCTCCGAGATGTTCACCGTCCGCCACTGCTATGCCGACAAAGCCGAACGCTACATCCGTCTCTACGGGCAGACCAACTTCACGCCCGGCGGCTCAATTATGGATGTGCCCTACGTATGGGAACGCTACGGAGCTGTGCCCGAAGAAGTCTACACCGGCCTGCAGTATGGCGAGGACAAACACGTCCATGGCGAACTCGACGCAGCCCTTTCAGCCTACGTAAAGGCCGTGGCTGCGAAACCCAATAAAAAAATATCCACAGCCTGGAGAAAAGGCCTCAACGCCATTCTTGACGCATATCTCGGCGAGGTGCCCGAAACTTTCACCTACAAAGGAAAGACCTACACCCCCAAAAGCTATGCCGAGAGCCTGGGCCTGAAGATGGACGACTACGTCCCCCTCACGTCCTTCACGCATCATCCTTTCTACACATCATTTGCCGTAGAAGTTCCCGATAACTGGCTCTGGGAGAAATCCTTCAACGTTCCTCTCGACGAGCTTGAAGCCGCCGTCGACAATGCCCTCAAGGAAGGCTACACCGTTGTCTGGGCTGCCGACGTCAGCGAAGGCGGATTCAAATGGACCGACGGTGTGGCCCTGATGCCGAAAGGAAAGACCGAGGGCGACATGAACGACACGGAGCTCTCACGATGGGTGAAGCTCAGCGACCGCGAACGCCAGAACGACAAGTACAACTTCAAAGCTCCCGTCGAAGAAATCGAAGTCTCGCAAGAACTGCGCCAGGACATGTTCGACTCGCAGGAAACCACCGACGACCACGGAATGGTGATTGTCGGAACCGCCCTCGACCAGAAAGGCAACAAGTACTATAAAGTCAAGAACTCCTGGGACACCAATCAGATCTACGACGGCTACTTCTATGCGTCGATGCCCTACTTCCGCGCAAAGACAATGAATATCCTCGTCAACCGCAAAGGCCTCCCCAAAGAGCTCGCTAAAAAAATCAAATAAGCCTTGAAGCGCATAGGAATCATTTCCGATACCCACGGTCTCGTCGATGCCCGCTATGCCTCGCACTTCGCCGAATGCGACGAAGTGTGGCATGCCGGCGACATCGGCGACTATGCCGTCATCGAAGCCCTCCGCGCCATCCGCCCGGGAATCGTGGTCCGTGCCGTCGCCGGAAATATCGACGGCGCCGACATCCGGCGCGAGTTTGGCGAGACAGCCTGCTTCGACATCGAAGGCGTCCGCGTATGGATGACCCACATCTGCGGCTACCCCGGCAAGTACGCCCCGGGGGTGCGCCCATATCTCCGCAAAGAGCAGCCTCAGCTCACCATCGGCGGCCATAGCCACATTCTCAGAGTGATGTACGACCAGGAGTTCTCCACTCTCTACGTCAATCCCGGCGCCGCCGGCCACCATGGCTGGCAGAAAGTACGCACTCTCGTGCGCCTCACAATCGACGACACAAGCATAAAAGACCTCGAAGTAATCGAACTCGCTAAATAAGCCCCACCCACTGAATAAATGCGCAGAATTTTAATTCCTCTTGTTGTGCTCGCCGCCCTGAGCGCCTGCAAGACATCCGAGCAAAACTATCGTGCGGCATACGAGAAAGCAATTGCCGGACGCGACTCCTCGGAAGCAATCGAAAACACCATCTACGGCCGCGAACGCCGGCAGGTGGGCTTCGACTACATTGTCCTCCCCGGAGGCAGCGACACCGTCGCCGTTAAGCGCCAGCTTGTCCGCATCGCCGAAGGCGGCGGAGGCATCCGCGAAAATCTGCGCCGCTACTGCGTGGTAGTCGGCCAGTTCAAACAACGCTTCAATGCCATGTCGCTCCGCGATCGCCTTGCCATAGAAGACGGCACAATGCCTGCAGCATTTGTCGTGGAGACCGCCGAACCCTACTACTACGTCATAGGTGGGTCATACTCATCCATAACCCAGGCCGCCGACACACTTCACCGCTTTCAGGCCGAGCGCCCCATCCCCTTCAAGGCTCCCCTGCCATTCATTCTCGAAGCAACTGCCACAGGACCAAAATAAGATTCCGAACCACCGAACATTTCCATGCAGTCGGGCGTTATAAAGGATAGAAACAAAAATAAAAATATACCCACCCATCATGGAAACCAAAAGCATAAAAGGAACACGCACCGAAAAGAATCTCCTCGCCGCATTCGCAGGCGAAAGCCAGGCTCGCAGCCGCTACACTCTCTTTGCCCAGAAGGCCCTCGAAGAAGGCTATCAGCAAATCGCAGCCATTTTCCTCGAAACCGCCGAGCAGGAGCTTAGCCACGCCCGCGGGTTCTTCTCCTTCCTTGAAGGAGGCACAGTTACCATCACGGCCGGATACCCTGCCGGAGTGGTAGGATCCACTAAGGAAAACCTCGCCGAGGCTGCCGCAGGCGAACGCGAAGAATGGAGCGACCTCTACGACACCTTCGCAAAGACCGCGCAGGAAGAAGGCTTCCCCCAGATAGCAAACCACTTCAAGCTCGTGGCATCCGTAGAACAGATGCACGAAGCACGATACATGAGACTCCTTGAGCGCATGGAAAACGAACAGGTGTTCCAGCAGCCCGAAGCCACCGAATGGATGTGCCGCAAATGCGGATTCACAATCAATGCGAAAGCCGCCCCCAAACGTTGCCCCGTCTGCGGAGCCGACCAAGGCTGGTTCGAACGCAAAGCCAACAACTATTGATTCACACCTAAATATACCACCCACCTTCGAGCGGAGTTTGCCACACAGCAAGCTCCGCTCTTATCATATATCCTCATAACATTCGCCCTGCGAAATGCGGAGAAAGGTTTTTGGCTCCTTCATGCCACTGCTACGGATTTTTTTTGTAACTTTGCACATTAATACGCTTAAATGCTTTTTCAGCAATGATTGAGAAGATAAAATCCATCCGCGCCGAGCTCGAAGCTGTCGCGCCCGCTAATCTCGACGAGGTCGAGGCCCTGCGCATTAAATATCTCAGCAAGAAAGGTTTGATTTCTTCGCTGATGAACGACTTCCGCAGCGTTCCGGCCGAACATAAACGCGAATTAGGGCAGGCCATCAACGAACTCAAGAGTTTTGCCACAGACCGCATCAATTCCCTGCGCGAGACTCTCGCCGACAAAGGCGCTGACGGTGATGCCGCCGACCTTTCGCGCCCGGCCTCCCCTGCTCCCGCTCTGGGCACACGCCACCCTCTGTCTCTCGTCCGCGAAGAGATCCTCGGCATTTTCCATCGTCTGGGCTACACCATTGCCGACGGCCCCGAAATCGAAGACGACTGGCATGTGTTCGAATCCCTGAACTTCCCGCCCGACCATCCTGCCCGAGACATGCAGGATACTTTCTTCATCGCCCGTCGGCCCGATGTGCTCCTTCGCACACACACCTCTTCCGTGCAGACCCGCGTGATGACCTCGCAAAAACCGCCTATCCGCATCGTCTGCCCCGGCCGCGTATATCGCAACGAGGCTATTTCGGCACGTGCCCACTGCTTCTTCCACCAGGTGGAAGCCCTATATATCGATAAGAACGTAACCTACGCCGACCTGCGGCAGACGCTCCTCTATATGGCTCGCGAGCTCTTCGGCGAGCACACTCAGATTCGCCTCCGCCCCAGCTACTTCCCCTTCACCGAGCCCTCGGCCGAAATGGATATCTCCTGCAATATCTGCGGCGGAAAGGGATGCGCCTTCTGCAAGGGCACCGGCTGGGTAGAAATCCTCGGTTGCGGCATGGTGGACCCCAACGTGCTCGAGGCCTGCGGCATCGACCCGAAGGTATACTCCGGCTTTGCTCTCGGTATGGGCATCGAACGCATCACCAACCTCAAATACCGCGTCAACGACCTGCGCCTCTTCTCCGAGAACGACGTCCGCTTCCTCGACGAATTCACGGCCACACACTCCTGAGCCGGAACCGACCCCAAGCCCCTCATCCATTCCGCAACATGAAGGTTGCCGAGCGTTATCAGAACATCCTGCGCGAATTCAGCCGCGAGATGCCCGTAGTCGATACCGAACTTAACTTCGAGAATCCCTACCAGCTTCTCGTGGCCGTGATTCTATCGGCACAGTGCACCGACAAACGCGTCAATCAATACACTCCCGAATTCTTCCGGGCCTTCCCCACCCCTCAGGCTCTCGCAGAAGCCGAAGAGCCCGAGGTCTACGAATACATTAAAAGCATTTCGTATCCCAACAACAAAGCCCGTTCGCTTGTCGGGATGGCGCGCAAGCTCGTGAGCGACTTCGGCGGAAAAGTTCCCGAAGAGCTCGACGATCTGATGTCCCTCCCGGGTGTCGGGCGGAAGACGGCAAACGTGATACGCGC
>CAMWQB010000102.1 GCA_947176295.1 uncultured Porphyromonadaceae bacterium
CCAGCTCCCGGGGTTTTTGTCCTGGTGGGGGGAGGGCGGGGGGGCTCGGATGCCCGCGCAGGTCGCGGGAGCCGAGGATGTCGCGGACGGCGCCGGTGGTGCGGGGGGCTTCGACCATTACGCGGCAGCTTTCGGGGAGGGCGCGCAGGAAGGCTTCAAGGCCGTCGTAGGGGAGGATGTCGACGCCTTGTGCGGCCATGGCTTCTTCGACTTCGGGAGTAAGCTTGGCGGGGCTCACGAAGAGGGTGGCGCGGCCTTCGGGGGCAGCGCTTACAAAGAGATATGATATGGCCACGGGGTTGTGGCGGACGTCGGAGGAGCGGATGTTGAGGAGCCATGCCACTTCGTCGAGGGCCGAGAAGAGGATGGCGTCGGCTCCGCGGCTGCGGGCCTCGGAGCGCATGAGGTCGAGTTTGGATGCGGCGGATGCGCCGGCGTATTCTTCGCTGTGGAGAAAGAGTTTTCCGTCGGGGAGGCCGGGGCGGTCGGTCCAGAGGCCGTCGGTGGGGTCGAAGTCGGTGCGGAGGGTGATACCTTCGGCTGCGAGGGTGTCGCGGAGGGCATCGACGGCGTCGATGCTGAACATGAGGGCGTCGAGGGCCACGGTGTGGTTCTTGCCGGGGTGGGCCAGGAGATATTCGGGGATGGAGGGTGTGGAGGCGAGGCCGTCCTTCATGAGTGTGATTCCGGAGCCTTCGAGCTGCTGGGCGGCCTGAAGGAAGTAGCGGGAGTCGGTCCAGAGGAGGGCTTCGGAGGATGTAACGACGAGGTCGCCTGCGGAGCCTGTGAAGCCGGAGAACCAGCGTCGAGCCTGCCAGCGGGCGGCGATATATTCGCTCATGTGGGGGTCGGCCTGAGGGATGATTACGGCGTCGATGCCTTCGGCAGCCATGCACCGGCGGAGGGCTTCGATGCGGGAGGAATGATTATCTACCATATTAAGTGGAGTATATGTGTGTATTGATTTTTTGATTATGCGGGGCTTGGCGTCAGTCGACTTGCCGAGGGGGGCGGAAGGCGTCGGGGATGTGCGCGAGGGTGTGGGCGGCAGGGGGGCCCGAGATGGCGATTATGTCGAACTGGGGCTCGTGCGGGAGGGCTGAAGCGGCGATGTAGGCGTTTGCGGCCCTCACTACGCGCATGATTTTGCGGCGGTCGACGGCGCTGACGGGGTCGATGTCGGTGTTTTCGCGGGTCTTGACTTCGACGAATATCAGGCGGTCGTCCTTCATGGCGACGATGTCGATTTCGAGATGCCCGAGATGCCAGTTTCGCTCGATAATCGAGTATCCCTTGGCAATGAGCCATTCGGCGGCGATGTCTTCGCCCCATTCTCCGGTGCGGTTGTGCTTAGCCATACGGCAAAATTATAAAATAGGCGCGAGTAAAACAAAAATGAGGACATTAAAATTGCTTAGGATGTTTTATAATTGAAAAGTTTTGACTACTTTTGCGCTTATAATCCTCAATCACCTCCGCCCGAGGGGCCGGAGGCGCAACAGATAGCGAAAGAAAAAACAATCATCAATAACCGGAAATGGCACGACAGTATTTCGACAATCTCGACACAATGATTCTGCAGGCGCTGAGCACCAACGCCCGCACCCCTTATCTTGAAATCGCCCGCGATTACGGGGTATCCGGCGCGGCCGTCCATCAGCGCGTACAACGACTGATTGCCAACAAGGTAATCAATGGCTCCGAGCTGCTCATCAATCCTACGACGCTTGGCTACGACACATGTGCGTATGTAGGCCTCTTCCTTCGCGATCCGTCGCAATTCGAAAAGGTGGTAGAAGCTCTGCGGAATATACCCGAGGTTGTGGAATGCCACTTCACCACGGGCCAGTATGATATCTTCATCAAGCTCTACGCCCACAACAACGACCACCTGCTGCATTTGCTGCAGAATGAAATCCAGGCTCTGGGCTTTGCGCGCACGGAAACACTCATCTCCTTCCAGGAGGTGTTCAAGCGCCAGATTCCTCTGGTGAGCGACCAGGCTCAGGAAGACAAGAAAAAGAAATAAAACAACTAATCCAACCATACAAATCACACACACAACAGCTATGGATATTTCCCATATCGAACACATCGGCATTGCCGTTCCGAGCCTCGAGGAGGCTATCCCTTTCTACGAAAACATGCTTGGCTTCAAGTGCTTCGCTATTGAAGAAGTAGCCGACCAGAAGGTGCGCACCGCGTTCTTCAAGGTAGGCCAGACGAAAATCGAACTTCTCGAAGGCACGAGCGAGGACAGCGCTATCTCGAAATTCATTGCCAACAACGGCGGCCGCGGCGGCATCCAGCATATCGCATTCGCCGTCCAGGATGGTGTGGCAAACGCTCTGGCTGAAGTGGAAGCCAAGGGCTGCCGCGTGATCGACAAGGCTCCGCGCAAGGGCGCCGAGGGCCTGAATATTGCCTTCCTGCACCCGAAGAGCACCGTGGGCACGCTGATCGAGCTCTGCGAGGATCCCAAGAAATAAGCTTGGGGGATAAGAATTTATAATATTCCAATCAAAGAAAAAAGACTTACCACATACAATATGAGCAGCCAGCTTGAAAAGGTAAAAGAGCTCATCGAGCTCCGTCAGGAGGCTCGCCTGGGCGGCGGCCAGAAGGCTATCGACAAACAGCACGAGCGCGGCAAATATACAGCCCGCGAACGCATAGCCCAGCTTCTCGACGAGGGCTCTTTTGAGGAACTCGACATGTTCGTGCGCCATCGTTGCACCAATTTCGGACAGGAAAAGAAATCATATCTCGGCGACGGCGTCGTAACCGGTTACGGCACAATCGACGGCCGCCTCGTCTATGTGTTCGCCCAGGACTTCACGGTCTTCGGCGGCTCCCTCTCTGAGACGATGGCCCTTAAGATCTGCAAGGTCATGGATATGGCCATGAAGATGGGGGCACCCGTCATCGGTCTTAACGACTCGGGCGGCGCACGCATCCAGGAGGGCATCAACGCCCTCGCAGGCTATGCAGAAATCTTCCAGCGCAATATCATGGCTTCGGGCGTTATACCCCAGATTTCGGCAATTCTTGGTCCTTGCGCCGGTGGCGCCGTGTATTCTCCGGCTCTGACGGACTTCACGATCATGGCCAAGGGCATCAGCTATATGTTCCTCACAGGCCCGAAGGTTGTGAAGACCGTAACAGGCGAGGACGTAACTCAGGACGCTCTGGGCGGCGCTGAAGTGCATTCGGCCAAGAGCGGTGTATGCCACTTCGCAGCCGAGGACGGCGAGGACGCTCTTCGCATCATCCGCAAGCTCTTCAGCTATATTCCTCAGAACAACATGGAGGAGGCTCCTCTGGTGGAATGCAACGACCCCATCGACCGTCTGGAGGATTCGCTCAACGAAATCATCCCTGATTCGGCTACGCGCCCCTACGACATGTATGAGGTGATCGGCGCTATCGTGGACAATGGCGAATTCCTTGAGGTTCAGCGCGACTATGCCCGCAACCTCATCGTGGGCTTCGCCCGCTTCAACGGCCAGGCCGTGGGCATCGTGGCTAATCAGCCTAAATATCTTGCCGGCGTGCTCGACAGCAACGCTTCGCGCAAGGGCGCTCGCTTCGTGCGCTTCTGCGATGCCTTCAACATACCTCTGGTAACGCTCGTGGATGTGCCGGGCTTCCTCCCGGGCACGGGCCAGGAGTATAACGGTGTGATTCTGCACGGCGCCAAGCTGCTCTACGCTTACGGCGAGGCTACAGTGCCCAAGGTGACCGTAACGCTCCGCAAGAGCTACGGCGGCTCGCATATCGTGATGAGCTGCAAGCAGCTGCGCGGCGACATGAACTATGCATGGCCTACGGCAGAAATCGCCGTGATGGGTGGTGCAGGCGCGGTGGAGGTGCTCTATGCCAAGGAAGCCAAGAGCGCCGAGAACCCCGCCGAGTTCCTGGCAGAGAAGGAGGCAGAATACAACAAGCTCTTCTGCAACCCCTACAATGCAGCCAAGTATGGCTACATCGACGACGTGATCGAGCCCCGCAACACTCGCTTCCGCGTGATCCGCGCACTTCAGCAGCTTGCAACGAAGAAGGTAACGAATCCTGCGAAGAAGCACGGCAACATTCCTCTGTAAATCCACACCATCCACAGCTACCCCACTATGAACAAAAGACTTGTAATAGCGGTTGCCGGACTTGTCCTGTGCATGGCCACGTGCTTTGCACAGGGGCGCAAGGCGCTTCGCATCAACGAAGTGATGGTGGCCAACGAGACTGGCGTCGTCGACGACTACGGTCAGCGGCAGGCGTGGATCGAGCTTTTCAATGCCAATTTCGCACCTCTTGAAATCTCGAGCGTCTACCTCACGAACGACTCCACGAATCCCAAGATGTATCCCGTGCCTTTAGGCGATGTGAACACTCGCATCCCCAAGCGGCAGCACGTGGTGTTCTTCGCCGACGGCGAGCCTAACAAGGGCACCTTCCACACGAACTTTATCCTCACCCCCGGTGTGGACAACTGGATAGGCCTGTATGACGCTGACGGCCGCACGCTCATCGACGCTGTGGTGATTCCCGCCACGGTGGGCGTCGACCAGACCTGGGCTCGCACCGAGGACGGCGCCGGCCAATGGGCCCTGCGCACGGGCGGCGAGAAGGACTACATCACGCCTTCGAGCGCCAACGTCATCAAGGACACGAATAAGAAAATCGATATGTTTGCCGAGCGCGATGAGAACGGCTTCGCCATGACTATCATGGCCATGGGCGTGGTGTTCTGTGCGCTGCTGGTGCTCTGCCTGTCGTTCTACGGAATAGGCAAGATCGGAGCCGCCATCGCCGGCCTGAACAAGCGCCGCGCACATGGAGTGAGCGCCAAGGACTTCCACCAGGAACTCGGCGGCCACGATTCCGGCGAGGAAATCGCTGCCATCGCCATGGCTCTGCACGACCACCTGAATGCCCACGACACGGAGAGCACGGTACTGACCATCAACAAGGTGAAACGTGCCTACTCGCCCTGGAGCTCCAAGATCTACGGCATCCGCACGATTCCGGAGCACCACATCAACAAGAAGTGATCTGCCGTCAAGGGCGTCTAACGTATCATATCTTAAAATTCCAATCCATTCCAAAAGCAATGAAAGAATATAAATATAAAATCAACGGCAACGCTTACACTGTTGCCGTGGGCGACATCGACGACAACATCGCGCAGGTGGAGGTGAACGGTGTTCCTTATAAGGTTGAACTTGAGAAGGCACCGGCACCCAAGAAGGTTGCTGCCGTGCGTCCATCGGCCGCTCCCCGCACAGCTTCGGGCGAGAAGGTCATCACCAAGTCGGCTCCCGCGGCCACGGGTGGCGCAGCCGTCAAGGCTCCTCTGCCCGGCACGGTTTTGGCTGTGAACGTAAAGGTTGGCGACACGGTGAAAGCTGCCGATACAGTGGTTCTTCTCGAAGCCATGAAGATGGAAAATGCCATCCATGCCGGCCGCGACGGCCGTGTGGCATCGGTGAATGTGAATCAAGGCGACGCTGTGCTCGAGGGCACCGTGCTGATCACGCTCGAATAAATCGCAAAGTCTGACTGTCAAATAAGAATTTATGTCATTCGGCGATTTTATTCTCAGCAACCTGCAGCAGTTCTGGGAACTGACAGGTTTCGCCAATGCCGAGTTCGGCAACTTCGTGATGCTGGCCGTGGGTCTCTTCTTCATCTGGCTTGCCATCAA
>CAMWQB010000103.1 GCA_947176295.1 uncultured Porphyromonadaceae bacterium
AGCGGTAAAACAGTGGAGACCGGTTGTAGCATCCCGAAAGAAGGAAAAGCACCATGATGCCGAGCGGAAAAAGTATTTGCCCCAGAATCACAGGCGTTGACTTGAACCATGCGGAGAATGCCGGAACCATCATCGCATGTTCGTCGATTTTATAGCGCACGACATAGAACACCAACATCCCGACGTTGAGCATCAGGTAGTCCGAAGCCATGTAGATAAGTCTCTGTCGTGTCAGCTCCTTCATTATCGAATTATTTTTATTGTTCCGCCTTTACCTAATTTCAGGATACCCGACGGACGCCCGGCGCCCTTTGGCTCGTTTCTGCGGGAGGTGCACACATAGTCTGCCGCAGCTATTATCTCCGGGTCGATGTCTGCAAAGCATGCTGCCGCCGGTTTTCCGCTGATATTTGCCGATGTGCTCACAACGGGTCCGCGGAAGCCCCGGCATATCGCCGACGATATGGCCTCATGGCTCACGCGCACACCCACACTCCCGTCCTCGGCCTGAAGTTCAGGAGCGAGAGCTCCCGGTGCAGGAGAATCATATATGATCGTCGTCGGTGTCTCCTCCGTCGCCTCTAACAGCTGATAACCCACTTCCGGAATTTCCGAAACAGTCCGTTCCAGAACTGCAACCGAATCTACGAGCGTTATCAGTGCCTTCGCGTCGGAGCGACGCTTGATTTCAAACACGCGGCGCACGGCGTCGCTGTTGCGCGCATCGCAACCTATCCCCCAAATCGTGTCTGTCGGATAGAGGATTATCCCTCCCTTGCGGAGAGTGTCCACTGCCGCGCGCACATCGGCAGCTTCTTCCGGTGTGAGTATCGCCTGCTTCATGCCTGTCCTGTGCCCGGAAAATTCTTTTTGGGAGTAGTTGCCTGAAAATCCTTGAGATACATGGGCGTCGAGTATGCCGTGTCGATAAAATCGCGTCGCGCGAAGGCCCGCTCCGAAAGAGCCACCATGTCTACTGCCACGGGCTCAACCCCCTCAACGAACACAGCCGTAGCAGGGGCGTCTTCCCCGAGAAGGTCGCGGAATTTAGGCATGCCGTTGCCGAAGAAAAGCACCGGCCGTCCATCCGAACAGAGGCTGTTGTAACTTTCTTTATCCAGGATAAGTGGCTCAGGCGCCATCAGTGCCTGAAGCCCGAAATCGTATGCCGCCGTGTACACTTCCATCCTCCGGGCATCAAGCATCGGAACAAGGATGCTCTCCGGAGCGACACTGTCCGTCGAAAACATCACACGCGTGGCCATCAGTTCGAGGGTGTTGATTCCGAGTAGAGGAACATCGAGGGCGTACGCAAGGCCCTTAGCCTCGCTGAGCCCTATTCGTAGCCCCGTATAGGAGCCCGGGCCGAGGCTCACGGCGATAGCTTCAACCTTTATCTCATGCTCCGCAGCAAAGTCAAGGCACCCCTTCACGTAGTCGCTAAGCAGCTCGGCATGATTCCGCCCCGAAAAATCCTCGAAGTGGGCAAGTATCTGCCCCTCGGCTGTCAGCGCCGCTGAGCACACGTTGGTTGATGTTTCGATATTTACGATTACTGCCATCTTGTCGACAAGTAGTGATTGTGATACATGCGTTCTATTGCAGAATACAAAATTACAAAACATTCCCCGATTATCCGCCCAATTCGTCTCAAAAAAACCACCGCCACACAATCAAAGGTTCAATCAAGGAGTATAGTGCCGAGTTTGGCGCACGCAATCGCATCGTCAAGGGCGCAATGATGCTTTTCGAGTGGAATGCCGAAGAACGAACAAAGCGAATCCAGGCTTTTCGATGCAAGCATCCCTCGTGGAATAGATTTCCGGGCCGCAGCCAGTGTGTCGCCCCACAGTTCGGGAGCCTCAAGTCCGTAGATTCGGCAAGCCTCGCGGATGCAGCGGCTGTCGAAGCGGGCATTGTGGGCCACGAACACCGGCTCCTCGCCCTCTCCGAGCCCCTCGCGAAGCCATGGCTCCCACTCCTTCCACAGTGTGCCGAACGACGGCGCATTCCAGGTGTCCGCGTCCGTCAGTCCGTGCACCTGCGTGCACCGCCACGTATAGTAATTCGGCTCGGGACACACCAGCGAATATCGCCGGTCCGTGATTATGCCATCCCGCACCTTCACGGCCCCTATTGCGCAGATGCTCGATGCCTCGAAGTTTGCTGTCTCGACATCTATGGCTATGAATGTTTTCATTTCAGTCGTGCCGCCACTTCTTCCATCAGCCAGCGAGGCGTCGACGTTGCACCACAGATTCCCACGCTGTCAGCCCCTTCGAGCCATTCGGGCTGGAGTTCCGTAGCATTGGCTATGAGATGGGTGCGGGGATTTTCGCTCAGGCAGTGGTTGAACAGCACCTTCCCGTTGCTGCTCTTTGTCCCGGCCACGAACAGCACCACATCGTGGGCTCTTGCGAATTCCCTCAGATGGTCCGCGCGATTGCTCACCTGCCGGCATATCGTGTCGAAATATCGGAAATCAACTCCCGGGGCTATACGCTTTTCAATCTCGGCGATGATGCTCCGGAAGCCTTCCAGGCTCTTCGTCGTTTGGGAGAAGAGGGCCACAGGCCGCGAGAAGTCAACGCTTTCAAGTCCTTCCGGGCCTTCCACCACGATAGCCTTGCCTTCTGTCTGGCCCACAAGGCCGTTCACCTCCGCATGCCCGTTTTTACCATATATCACAATCTGCGGATGCTCGGCCGAGTGATAGGCGTCCTTCACCCTCTGTTGGAGGCGGAGCACCACGGGACACGTCGCGTCGATCAGGTGGATACCTCGTTTTTCAGCACGGCGATAAGTCTCCGGAGGCTCGCCATGGGCGCGCAGAAGCACTGTCGCCCCTTCAGGCAGGCTGTCAAGCTCATCATGCGTTATTGTTCGAAGTCCCTTGCGCCGCAAACGCTCCACCTCGTCGGAATTATGGACTATATCGCCAAGACAGCACAGCGTCTCCTCCCCGCCATCCGCGGTGCTTTCGAGTTGCAGATGCTCCTCGGCCTTGCGGATTGCGGTTACTACTCCGAAACAGAAGCCCGATTCCGGGTCGATTTCCACACTGTACATATCGTCGTTTCAGTCCTCCTGCGTCGCAGCCTTGAAGGCTGCCATCAGCCACGCATCCTGCTCTTCAGGCGTCATTGTCGAGTTATCGAGTTCCAGGGCATCATCAGCTCGACGGAGCGGGCTTTCCTCGCGCGTCTCGTCTATGTGGTCGCGATGAACAACGTTGGCCAGAACATCCGCATAGCTCACCTGCGAGCCCCCGTCAGTCATTTCCTTGAACCGGCGCTGAGCGCGTGTTTCAGCCGATGCGTTCACGAATATTTTAAGCTCAGCGTTCGGAAACACGGTCGTGCCTATATCGCGCCCGTCCATCACAATACCACCCTCGCGGCCCATTGCCTGCTGCTGCAAGACGAGCGCGCGGCGCACGGCGCCTATTGCCGCTACAGGCGACACGACGTTGCTCACCCGCAGACGGCGGATTTCCGTCTCGACATCCTGCCCGTTCAGAAGCGTGTGCTGATGCTCGCCGGCCGTAGCCCCCGGTGCAAAGTCTATATGGATATCAGGCAACGCAGCCACAAGTTTCTCCTCGTCCACCGTGCCCTCCGGGCCTATCATTCCGTGGTCCAGAGCGTAGAGCGCAACGGCGCGATACATGGCGCCCGAGTCGATATACCTGTATCCCACACTTCCGGCAAGCTGCCTGGCCATTGTGCTTTTCCCCGACGATGAATATCCGTCGATGGCTACTGTGATGCGTTTCATCCTGTATGTTTTTTTCCTTGAATTATCGTATCAGTTCCTGGAGGTTGCAAGTGAGATTCACCATAAGCGTCGTTGCCCCCGAGTGAGGCTGGGCAAATGCCAGGCCCACGCCGAAACTCTTCACCCTGAGCCCCGCCGCAAGCGACAGTCCCGAGAAGAAGCTCCGTTTGTAGGTCGACATATCCGTGCGCGTCTTGTAGTTGTACCCTATGCCTATGTAGAAATTCTCGCTGCTGATAAGGTCGGCCCCGAACACCAGATGTCTGAATAGGTTGCTTGCGAAGCCATCCTTCAGCTCGGCCTCCGAGTCGATGCTCCCGTCGCCCGTCGAGTAGTAGGGCATCTTCCATTTCGTCAGATTCCATGCCGTGATGGAGAAGCGCACGGGGAAACTCCCGAAAGTCTGCGACCAGCCCAGGCGGATGTCGAAAGGCAGGCGGGCATACGTCTCCGTGAAGCGTTTCACCTGGCCGCCCGCATTGGCTATCACCGCCGACAGCGACAGGTCCTTGTCCGGGTCGTAGTAGTTGATACCTAAGTCGGTCGACACGGCAAAGGCCGTATAGTCCGCATATCCGCTGTATATCAGCTTAAGGTCTATGCCGCCGCGAAGCCTGTCGTTGAAGTCGTGGCTATACGAGCCACCGAAGGCCACGTCCTGAGGCGAGAAGCTTCCTATCACTTCGCCGAATTCGTTGCGTTCCTCCATCGACCCGTAGCCGAAGTAGCGGACATGGGCACTCCACGTGCCGTGATCCCCGGCTCCTTGGGCGTAGCGCAGCCCCGCGAAGTTCGATCCTCCCATGTAGTGCATATAGTCTATGCCTATCTGCCCCGAGCATTCCTGTCCAAGGAGGGCCGGATTCTGGTCCGAACTCATCAGGTCATCATCCACAAGGCTGATGTTAACACCTCCGAGACCATAGATTTTCGCCGAAGACGTCACATCCAGAAAATTATAAGCCGTGCCGCTCGCCTGCGCAACCGATTTCGGGCTCAAAATGCCCGTCGCCGATGCCACACACACAAGCAGTGCCATGATATATTTGTTTTTCCTGATGCTCATACTTCTCAAACGCAGTCCGCGCCGATTTATTGCCTCTATCCCGCAAGAATAGCAAGCTTATATACCGCGAATCCCACCACCCAGGCCACAGCCGTGTTGTAGAATATGCTGAATAGCGCATATCGCCATCGCCCGGTCTCCCGGGCAATAGCCATCACAGTTGCCGTGCACGGGCAGTATAGCAGGATAAATATCATGAATGCCAGTGCCGAGGCAATAGTGAAGTCTGCCTGCCCCGACGCTCCACGTGGGGCAGTCAGCCGGGAGGCCAACCTGTGGTTGTCCACGGTCTCGTCGTCAGTATAAAGCACCCCGAGCGTCGATACCACGATTTCCTTGGCCGGAACGCCCGCAAGCGCCGCCACCGTGGCTCGCCAGCTGAAGCCCAACGGCTCCATCAGCGGATTCAGCGCCTTTCCGCACATCTCCAGATACGAGTCGCGAGTAGGGTCGATGCCGCTGTCGTCAGTCATGTCCGAGGTCGGAGCGGAAGCCGCAGCCATTTCCGTCTCATTGTGTAGCGGGAAGTAATTGAGAGCCCACACGATGATGCTCGCAACTAGGATTATGCCACCCATCTTCTTCAGATACTGGCGCCCTTTCTCCCACGTATGGCTCAGAGACGCCTTCATGGTCGGAAGACGGTAGGGCGGTAGCTCCATCACGAAGGGCGTCTCATCCTTCTTGAAGCAGAAGCGCCTCAGCAGCTTGGCCGTAGCCCCCGCCACAAGTATTCCCGTAAGATACACGCCCATGAACACCAGGGCCGCGTGCT
>CAMWQB010000104.1 GCA_947176295.1 uncultured Porphyromonadaceae bacterium
AAAATAAAAGGCGTTTACTCGCGCTTTATTCTTGCTGGACTAAAATCGCCAAATTTTATCAGCAGTCAAGAATATAGCAAGGTGGACGCTCACGGGTATGTATTTACCTATCCGGGCTCATTCTATGCCTTAATCGGCATGGAGTGGGTTTGGGGTATTAACATATCGGCGTGAGTATCTGCGTTGTTTGTCTGACTGCTAAGGTGTTTGGCGATACCATGTCCAGCAGACAGCAACGGTACAGATACCCACGCTTTTTTGTATGAATTCCGTCGCAGTGGGGTATTGGCGACAGTTCTTTTCATGATGCCACCATGAAAGCGACAGACAGGTATAAGCTAATCGATCGCGTCAAAACCATTGAGGGATTGACTGACGATGAACGTTCCGAACTTCTTGGACTCCTCCGTGAATCCAAAACATACGGGCTGGTTTGGGAGGATAAGCCCGAAAATGTGGAGGAGCGTTTGCGCGAAGACCTTCCGGTGCTAATCGAAGACAAGAGCCGCGCACTTACGGAAGCCGGCCCTGATGCGCCCAATCACATTCTAATCGAAGGGGACAATCTCGAAGCGCTATCAACCCTCGCTTACACCCATGCTGGCAAGATTGATGTAATCTACATCGACCCGCCTTACAATACCGGCAACAAGGACTTCATTTATAACGATTCGTATGTTGACAAAGAGGATAGCTACCGCCATTCCAAGTGGCTATCTTTTATGTCAAAACGTTTGCGTATTGCTAAAAAACTTATGGCTTATAATGCCGTAATATTCATATCAATTGATGAACATGAATATGCAAATTTGAAATTGCTTTGTGATGAAATATTCAGAGAAAATTATTGCTTGGGAGACATCATAAGGATTACGACTAAACGAGTAAAGGGAGATGCCAAAAATATAAATATCATTCACGACCATATTCTTGTATATGCCTCCTCTCTCGACTTTCAATTGCAACATAAACTTAAAGAAGATTTTTCTATCTATGAGTTAGAGGATGAGCACGTCATGACAAGAGGAAAATATCTTATTCGACCGCTTGACAACGGTAGTATAAGCTATTCTACAAAAAGCGACTATATAATTATTGCACCAGACGGAACTCAAATAGTCGCAGGAGGGGATTCCGCGGCTCGTGAAAAACGTATTAGTGGAGAAGCAAATAGTAAGGATTGGTGTTTCCGTTGGAGTGAAGATAAATTTAAATGGGGACTTGAAAATGATTTTATTGTTTTCAAGCAAACAAAAAACGGATGGCGTTGCTATTTCAAAATTTACCAGTTTGTTGATAATAAATTGCAACCAACTGTAAAATTTGACAATCAAACGAGTTTGATTGATGAATGCTATAACAATCAAGGAACCACAGAGATAAAAAATATTCTTCCTGACAATAATATCTTTACTTATCCTAAACCTATAAGTCTTTTAAAGACTCTGTTGGCTCTTTGTACAAGCAAATCAACAGTTCTTGACTTCTTTGCAGGTTCGGGCACAACGCTTCACGCAACTATGCAGTTGAATGCCGAAGATGGTGGCAAACGTACATGTATTCTATGCACCAACAATGAGAACCGGATTTGCGAAACCGTTACTTATGAGCGGAATAAGCGTGTTATCGAGGGCTACACGAAACCGAATGGCGAACACGTCGAGGGACTGCTCAATAACAATCTCCGCTACTACCGGACGGATTTTGTGGACCGCAGTCGCACGGTAAAAAATATGCGTCGCTTGGTTCATCTTTCCACCGATATGCTTTGCATTAAGGAGAATCTCTATGAAGAGCAGAAGACTTTCGCGGGGATGCCAACATTCAAGAACATATATCGTTACTTCGAGCATGGCGACAAGAAAATGCTTGTGATATACGATGAACGCTATGTGGAGGAAATCGTCGAAATGATGGAAAAGGTTGAAACCGATTCAAAGATTAAAGTCTACGTATTTTCACCGAGCGAGGACCCATGGGAGGCGTGTTTCGAGCCTGTGAACGACAAAGTAGAGCTTTGTGCCTTGCCACAAGCTATATACAACACATATCAACGCATTCTGCCGAAACGCAGGCCGAAACCCTTGGAAAATTTATCTTCTCAAAAAGAAGGAGGCGAATAATGAAAACACTGGAATATCAGCAGAAAGCTGTAAAAGAGCTTACCGACAAAATAATAGAACAACTTAACTACGGGGGCTCGCGAAGGAAAATCATATTCGAGGCTCCAACCGGCGCCGGTAAAACGGTGATGAGTTGCCAAATTCTGGCCAACTTGGTTGACGAATTGCGCACTCGGGGCGACAGTCGATTCAAGGAGTGTGCCTTTCTATGGATAGCACCCCGGCAGCTTCATTTGCAGAGCTACATGAGCCTGAAAGGTGCGTTTGGAGAAACTCGTAAGCTCAGTCCGGTGATGTTCGATGAGCTCGACCAAAGCGAAGGTATTCAGCCGGGTGAGATTCTTTTCGTGAATTGGGAGAGCATCATCAGGAAGAAGAATGTAATTACTCAGGAAAGCGAAAATTCCGATTCGCTTTACGAGATAACCGACCGCACACAGGAAAAATTTGGTCTGCCCATTGTTGCGGTGATCGATGAAGAGCACATGTTTTGGGATAATACTGCCGACAAGACAAAGGCGGTGCTTGAACGCATCAATCCTGCGGTTGAACTCCGAATATCGGCAACTCCGAAAACCACTCGGTTTGATGCATATTATAAGGTCGACCGCCAAAAGGTGATAGCTGCCGAGATGATAAAGAAGGAGGTTGTGCTGAATCCCGACATCGAAGTTGGAGGCGCTGAAAATGAAATAGCCCTGAACGAGCGTTTGATAAAGGCTGCACTTGAAAAACGCAATCAAATCGCCGAGGCGTATAAAGCATGCGGAGTGGATATAAATCCTCTGCTCCTGATCCAGCTGCCCAACGACAACAAGACTGCGATGACGGCAGAAGAAGAAAAAATTGCGATACAAGTAAAGACTTATCTGAAATACGTGGAAGACATTACGGCGGAGAACGGGAAACTCGCCGTATGGCTTTCCAACGAGAAGGAAAATCTCGCCGGGCTTGAAAGGCCCACAAATCTTGCGCAAGTACTTCTGTTCAAGGAAGCCATAGCCCTCGGGTGGGACTGTCCTCGAGCCGCCGTGCTGCTTATATTCCGCAAACTGCAGAGCAACGAGTTTACTATTCAGACGGTTGGGCGCATCATGCGCATGCCCGAGCATAAATTTTATCCCAACGAGCTGCTCAACGTGGGCTACGTCTATACCGACATTGCCAAAGATAAAATAGATATTAAGCCGGCTGCTGCAGGATATATTCTGAAGGACATGCTCACGGCTCGTCGACGTACAAATCTTCGCAATGTGTCGCTTAAATCAATATATTCCGAGCGGCCCAACAGTGAGCGCAACTACCTCGGGCCTGACTTTCGGAAAGTGCTTTACGACACCGCGGCGGAGTTTTGGAAATCCGTCGCGGGAGCGGGCTTGTTCACCATTGCCGAACTCGCAGCTCTTGGGGCGGATACTGAAAATTATGAGCCGCGGCCCGAAGATGTAGATTTGGCTGCAAAAGAAAATCGCCGGCGGGTGGAGAATATTATCAGACTGGAGGTTAAGACTGTTGATATAAAGATCCCTAAAGATGTTCATTTCCAAAACGAAGTTCAGACTTTGGAGGTGGAGCAGGTGAAGTTTGCCCGAACTGTCGGTGAGATTGACGGTGCTTTCATATCCTATATCGAAGGCAAGGGGCATCAATTTGAACGCCGTGGCCGTACCGATAAAATAGCGGGCTATCTTCTGGAGCTTATCGCTGACTTCTTCGGCATCTACGGAACCGATGCTAAGAAGGTGGTGCTCTATGAAGAGAATACACCCAAGTTTGATAGAATTCTCGAAACGGCGCTCGAATGCTATGCTCACCTGCGGAAAGAGAAAGCCGGGAGGGCTGCCGCCACACGTGTTTTTAAAGAATACGATTGGGAGGTGCCTGAGGAGCGCTTGTATAAATCAGCGACCCATCATCTTGCACAGGTAGAAAACCACGCGCTAAGTCCTTTTATTGAAATGAATACGGCTTCAAATCCGGAAAGGGAATTTGTGGAATTTCTGGAAGAAAATGAAGAGTATATAGACTGGTGGTATAAGAATGGCGATGGTGGAAAGGCAAACTATGCGGTGGAATATCAGATTGGCGAGGGTGGGGCAAAGGAACCCTTCTATGTAGATTTCGTAATCCGAATGCGCAATGGTCACATATACTTATTCGACACAAAGACAAAGGAGAGCGACCTCCTTGCTCCGGACAAGCACAATGGCCTGCTCGAGTACATAAAGCGACACACGTCGGAGGCGCAGCCACTGGCGGGGGGCGTCATATTGAAGGTTGGATCGAACTGGGTGTATCCCACACGCCCAATATCAAATACGACTGATGTTCTTGATTGGATACCTTTTTACCCTGAGAATGCTTAGCGAGCCTTATCTCGCGATGATTTCGGGATTTACTTGGCAGAGGCGGGCGATGAATGCGTCGCGGTCTTTGGGCGAGATTTCGAGGGGCATGCTGCTCTTCATGACGGAGCGGTCCACAAACTTGATGGAGACTCTGTGGCGCGACATTCCTGCGGTGGCGAGATAGCCGATGGTCTTCTTCACTTCCTTTATCTTGTCGATGGGGAAGCGGTGAGGGCGGAAGAATTGGTAGACTGTGAGCTGATTGCCGTCGATTTCATACCAGCATCCGAACATTGCTATGGCGATGAGGATTGTGAGGCCTCCGCCATATAGGAGTGTGAACCACCAGCTTACGCCTAAGCTCACGACAAATATGGCGATGAGGGCCAGAAAAATCATGCTGCCCAACCACAGGTCGATTCCCGACCGATATATCGTTTTGGAGTTCTGATTCATATTGAGGGGAGTTATTTATGGGGTGTAGCAAACTGACAAGTTATCGAACCTATTGAAAGGGTTTGATGAGTTGATTTACTTCAGTTTTCAATAACGGGAGGTGATTGATGACAATAGCCCAAATCAAATCCTCCTCTTAAGCTGTCATAACCAGGAATAAGATAATTACGAGTATTGACAATTCTTCGAGCAGCAGTGATCGGAATGTCGGGTTGAATTTTTAATATACGATTCATAGCCTCGCCTATTACAGCAAGCTCCCATTGGACTGCGCTGCGAAAACAAATATCCTGACAGAATATTTCGAATTCCTTGGGACGGGATGAGCAGAACAATTCGATATTTTCAAGCGATTTGGAAATATCAATCAATGATTTTAAAATCAGGTCATCCATAAATGAGTTGCTTTGTGTTGTCGAGCTCTTTTCTGAAGTAAGGGTTTCTGACTGCGGTTTCATCAACTACATCTACTTTTCTTCCAAGCAATTGCTGGAGCTCATCAATGAAATCAAAGAATGTCAGAAACATGTCTTGAATTTGGTCGTAATGAAAAATTACAGAGAAGTCGATGTCGCTCTCCTCATTGAACCGCGGAGTGAGTATCGAGCCGAACACCCATAGCTTGGCCACCTTATACTTTTTGCACAAGGCGA
>CAMWQB010000105.1 GCA_947176295.1 uncultured Porphyromonadaceae bacterium
GAAGGAAATCGAGGTGTTCGCTTACCGCCTGCGGGAGCAGGTGAAGGCGCTGTCAAGCGTTCCTTTCAGCGGGAAGTTCGGCGGGGCTACGGGAAATTTCAACGCTCACCGGACGGCTTTCCCGAAGGTGGACTGGCGCGCTTTCGCGAACAGGTTCCTGTATGAGGACCTTGGCATTCTTCGCGAGCAGTGGACGACGCAGATTTCGAACTATGACAATCTTGCGGCTGTGTTCGATGCTTTCCGCCGCATCAATACTATCGTGCTGGACCTGGACCGGGATATGTGGATGTATATCTCGATGGAGTATTTCAAGCAGCGCATCAAGGAGGGCGAGGTCGGGTCGTCGGCAATGCCTCACAAGGTGAATCCTATCGACTTTGAGAATTCGGAGGGGAACCTGGGGATTGCCAACGCTATCCTGGGGCACCTGGCGCAGAAGCTGCCGGTGTCGCGTCTGCAACGCGACCTTACGGACTCGACGGTGCTGAGAAATGTGGGTGTGCCTATGGCTCACATGCTCATCTCTCTGGCTTCGACGATGAAGGGCCTTGGAAAGCTTATTCTCCACCGTGAGAGCATTGACCGCGACTTGAACGGGATGTGGAACGTTGTGGCCGAGGGTATCCAGACTATTCTGCGCCGCGAGGGCTACCCGAAGCCTTACGAGACGCTGAAGGCTCTGACGCGCACGAACAAGGAGGTAACGGCGGAGAGCATCGCCGAGTTTATCGACAGTCTTGATGTGAGCGAGGCTGTGAAGGAAGAGCTGCGGGCTCTGACGCCGGGAACGTATACGGGCTATTCTCTCTGATCGAGGTGGAAGGGCGGCGAGGCTACACGGCGGATGAGGCGAGGCGCGCGCGCCTTGCCGTGCTGGTGCTGTTGTGTCTCTTTCTGCTTCCGTGGCTGGGGCTTACGCTCTACAACTCGAAGGGGGAGCCCCGCGAGGCTATCGTGGCCGTGAGCATCCTGGAAAGCGGGGATTGGATCTTGCCGATGAACTATGGCGGGGATATTCCCTACAAGCCGCCAATGATGGCGTGGCTGATAGCGGTGCTTGCGAAGGTGCTGAACGGGGGTGTGGTGAATGAATATCTTTCGCGGCTGCCGTCGGCCCTGGCTTCGATATGCATGGGAGTGGCCGGATGCGCGTGGGCAGGGCGTGCCCGCGGGCTTCGATTCGGGGTGATGTATGCTCTTGTGGGGGCGACGTGCTTCGAGGTGTTCCGTGCGTCGACGGCCTGCCGGCTGGACATGCTGCTGACGGCTTTCATGGTGGGAGCTATGTATATGATGTTCGGCGCGCGGGAGGCTGCCGGCGACAGGCGTCGAAGGGCGTGGATGTATGCGGGGGCGTGGGTGCTACTGAGCTGCGCGACGCTGACGAAAGGGCCTGTGGGCGCTCTGCTTCCGTGCGCGGCGACAGGGGCTTGGCGACTGCTGCGTGGCGACCGCTTCTTCCCCACTCTCCTCAAGATGCTCGGGCTTTCGGTGGCGGCGCTTGCTCTTCCGGCGCTGTGGTATGCGGGAGCATACGAGCGCGGCGGGGAGAGATTTCTTCAGCTGGCATACGAGGAGAACATCGGACGGCTGACGGGGACGATGAGCTATGATTCGCACGTGAAGCCGCTGTGGTATAACTTCGTGACGCTTGCGGCGGGGCTGCTGCCGTGGACGCTTGTAGCTGCCGGGGCGCTTGCGATGCGGCCTTGGAGGGGGTGGCGTCCGAGCCTGAGGGGATTGCGGGAGATGAGCGCTGCGGGAGGGTTCGCGCTGGTGGGGGCGACTGTGATTTTTGTGTTCTACTGCGTGCCCGAGAGCAAGCGGAGCGTGTATCTACTGCCGATGTATCCGTTTGTGTGCTATGGTCTTACCCTGATGATGGAACGCTACAGGGCGAGCAGGCTGATGCGCGTGGCCGTGTGGGCCTTGGGAAGCCTTGCGGTGATCGTTCCGGCGGGATTTCTCATCGCGGGGGCTGTCGGGGCTGTGCCTGCGGAGCTCGACAGGATGCCAGCGTGGGGCCCGGTGATAGCGCTCGGGGCTGCGGCCACGGGCGTGGCGGCGATTCGCCGACGGGGGAAACATGCGGCTGCGGGGAGCGTGGTGTGCGCGATGGCTTTATACACCTTCTACGCTTCGACGGCTATGCCTATGGTTCTGAACCCGCGGAGCGATGCGCGGCTTGTGGGGCGAGTGGAGGAAATCTTCGGACATGAAGGGCCCATATACAGCTACGGGAAGGGCGAGGGAGAGCGCCTGTATACGCTGAATTTCTACACCGGCGACCGCCTGCGGGCGCTTGAGGGACTTGACGGGACGAGGGGCCCGGTACTGCTTCTGAATGCGGCTGACACGACTGCGGCCCGGGCTGCGGGAATGCGGACAGAGCTTGTGGCAGAGCGGAGCTGCGACCACCGGCGTGCTCTGTGGGCCGCGCGCTGAGAGGGCATAAATTTTTATACGGATTTTTTTCTTTAATTGGCTAAAAAACGCTAATTTTGCGGAAAGAAATGTGCCGACGAGGACGCCGGCGCGAGATAGCCTGCAAATACAACACAATTAATATTAATCTTCAAACAATCATCCTATGTGGTTAACAAGCTCATCTATAGGACGTAAGTTCGTGATGGCCCTAACGGGCGTCTGCCTCGTCCTATTCGTAACTTTTCACGTGTTGATGAATTCTGTGGCGCTTCTGTGGCCTGTGGCTTACAACATGATCTGTGAGTTCCTCGGGGCGAACTGGTATGCACTGGTAGCGTCGGCGGGCCTTGCCGCACTTTTCATCATCCACATCTTCTATGCCGTATGGCTGACGGTTCAGAACCGCCGAGCACGCGGCGCCGACCGCTATCTGGTGAACACGCGTCCTCCGCAGGTAGAATGGTCCTCGAAGAACATGCTCGTGCTGGGCATTGTGATTCTTGCCTTCCTGGTTGTGCACATGACCCAGTTCTGGGCCAAGATGCAGCTACAGGAGCTTGTGTCGCATGAACTTACAGCGCTTCCTGAAGTAGCCGGGACGCCCGCCTCTCCGGCCATGGGCACGCTCTTCCTTCAGCTTGCGTTCCAGCAGTGGTGGACCCCGGTTGTCTACATCATCGGCTTCGTTGCCCTTTGGTTCCATATGAACCATGGCTTCTGGTCGATGTTCCACACGATCGGCTGGGACAACAACACGTGGATCAACCGTCTGAAGTGCATCGGCTGCTGGTGGACCAGCATCGTGGTGCTTCTCTTCACGGCTCAGGCCATCGTGTTCACGGTTCGCGCCCACGACAATTACTACCTGACCAACTATGAGCTGCAAGAACAGTACGGCGAATTCTGGGAAGCCCGCGCCGAGGCAGTAACCACCGGCTTCGAAGCCGCCGCCGCCAAGGTGATGAAGAGCGTTCCGGAGAACGATCCCGCCGCCATGCAGGCCGCCCAGATCAAGTTCTTCGTAGAAGAGGCCCCGGCCTATGTAGAAGAAGCACAGAAGGTAGTGGAATACGCAGGGAAGCAGTGCCCTGACGTATCGGTGAAGGCTGTTGCACAGCTCGGCCGCTTCGCCCAGCAGCTTGAGCAGCAGATAGGCTATGCCAAGCAGCTGGCACCTCAGGAAAACGCATCGAACAACGAATAACAACGACTCAGAGATATGGCAAAAGAACTCAACCTCGAGGGGATGATTGATTCCACCCCTATCATGCAGGATTTCGCCGACATCGAATCGTCCGCCCTGCCGGAGTATCAGATAGACTCCAAGATTCCAGAAGGTCCTATCGCTGAGAAGTGGACCAACTACAAGGCACACCAGAAGCTCGTGAACCCCGCCAACAAGCGCAATCTCGACATCATCGTAGTGGGCACGGGCCTTGCCGGCGCCTCCGCAGCGTCGACGCTCGGCGAGATGGGCTTCAATGTATATAACTTCTGCATCCAGGACAGCCCCCGCCGCGCGCACTCGATTGCGGCCCAGGGCGGTATCAATGCAGCGAAGAACTATCAGAACGACGGCGACTCGGTGTATCGTCTGTTCTACGACACGGTGAAGGGGGGCGACTTCCGCTCTCGCGAGGCCAACGTGTACCGTCTGGCCGAGGTGTCGAACAACATCATCGACCAGTGCGTGCAGCAGGGTGTTCCTTTCGCCCGTGAGTACGGCGGCCTTCTTGCCAACCGCTCGTTCGGCGGCGCGCAGGTGAGCCGTACGTTCTACGCCAAGGGCCAGACGGGCCAGCAGCTTCTGCTGGGGGCATATTCGTCGCTGAACCGTCAGATCCAGAAGGGAACGGTGCGCTCGTTCAACCGCCGCGAGATGCTTGACATCGTGCTGATCGACGGGCGTGCCCGCGGTATCATCGTGCGCAACCTCATCACGGGTGAAATCGAGCGCTATGCCGCACATGCGGTGGTGCTTGCCACCGGTGGCTATGGACGCGCTTTCTTCCTGAGCACGAATGCCATGGGCTGCAACGGCTCGGCAGCCGTTCAGGCTTTCCGCAAGGGTGCATATCTGGCCAACCTGGCGTTCACGCAGATCCACCCGACGTGTATCCCGGTTCATGGCGAAGACCAGTCGAAGCTGACGCTGATGAGCGAATCGCTCCGCAACGACGGCCGCATCTGGGTTCCGAAGAAGAAGGAAGACGCCGAGGCTATCCGCGCCGGCAAGAAGAAACCTACCGACATTCCCGACGAGGACCGCGACTTCTATCTGGAGCGCCGCTATCCCGCATTCGGTAACCTGTGTCCGCGCGACATCGCCAGCCGTGCAGCCAAGGAGCGTTGCGACGCCGGCTATGGCGTAGGTACCGGCAATGCCGTTTATCTCGACTTCAAGTATGCTATCGAGCGTCTGGGCAAGGATGCTGTGGCCGACCGCTACGGCAACCTCTTCGACATGTATCAGATGATCTCCGACGACAATCCCTATGAGACTCCCATGATGATCTTCCCCGCCAGCCACTACACTATGGGTGGTATCTGGGTTGACTACGAGCTCCAGACCTCGATCAAGGGCCTCTTTGCCATAGGCGAGTGCAACTTCTCCGACCACGGTGCGAACCGTCTGGGCGCCAGCGCTCTGATGCAGGGTCTTGCCGACGGTTATTTCGTTCTGCCCTACACAATGCAGAACTATCTGAGCGACCAGATCAAGGTGTCGCGCAGCACTTTCGACA
>CAMWQB010000106.1 GCA_947176295.1 uncultured Porphyromonadaceae bacterium
CGCCCCAAACCCCGCAAGACCGCTGCGACTCCCCCCCGAGGCGCAGCGGTCTTCGTTTGTTTCCTCCAGGTTGATTCCCGGAGGAAGGTATAGGGCGAATGGGACTTATAGGGCTTATTAGACAAATTGGACTAATAGACCTTCGGGAAATATTGAGCGTAGACGCAGGTTGGGTTGTCGCCGTATGGCGCTTGTTTTAGCATGACAAGCTGCTCTCCTTTTTGCGTTTCGGACATTCCCCGGGGAATGTCCCAACAATTTTGCACTTGCTTGTTGACTCTGCACGGGAGTTTTTTTGGGGGATTTTATTGTTTTGGTTTTTTTATTTTTGTAATTTTGTGGGTTGAATGGGCTATTGGGCCTTTTTATGTTTTTTGACTCTGATTACTGAGCTAATATGTATAGAAGTGAGACGTGCGGAGAGCTCCGCATTGGCGACGTTGGCCGCGAGGTGAAGCTTGCTGGCTGGGTCCAGCGTGTCCGCAAGATGGGCGGCATGACTTTCGTTGATTTGCGCGACCGCTATGGCCTGACGCAGCTTGTGTTCAATGTAGAGAATGATGCGAAGCTGACTGAGGCTGCGAATCATCTTGGCCGCGAATGGGTTGTGCAGGTTACGGGCCGCGTGGCTGAGCGTACGAGCAAGAATCCTCAGTTGCCTACGGGCGATGTCGAGATTATTGTGGATGGCCTGAAGGTGCTTAATGCGTCGGAGGTTCCTCCGTTTACGATTGAGGATGATACGGATGGTGGCGATGATCTGCGGATGCGTTTCCGCTATCTGGATCTTCGCCGCAATGCTGTGCGCCGGAATCTGGAGCTTCGCCACCGTATGACGATGGAGGTGCGTCGGTATCTTGACGGGAAGGGCTTCCTGGAAATTGAGACGCCTATGCTTGTGGGTTCGACGCCTGAGGGTGCCCGCGATTTTGTGGTACCTTCGCGGATGAATCCTGGTCAGTTCTATGCATTGCCTCAGTCGCCTCAGACGCTGAAGCAGCTTCTGATGGTGAGCGGTATGGACCGCTATTTCCAGATTGTGAAGTGTTTCCGCGATGAAGATCTTCGCGCTGACCGCCAGCCTGAGTTTACGCAAATCGACTGCGAGATGAGTTTTGTTGAGCAGGAGGATGTGATAAATACGTTCGAGGGTATGGCGAAGCATCTTTTCAAGGAGCTTCGGGGTGTTGAGCTGACGGAGCCTTTCTTGCGGATGTCGTGGGCTGATGCGATGAAGTATTATGGCAGTGATAAGCCTGACCTGCGGTTTGATATGCGTTTTGTGGAGCTTATGGATGTGCTTAAGGGCTCGGGCTTCTCGGTGTTTGATAATGCGGCGTATATCGGTGGTATCTGTGCGAAGGGGGCTGCTCACTATACGCGCAAGCAGCTTGATGCTCTGACGGACTACGTGAAGCGTCCGCAGATCGGGGCTAAGGGTATGGTGTATGCGCGTGTTGAGGCTGACGGTACTGTGAAGAGCAGCGTGGATAAGTTCTACAGTCAGGAGAAGCTTCAGGAGCTTCGCGGGGCTATGGGTGCTGAGCCGGGTGATCTGATCCTGATTCTGAGCGGGGATGATGCGATGAAGACGCGCAAGCAGCTTTGTGAGCTGCGCCTTGAGATGGGGCGCCAGCTGGGGCTGCGCGATAAGAATAAGTTTGCCTGCCTGTGGGTGGTGGATTTCCCGATGTTTGAGTGGAGCGAGGAGGAGGGCCGTCTGATGGCTATGCACCATCCGTTCACACATCCGAAGGATGAGGATATCCCTCTTCTGGATACGGAGCCTGCTGCTGTACGCGCTGATGCATACGATATGGTTGTGAACGGCGTTGAAGTGGGCGGTGGTTCGATCCGTATCCACGACAGTGGCTTGCAGGCTAAGATGTTCGAGATTCTGGGCTTTACGCCGGAGAAGGCTCAGGAGCAATTTGGCTTCCTGATGAATGCGTTCAAGTATGGTGCTCCTCCTCACGGGGGTCTTGCCTATGGCCTTGACCGCTGGGTGTCGCTGTTCGCGGGTCTGGACAGTATCCGCGACTGCATTGCGTTCCCGAAGAATAACAGCGGGCGTGATGTGATGCTTGATGCTCCTGCGGCTCTGGACGACAAGCAGCTTGATGAGCTGAATCTGAAAATCGATATCAAGGAGGAGGCTAAGCATTAAGCTTGGTGCCGCGAGGAGGATATGAGGATACGTGCGGTTTTGTCGGTAATCGAGGCTTTTGCGCCGCCTTCACTGCAGGAGATGTGGGACAACACGGGCTTGCAGGTGGGTGATGCACGCGAGGAGTGCACCGGTGTGCTGGTGTGTCTGGATGCGACTGAGGCTGTGATTAGGGAGGCTGCTGAGCGGGGCTGCAATCTTGTGGTGTCGCATCATCCTCTGATCTTCAAGGGGCTGAAGCGCCTGACGGGCGGGTCGACAACGGAGCGGGCTGTGGCTGAGGCTGTGCGCCTGGGCGTGAGCGTATATTCGACGCATACTGCTCTGGACTCGACTGTGGGTGGCATTTCGTATGCTATGGCTGAGATGCTTGGGCTTGAGGCTGTGCGTGTTCTTTCGCCTAAGGAGGGAACGCTGACGCGTGTTACGGCTTATGTGCCCCGGAGCTCGGCTGAGGATGCGGAGCTTGCGTTGCTCGACATCGGGAGCGGACAGACGCGCTCGGTGGATGGATCGGAGCAGCGGCTGGACCTCGAAGGGGGCGACGTGGAGACGGGCTGGGGCCTGATTCATGAGCCTCTGACGGCTGTGAGTGCGACGGTTGCGTCGTGGGCTGTGGGGGGTGCCGTGAAGGCTCTTGACGGTCTCGGTCTCGGGAAGATGATGAGCGTGAATGTGGAGCCTCTGGGTGATAAGTCGGCGGAGCTCGGCCTGGGCCTTGTGGCCAGGATGAGGGGCGATGAGGGCTCGCTGACGATGCGGGAGTTTGCTTCGCGTGTGAAGCAGGCTTTCAGGCTTCAGCGACTGCGCCTGTCGTCGGGTATTCAGCCAGACACGGAGGTGCGGACTGTGGCTCTCTGCGGAGGGTCGGGCGGGGAGTTTATCCGCGCGGCGATTTCTGCGGGAGCGGATGTGTACGTCACGGCCGACATCAGGTATCATGATTTTGTGGATTATAATTCGGAGATCTGTCTGATGGACGTTGGACATTTCGAGAGTGAAATCTGCGCAAAAGACATCTTTTATCGTCTACTTACAAAAAAATTTCCTAACTTTGCAGTCTATAAATCAGAGTTGGAGAAGAATCCGGTAAATTATCTGTAAAAAATATATGGCAACAGAAAAGAAAACAGATGCACCTATCAGCGTTGAGGAACGCCTGAAGAAGCTTTATGAGCTCCAGACGCTCCTGACACAGAAGGACCGCATCCTGCAGGTGCGCGGCGAGCTGCCTGAGGAAGTGAAGAATCTCGAGGATACGATTCAGGGTCTACATCAGCGTGTGGCCAACTATCAGGGCGATATCGAAAATTTCCGGGCGCATCGCGTGGCGCTCCAGGGAAAGATCGAGCAGAAGCAGCAGCTGATAGCCCGCTATAAGGAGCAGCTGGACAATGTGAGAAACAACCATGAGTTTGATTCGCTGACGAAGGAGGTGGAATATGAAACTCTCCAGATAACTCTTGCTGAAAAGAACATCAACGAGGCTAACCGCAGCATCGAGAATCGCGAGGCTGACATAAAAGCTACGGAGGATGAGATTGCCAGCCAGCAGCAGATTCTGGCTGAGAAGAAGGAGGCTCTGGACACGATTATCAAGGAGACGCGTGCGGAGGAGGAGAAGCTCGTGGTGCAGGCTAAGGAGCTCGAGGCTTTTATCGACGAGCGTACGCTCAAGGCCTTTAAGCGTATCCGCCGCAATGCCCGCAACGGCCTTGGCATCGTTACGGTGGACCGCAGTGCGTGCGGCGGTTGCTTCAATCGCATTCCGCCTCAGCGCCAGATTGAAATCAGGATGCACAAGAAGGTGATAGTCTGCGAGTACTGCGGACGTATCCTTATTGATCCTGCTCTGGTGGACGCTCCGGAGGATAAGTAATATCTGCTCGGGAACGACCAAAGGATATTGACGGACCGCACGCATGGCTCCGATAAGGGGAGACGTGCGCGGCGGTCCTTAATTGTTTATATCTGAGAGATGATTATTGGTTGTGATATGCGGTTGGATTTCATGAGGGTTTTCCGCTGGGTGGCGGTGTGTGTGGTTATGGGCCTGGTGCTTGCTACGGGGGGGTGCAAGTCGTCGCGGACTGCTGTGGGGACTGCTCCGGGATATGCAAGGCCGTCGCATGTTGGCGGGAATAAGTCGAGGCCGGTGTCGCCTGCTGAGGAGGAGCGGCTAAGGGTGGTTCGAGGGTCGGAGAACGCACTCGTGAGGGAGGCTGCCAAATGGCTTGGGACGCCGTATCGCTACGCCGGGAGCGAGCTCGGCCGGGGGACGGACTGCTCGGGGCTGACAATGGAGGTGTATCGCAGTGTACTTGGTCTTAAAATTCCGCGCAATTCGGCGGCGCAGCAGGAGTTTTGTGTTCCGCTCAAGCGAGATGCGCTGCGGGCGGGCGATCTCGTGTTTTTCAGCTCGCAGAAGGGGCGGGGAGGGCGCGTGAGCCACGTAGGGCTGTATGTTGACAAGGGTGTGTTTGTGCATGCGTCGTCGTCGCGGGGCGTTATCGCGAGCCATCTGGATGAGCCGTATTATGATGCGCACTATCACTCGGGAGGACGAGTGCCTGCGGCGGGGATTGTTGGGGAAGCCGAGAAGCCGGATAGCGTTGGTTCCTTGAAACCGATGCCTGCCATGAGTGATAGTGTCGTTCCGGCGCCGATTTTTTCTGATAGTATCGTTGTTGCGCCGTTGCCTCTGCCGATAGTTGTGGAATTGCCTTCAGAGCCGGAAGTCGGGGCTAAGAGTGAGGAAGCGCTTGCCGATAGTATACGTTCGCAGGTGAAGATGGCTTTCTGAGAAAGCTGATTTTTATGGGGAAGGGCACGGAAATTTGGTAGGGCTGCAGAAAAGAGGCAGAAAAGTGGGCTTAGATTTGGAAAACTCAAAAAAAAGGCTTAACTTTGCACCTGCAAAACCACCAAGGAAAGATGCCGGAGTGGTCGATCGGGGCGGTCTCGAAAACCGTTGTGC
>CAMWQB010000107.1 GCA_947176295.1 uncultured Porphyromonadaceae bacterium
CCCCCGAACTCATCGATAACGATCGCAATAGAACGCTTCTGCTGCAAGAGCCTGCGCATCATTACGTTAGCCAAAAGATTCTCGGGCGCATATAGCACCGGCTTGATTTGATCGTGCCAGTCCTTCTCGGGGGTAAACAGTTCACTAACATGGATATAGCCCACGATTGAATCTATATCGTCGCGATACACGAGGATTTTCGATCTCCCGCTCTGCTGGAAAAGCTCCGACAGCTCCTCGCGGGTCGTCATATCGATGTTCACGGCCACAAGCTCATTTCTCGGAATCATGCAGTCCCGGAGATGTGTGCTCGAGAAATCCAGCGCGTTTTGGAATATCTTCACCTCATTTTCAACCGTTCCCTTCGTCTCCTCCACATCGTCGATTGTTTCCTCCAGATAGTCGTTCAGGTCGCCGATCGAGAGGATCCCAAGCCCACGTCCCTCCTCATCCTTGATGCCTACCATCCGCATCAGCAGGCGCGATAGCCATGCCGTGAACTGCGAGATCGGGTAAAGCACAAAATAGAACACCGCAATAGGCAACGCAAAGATTTTCAGGCTGCTGTTCGGATTGATGCCGAAAATTGTCTTGGGCAGGAACTCGCCCGCCAAAAGAATCACAAGGGTCGAAATCAGCGTCTGGCACACCAGAAGCAGGGCCTCGTTCCCTATGTATTGCGCAAGAAGTGGCTCGATTATCGCCGCAAACCCCATGCCGTAAATCACAAGCATGATGTTGTTTCCCACAAGAATCGTCGAAATAAACAGCTCCGACTTCGAATAGAAGCGGTTGATGATGCCCGACACAAACCCACCGCGCTGCACATCCAGCTGAACTCGCACGCGGTCCGACGTTACAAAAGCCATCTCCATCCCCGAGAACAGTGCCGAGAGAAGAAGCGATATGAGTGTGATTATTATCCAGATGGACATATTCCGATTTTCCCTTGATTAGTTTTTTCTCAATTTTTGTTCTTTAGCCGCCCGCGGGCCTCCGGTCCCTAACTGAACCTTCTCAGTCAGTCTTCCCGGCTTCCCTTCTTTGGGCTTTGGTGCTTCCTCTTTTTCCACAGCGACAGGCCTTGGCTGCCGTTCCGACGGCCGGACTGACGCCCCGCGCACGCTGTCGCGGTTCTCTGTCCGGCTGCTGTCCCGGCTCTGCCCCCCGGGGCGTTCCGACGGCAGGATAGCCGTCGGGTGGTGGATCAGATAATCCGCCATCCCCTGGTCGCTCTCAAAGCCATAGCCTTCGAGAATGCGGTCGCTGCGGACTATGTGGATGAACGAGTCCGACCGGATGCGACGTGTCTCCTGCTCCCAGAACAGCTGTTCAGTCAGAAATGAATCACCTTCCGTGCTCACCATCACCACATTCCCGTCAAGCTGCCACAGCCGCTTCCGGGAATAATAGATTGCCGAGTCGCACACAACCGTGCTCGCAACCCTCATATAGTTGTCATATTGCTCCAGTTCAACCCCTTCGGGAAATCGCCAGAAAGGCTCCGCCGTGTCGTCATACACATACCACGCCGGCGTGGCAAGGTGATAGCGAGTGTAGCCCGAGTCACTGATAAAGGTCTGGACATCGTGCGTCGCCATCGTGGGTGTCGACGCCCCGGCATTGGCCACATAGCGCTTTTCTTCCTCCCCGCAGCCTCCGCCCGCAAGCGTCGGTAGAAGGAGCAGCAGCACAATCCTCGGCAACCGTCTCACTGGCCTTTACCTCGCTTAATAGATTTTGCTCTGGCGGAACCACATCTCGTTGAAGTTGATTCCGAGAGTGATGTTCAGATAGTCCTCGCGGATAAGCGTCTGAGGATAAGCCTCCCGGCGCTTCCATTCCAGCCCTAAGTTAACAGTCGTCTTGAACGTTGGCACGGGGAAACCCAGGCCGGCGCTGATGCCGAACTCGCGCACATTGTTCCCGCGCACAATCAGATAGTCCCGGCTATAGTACGCGCCCAGACGATAATTCATGCGCTTGCCGTAGCCCCCGCGGTAGTTGGGTACATACTGCACGCCAGCAGCTCCCTTCCAGCGGTTGGCGAACTCATGCGATATCTGGTCCGTTGCAAACCCCCTGAATTTTGCCTTCGACCAAGGCTGATACGTAAAGTCGCCTTCAAACATCCAGCGAGTGTCGATGCGGTAATTCACGCCCGCGCCCCACGTCTCGGGCATCGTGTAGTTGTGGTGCAGTTTGTGCTCGTCCTCAACTTCAGGGCTCGTCAGATTTTCAACATAATAGTAGGTCTTCGCCTCGCCGAGGAAACTCTTCGACGGGCGGTAGGTCAAGCCAAATGTCATGTATTGCCTGCTCGCTGTGCGGAAGCCGTACTGCAGACCTGCTGTCATATTCCAGTCCCGCACGCGAAGCTCCTTCTGGAACACGGCCTGCGATCCCGACGATGATACAATCGCATACGAGTCGTTCAGAAGCGACCCGAACATATATGAGAAATCAACACCCACATAGAAGCCGCGGAAGATGTTGCCCGCAATGCCTGCATACAGCTCGTTGATGCTCCCCGACCCCTGGCGCGAGGCTATACCGTTCGAAATCTCGTCGCCGAACGAATAGCCCACCGACGAGAACGGAACAAGACCCACGCTCATGCCCATGTGTTTCCCTAAGGGGAACTGCATCGTTACGTAGTCCAGGCCTCCGCCGAAGTTGTTGTCCGATAGTTTCTCTCCCCCATCCGTCGTTTCGCTTTGCCACAGGGCCGTTACATCCACGCCCATGTCAAAAAGGAAGGTCAGAGAGTCAATAGCCGCATACGACGCCGGGTTCATGGCGTTGATTTGACGCCCGCTCTGCATCGCATATCCCACGCCCCCCATCGAGCGTTGCGTCGATGTTGCGCGGTCGCGCAGAATACCATAGCCATATCGCGAATAAGGGCTCATCGTCCCGTTCTGGGCCGTAGAGCTCAGGCCTATGCCTAAGAGAAGAAGCGCTGCCGCTAAGCCGGCGCCCAAGTCAGAGAGTTTCATTATATTCAAAAAGTCGTTTGAGTCCGTTATGAATTAAGTCTGGTTCGATATGAGAGCCCGGCAGGCCACCCACAGCTTGGTCGAACGCCTCGGCCACGCCGCCGGTCAGCACCGTAAGGCTCTCGCCCCCGAGCAGGCGCGAATAGAAGCGGATTTCAGCTTCCACGCCTCGCACCACGCCGGCCCTGATGGCCGTCTCCGTCGAATCGCCGAAAACCGGCAGCTTTCCGCGTCCCTCAGCTCCGTTCAGAAGCGGGAGCGCCGGTGCCACCTCATGCAGACCCCGGAAGCGAGCCTGAATTCCCGGAGCGATGTTCCCGCCGCGGTAAGTCCCGGCCGGGTCCACGATGTCGTAAGTTATCGCCGAACCCATGTCCACGACAAGCATCGCACGCCCGGGCCCGAAAAGAGACAAGGCCCCGAGAGCCGCCGCAAGACGGTCGGCTCCCAATGTCGCAGGCGTCGCATACTCCACGCCCATAGGCATCGGAGTGTCCGCCCCAAGCTCAAGGCAAAGTCCTGCTCCGTCCACAACCTCGCGCAACGCATTCATCACGGCCTCGTCGCCGCCATCTTTCACCACCGAGGAGTATGCCGCCCCGATAATGGCGCCGGAGGACGCCGCATCGAGCACAAGCCTCACACACTCAGCCTCATCCGAGCCCGAGCGCGTGTGTATGTGCCGAACAATCCGTCCGTCCTCGCCCCATAGAGCCAGTTTCGCCGACGAATTCCCGCGGTCAAGTGTCAGGAGATACTTTTCCATATCAACGGGCAAAATTAATAAAACTACCTGAATAATCCCCCAACCCGACTAACATTTAAATAATTATTAACGCACCCTCCCCGATTTTGCCAAATTGATTCAGAGCCCGTCCTGTAATATATGTTAATCTTATTCCATGTTTGGTCGGGTCGGAAATTATTTGTACCTTTAGGCTCATTTTTCATCAACCTTAAAATCAACCCATGACTAATCCGGTTTTTTGGCTCGTGCCGGCCGCTTCGCTCATCGCATTGCTCCTCGCCTGGTATTTCTTCAGGCAGATGATGCGCGAAAGTGAAGGCACCGACACGATGCAGCGCATCGCCTCCCACGTGCGCAAGGGCGCCATGTCCTATCTCAAACAGCAGTACAAAATCGTTGGATGCGCCTTTGTGTGTCTCGTTATTCTTTTTGCCGTTATGGCTTACGGATTCCAACTTCAGAACCCGTGGGTGCCAGTGGCATTCCTTACAGGCGGCTTCTTCAGCGGCCTCTCCGGCTTCCTCGGCATGAAGACGGCGACCTACGCTTCCGCAAGAACAGCCAACGCCGCCCGCTCCTCGCTCAACAGTGGCCTCCGCGTGGCCTTCCGTTCCGGCGCCGTTATGGGCCTCGTCGTTGTTGGCCTCGGCTTGCTCGACATTTCCTTCTGGTATCTCCTCCTCGATTGGCTCGTTGATCTGCCCGGCACCGCCAAGCTGGCAATGATCACAACCACCATGCTCACATTCGGAATGGGAGCTTCCACTCAGGCCCTCTTCGCCCGCGTTGGTGGTGGCATTTACACCAAGGCTGCTGACGTCGGCGCCGACCTCGTCGGCAAGGTCGAGGCCGGAATCCCTGAAGACGACCCCCGCAATCCCGCAACCATCGCCGACAATGTGGGCGACAACGTCGGAGATGTTGCCGGCATGGGTGCCGACCTCTATGAGAGCTATTGCGGCTCCATTCTCGCCACATCGGCCCTCGGCGCAGCCGCATATCTCACCACAGGCGACGTCGACATGCAGTACAAGGCCGTGATTGCACCTATGCTCATCGCTGCCGTTGGCATCATCCTCTCCATCATCGGCATCTTCAGCGTCCGCACCAAAGAGAACGCCACGATGAAAGACCTCCTCGGCTCCCTTTCGCTCGGCACCAATCTCAGCTCCGCACTCATCGTCGCCGCAACATTCTTTATCCTCTGGCTCCTGCAGCTCCAGAACTGGGCGCTTGTCGGTTGTTCCGTGGTCATCGGCCTCCTCGTCGGCATAATCATCGGACGCTCCACCGAAT
>CAMWQB010000108.1 GCA_947176295.1 uncultured Porphyromonadaceae bacterium
GCTGCATGTAAGCCATGGAGAGGAGAATCGAATAGCTGACGTCGCGTGTCCACACGCCCGCCCACTCCTTGCCGGTGCGGAGGGTTGTGTCGGGTTCTACGGCGTTGACCATCTCGTCGAGGCCCATGTTGTAGATGGCCTGGTGGAGGCGGTTGGGCGTGGAGAGCTGCGGATAAGCCGAGATGTCGTTTTTGAGATTCCACTCTTTCTCGATGGGCATGAAGTAGCCGGGCTGGGCGGCATATGTGCTGACGATTTGGTGTGGATTGGGGGCTGTGGCCGTGAACTGCGCCTGATACATCGTGTCGCCGCGCCAGGTATAGGCGTCGGTCTCGACGATGGTCTGCGCGGAGGCCGGGAAGGCAGCGAGGGCCAGGAGGAGGAGGATGGGTGTTGATGTTTTCATGGGTTATGTAACTTTTGGAAAAATTGTAATAATCAGTCAATCTCGAGGCGGACATATCTCCGGGTGCCGGGCCCGACGGCAAAGAGGGCCGAGCGCTTGACGCCGGGAATCCAGACGATTTCGCCGTTGCGGACGAGGAGCCAGGCTTCGCGTTTGGCGCGGGCGTCCATCCGGGCGAGGGCAAAAATATCGCTTACGAGCTTTGAGCCACGCATGCCGAATGGTGTCATGCGGTCGCCGTGGCGCCATCTGCGGAGCTCCCATGTGCCTGTCTCTGCGGCGTCGGCGTCGATGAATGCGACCTTTGGCGAGGGAGGCATGAGCTCCTCGGCAAATGCGGCCACGGGGCGGAGGGTAACCGCTATCCTCAGGGGGAGAACCACATCGCGGCGGAGGTCTACCAGGACGGGAGCGGCAGCGGAGGCCACGGGGAGGGGGGCTGCGCCTCGGGAATTGAGGTCGAGGATTCCGCGGGAGAGTTCGGCTGTTCGGGCCGGGGCGGTGAATGTGAGGCCGGAAGCTCCGGAGGCTTGGGCGTCGAGGATATTGCGGATCTGAGTCATGTTGAAGCCCATTGGGCGGAGCATCTCCCAAAGGGCCATGCGTGCCCGGGGCCCGAGCTCGCGGACGAGCTCCGAGAGGTCGATGCGGCCGGCGATGATGAAGCGGCTGCGGAAGGCTTCGATTTGGGAGAGATATAGGTCCATGGCGTCGTCGACCTGAGCGGCTGTGCGCAGGAGGCCGTCGAGGGCGCCGGGGATGAGCTCTTCCATGAGCGGGAGGAGATGGTGGCGGATGCGGTTCCGGCGGTATTCGTCGGCGGAGTTAGAGCTGTCGACGACCCATTGGATGTTTCGGTCGAGGAGATATTGCTCGATTTCGCTGCGGGATGATTCGAGCAGCGGGCGGACGATTGTGGAGCCGCCGGGGCCATCTGTTCGGCGAGGCTTCATTCCGACAAGGCCTGCGGGGCCGGTCCCGCGCATGAGGTTGAGCAACAGTGTCTCGGCCTGGTCCTCGCGATGGTGTCCGACGGCCAAGGCCTGGGCGCGCTCGCGGTCGAGGAGGGATGCGAACCAGGCATATCGAAGGGAGCGGCAGGCCATTTCGGTGCTCTCGCCAGAGGCACGCCGTCGTGCCTCGACGTTGAAGTCCTTGACGTAAAGGTCTACCCCGAGGCGGCTGCATATTGCCTCGACATGGTGCATGTCGCGGAGGGATTCAGAGCCCCGGAGATGGAAATTGCAGTGGGCAGCGCGGACGTCGAAGCCCAAGGTATGCAGGGCAGCCAGGAGGGCGATGGAATCGGCTCCTCCGCTGACCCCGACGAGGACTGGGGCAGCGCCGCATCCGCGGCGCAGGAGGCGTCGCGAGGCGATGAAAGCGTCGACAGAGGCTTCGAAAGGATGCAGGGATGGCGAATTGAGATTGTCCATATCGTTTGTCAACACAAAAATAACAAAAAAGGGAGAGACGTGAGTAAGGAAGAAGGGAAGATAAAATGTTAAAAATTCTTTTTAGTCAAAAAATCTTTGGGAAATGAAAAAAAAGGTTTAACTTTGCATCGTGGAAATGAGCCATAGGCTGAATTAGCACTCCAAAGAGCAAAAAAAATGGCGCAAGCCAAACTATACCAATACATTTATTCACCAAACCCCTTAAATCTCATCATCATCGTATGAAGAAATTTTACACCCTTCTTGCAGGTGCCGCTCTCGCACTCAGCGCCAGCGCTGCCGAACCCGCTGCACAGCTTTACGTAATCGGCCCGGCTGCCGTAACCGGCTGCGAAGCCGACTGGAACCCCGCCATGGGTAAGGAATGCACCAAGACCGACCAGGCCGGTGTATTCACACTTGACCTTTCTCTGGAAACCCAGCAGTACTTCGGCTTCGTACAGACGCTCAACGAAGACTGGGCAGTTGTCAACGCAGTTCGCTACGTGCCCGCAGCCGGCCAGCTCCTTCAGGAAGGCCTGAACCCAATGAAGTTCAACTCGGGTGACTCGAGCTTCTGCCTCCCCGAAGGCGACTTCACGCTGACGATCAACACTGTAGACCTGACCATCAAGGTTGACGGCGCAGTAGTAGTAGAAATGGGCGACCTCTACCTCCGCGGTGCCATGAACGAATGGAGCTGCAGCGACGAATACAAGTTCGCGAAGAACGGCGAGGTTTACACCCTGAACGTTGCACTCCTCGAAGCCGGCCAGGAATTCAAAATCGGCAACGAAAGCTGGCTCTACTCTTTCGTAGCAGCAGAGCGCGTAACTCCGATCGGTGGCGACGAAGAGGAAATCGAGCCCAACAACCACCTCGTTCTCGACGTTCCCTACTACTACACGACGGAAGCTGGCGACGGCTACAACAACGCAATGGAAGAAACTGCTGAAAACGTTCTTATCACTCTCGACCTCGAAAACGAGACGATCGTCTTCACGAAGGACGCAGGCGTGGGCAGCGTAGCTGTAGCAGAAGAAGGCGCAGCTGTTTACTACAACCTCCAGGGCGTACGCGTTGCCAACCCCGAAAAGGGCCTCTTCATCCAGGTGAAGGGCGGCAAGGCTGCTAAGGTTGTCCTCTAATCCAAGGACTGCATAACCAAGACTTATGAGGCTGTGTCGAATTGACACAGCCTCATTTTTTGATTTTGGGGCGGGATGGCGGATGGTTGCATTTTTCGGGACGGGGCTACACCGGGGCGCAGGTTGGGGTTATCGCCGTTAGGCGCTTGCGTTAGCAAGACCGGCTGCTCTCCTTTGGGATTGGGCTCTACAGCATTTAGGTCTTTTGTTTCGGACCTTCCCGGGGAATGTCCCTACATTCTATGTGGGATGATACCGTGGGGAAGTGGGGGGGGGATTGTGGCGCAAATGGCAGAAAAGGATGTGTTTTTGCAGATTTTCAGGATGATGTTTTGAGAATTAAGATTTTTTTCGTATGTTTGTTGCAAATTAAATGAAAGACGAAGCAGATGGCAAGAGCGCATGACGAACTGAGCGGCGTAACGCTGCTGGGAAATACGGGGGTGAAGTATCCGACGGAGTATTCACCGGGGGTGCTTGAGACGTTCGTAAACAAGCATCCGGATGTGGAATATACCGTAACTTTCACCTGCCCTGAATTTACGTCTCTGTGCCCGAAGACGGGTCAGCCGGACTTTGCGAAGATCATCATTTCGTACATTCCTCGCGAACGGATGGTGGAAAGCAAGAGCTTGAAACTCTATCTCTTCTCGTTCAGAAACCACGGCGATTTCCACGAAGATTGCGTGAACATAATAATGAAGGACCTGATCCGCCTGATGGATCCGCGATATATCGAAGTAACGGGGCTTTTTACGCCCCGTGGAGGCATCAGCATCTATCCTTTCGCCAACTGGGGCGACGAGGAACACTGCGGGCTTGCAGAGGCTCGGCGCGCGGCATCGCTGAATCTGGGCCTTGACCACTTCATGAAATAATAGAGAGGACGATGAACACTACAAAGGATGCTCTGATGGTGCTGTCGGGAGGAATGGACTCCGTGACGATGCTGCACGAATATGCCGACCGGATAGACCTTGCGGTGAATTTCTGCTACGGGTCGAACCACAATGCGCGTGAGCTGGAGTGCGCACGGCGGCACTGCCGCGAGCTCGGCATCGAGCTTGTGGTGATAGACCTGAGCTTCATAGGCGAGCTTTTCCACAGCTCACTTCTGGAGGGCTCGGAGGCTGTGCCTGTTGGGGAGTATGACTTCGACAATATGAAGAGCACGGTTGTGCCTTTCCGCAACGGGATAATGCTTGCTGCGGCTGCGGGCCTTGCTGAAAGCCACGGGCTTAAGGCTGTGTTCATAGCCAACCACGCGGGCGACCACGCTCTCTACCCGGACTGCCGCGAGGCTTTCGTGAAGGCTATGGCGGGCGCAATAGCGGAGGGGACGTATGAGCACATTGTGCTTGAGGCTCCATACACTCTCCTGACGAAGGCCGACATTGCCCGCCGGGGCAAGGAAATGGGCCTGGACTACTCTACGACTTATTCGTGCTACAAGGGTCGGGAGACGCACTGCGGGCGCTGCGGGACTTGCCGTGAACGGCGTGCGGCTCTTGCTGAGGCCGGAATCGTGGACATGACGGTGTATTACGACGAGGACGAGGAGAACGAATAAACTGACACAGACACAACATTATGATATTTTCTAACCCTTTAATCAACACAACCCATGCAGAATCTGATTGAAAAAGTAAATGCAGCTTACGAGGCTTTCAAGGCTGACGCAGCTCTCCAGGTAGAAAAAGGCAACAAGGCTGCCGGCACTCGCGCCCGCAAGGCTTCTCTGGAACTCGAAAAGCTGATGAAGGAGTTCCGCAAGGCTTCTCTCGAGGCTTCGAAGGCTTAAGTTTCCTGACCTTTTTTCCTACGAGCCCGAGGGCCGTGGGAATGCTACTCCACCTCCAGCCTTGGGGGTCGGACTTGTCGGACCCGTCGGACTTGTCTGACGGGTCGGAGTTTTTTTTGAGAGGGGGGGGGATTTTGGGGATAGTAGGGCCAACAGGGCTAATAGAGTGGATCGATTTACAGGCTATTG
>CAMWQB010000109.1 GCA_947176295.1 uncultured Porphyromonadaceae bacterium
ACCAACCTCTCCACCCCCAGCGGCAAATAAGACCTCCAAACTATAAAAAAAGCTGCATCCACTGAAAGATGCAGCTTTTTTTATGTCAGAAATTATTTGTTTACAATATCATAGAGCTCTTTGTAATTATTCACGACGTCATACTTTACTGTCGAATCTGAGATTGAAGCGAAGTGGCGGCGGGCGCAGGCGATTTTTGATTTCTCGGTTTCCCGCAAATCAACTTCTCGCATCGACCCTTTAGTCTCTGCTACGAAATAAACGTGTTTCACGCTCCCCTCGCGAAATACAATGGCCCAGTCCGGATTGTAGTGTCCCAACGGGGTATTGATGTAGAACCCTCGGGGAAGTTTAGTATATACTTCCACATCATTATCACTCTCAAGTTGTTTGGCAAAGTCCATTTCTGTGCCCTTGCTGTCTATCACCACAAGGTCGTAAAGCGACTTCTCACTTTCCATCGCATTATCGCCTACAACACCCCTCACTTCATCCACCGTGAAAAGTTCCGTTTCGAATGTTTGCTCGGTTGGAGAGTAGGTAATCTTCTCAATGACTGCAATTGCTTTGCAATCATTAATTATTGCCGCAACCTTCATGATAAATTCTTCAGGATTCACTCGGAAGAAGAGGAATTTGGACGCGCTGATTCCCTGCAGTATCTTGATGATTGTCCGTCGGGTTAGCCCTGTCTCCCGCACCAAGTCGCCAATGAGGTCATATTTCACCGACTTGCCCACGGCTTCATGGACCTTCTTGCGAACGGTCTTGCCCATCTTCATGGCAGAGGCGCTTTCCAGCGCTTCGCGATCCCGGATTTGCTCCATCGAGCCCTCGCTTATCTTAATGTGAATTTCAGTTACATTTAGATGCAGGTCGATTTTTTCTATACATTTGCCAATCAACTCATCGGAGCTGAAATCCACCGTATAGACAGAGCGCACGTTTATCCTGTCCCATAATTCTTTGAATCGTGAACGGGCAAATTTTTCCGAGTCGAAATTACCTATCCGCCGTTTGCGGCCATCGCCCGGAATAGCCTCCCTGGGGTCAAACACCCCGTCAAGAATCTTGACGATAGCCGACGAAACAGATGTCAGTTCTTCTCCGAAATCGAGCGCCCCGGCGCGCTTGTCATCGTGATATTTAGGCGTAAGGACGCCCTCATCGTCAACGTAATCTTTTCGTATTAGACGGTTATTGATTTTACGCGCCATATCAGCGGTAACTTTAATAGAGTTCCCGTCTGCATCCGACAATATCCGGCCCTCAAACAATGCAGCCGTTACGACCGTTGGCCGATGCGCCACTGCCTCGGCTATCTCCTGTTGAAGTTGTTTCGCAAACTTCTCGTAGCTCTCGGACGCAATGACGGTAAGGATATTGGTGTCGAACACATGCTCGCCGAGAACATCCTGGTCTTGACGCTCGCCGTGTTTGTTGACGCACAGGCGCATCCCTCGGCCCACCTCTTGCCGTTTCTTGGTCTGGTTGTCGCTGTCTTTCAGCGTGCATATCTGAAAAACGTTCGGGTTGTCCCATCCTTCTTTCAGAGCCGAGTGCGAGAAAATGAAACGGACGGGCTCGTCGAACGACAGTAGCCGTTCCTTGTTCTTCATGATCAGGTCGTAAGCTCGCAATGCCTCCTCGCGCCCTTTTTCAGATGTCTCTTTTGTGTCCGTCATTTTCCCTTTTTTGTCCTGAGAAAAATACCCGGCGTGGACGGTCTGGGCCGGGTGGTTTTGAAGATACTGAGTGTATTCTGGCGTGAACAGGTTGAGATTCTCATTCATAATATTGGTATACTCCTGTTCAAACATTTCGGCAAATTTTCCGGGAGAGAAGGAGCTTCCCGATCCATACACCCTGTAATTCTCCACCTTGTCTATGAAAAAAAGCGACAGAACCTTGATTCCCTTCGAGAATAGCTTTCGTTCCCTTTCGAAATGGCTGCGGATAGTCTCTCGAATTTGTTCGCGGCGCACCGCATCCTCATGAACATTGCCTGTCATGGTTCCCTCAGAGAGAACCGTGCCGTTGAGCAGTTCCACCGTTCCGGCTCTCCCGTCTATTCGCTTCACGATGCAACGATCGCGATATTCGGCAAGCCCCTTGCTCTCCTCATAGAGATCCACGCCCTCCCCGAAAAGGCGGGTAGCCTGTTTAATTCCGCTTGCAGTTTTGATGTCGAAAGATATTCGGGCACGTGGGTTTCCCTTGCCTATAACGATTTCTTCCAGACAAAGAAATCCGTTGGTTGCTGTAGTGCCAACCTGCGAAATGCCTTTCACTTCAATTTTCTTCACCAGTTTTCGGTTGTATGCGTCGATGGCATCAAGACGGAACACCATGTTTCGGATGTCGTCCTCTCGGTGGGTGGCAGAGTAAAGCAAAAGCATAAGGGGCTTGAAAAGACGTAAGCCTTGGCGAGTACGGTTTTTCTTATTTGCTCCGAGCACACTCTGCGGTTCGTCGATTATCATTATCGGACGAGTTTTGGCAATGACATCTATCGGACGACGTGAACCAAACTCATCTCGGCGGTCAAAAATTATTCGTGATGCTGCGTTGTTGGCGCTATCATCGAAAGAACTGTTGAACGCCTGAGTATTTATAATCATGCAGTGCATTCCGCGGTCCGTGGCAAATGCATCTATTTTAGAAAGTTGCTTCGAGTTGTATACGAAATATTGCATACGTTTTCCATACTCGTCGCCAAAGTGGTCGTCCATTATCCGGAACGATTTAAGTACTCCCTCGCGGATAGCGACCGAAGGCACAACGATGATGAATTTGCTCCACCCGTAGCGCTTGTTCAGCTCATACATCGTTTTAATGTATGTATACGTTTTGCCCGTCCCGGTCTCCATTTCAACGGTCAGAGTTACGTCATCATCGCTCTCGCCTTCGAAATATTCAATCGGTTTTAGTCCTTGTCCAAGTTGCACCGAGCGTACATTTTCAGTCAGTTGTGTGCGGTCTATCATCAGCGGGGCATTTGCGTAGCCATATTCCATTTCGAGATTGCCCTCTCCAGAATCGTGCAGATATTCCGCGGGATCAATGTAAGGTTGCCCTTTAAAACTGTCTGTAACGGCACGAGCCGCTTCGGTCTGAAACCGTTGATGTTTATATCTCAGTTTCATATCACACGAATATTTTTCATCGCCTCTTCATCGCTCCATCCCAACCGCTGCTTAAACTGTTCAAAAATGTTGATTTTGTCAGCATCCGTTTTGAAGCAGCTGTCGCGGAAAAGAACTCGCAGGGGAGATTGGTCGGCAATATGTGCAATTACATCCTCGGTGATATCTTTCGCGAAACAAGCCACAAGGTCGCCCTCATTGACGGTATATACATTGCAGCCGTCAATTGAGGCTTTCGACATTGGTAGGGATAATTGCACACCCCAGTCAAGCATCGCTCCAAACAGCAGATCAAGGTCTGTGCGGTCAGGCTTGACATTGTCTAACAGCAAGTCGAGTTTATCCTGACTGAGAGCAGCAGGTTGGAAATAAACATCCTCCATATTGCTTTCATCAACGCGGAAAACCCGAAAGCCCGTGTCAAGTTCCTGCCCTTGCAATCCCGCCTCCTCCTTAATCTTCCGCCCTGCACGTCGGATACGCTCTTTCGCAAATTCTGGAATTGTGTTAAACGTAAGCGTGACATTTGCAGGATTCTCCATTTTCTCAGGCACCTGCACTAAAATATATTTTCGATTACCACCATCTTCTGCATTAAGTTGCATAACGGCATGTGCAAAAGTGCCACTACCGCTAAAGAAGTCGAGCACAGTACATTCTTCAGTAGATGTATATAGTGCTAGACAACGTTTTAGTAATTCTACAGGTTTAGGATAATCAAAGTATTTTTTTCCATCAAAAAGCTTGGCAAGTTTTTGTGTGGCTGCCTGGGAGTGGTCTACTTCGGTATACTTCCATATTGTCATTGGCGTTATTCCGGTTTTACGAAGCTCGGATAAGAACCTTTTCATTGACGGTACACTATCTCCATTAGGACCGAACCAAATTCGGTTATCGGCGAGTCTCTCGCGGAACGCGTTCCGCGAGAGACTCCAACTGCGAGCAGCTGGAGGCTCTACTATACGCCCGGAGGGTGTCGTTATCGGGTATATATTGGATTCGACAGCAGGACCTACTGAAAGGTCACTTGCTTTCCAAGGTCCGCGCGGATCATTATCAGGATTTGAGTACCTTTCATTAGCTTCTTGTGAACGAGGGATTCCTCTACACTCTGCTAATTCTTGGTTTTTAGCGTAAACAAGAATATAGTCGTGCGATGGAGAGAAATGCTTCATTAAGTTGATGGGAGAGTACGCACGTTCCCAAACTATTTGTGCAAGGAAGTTTTGAGCACCAAATATTTCATCGCATACAGCCTTGAGATTTTTTGCTTCATTGTCATCCATTGAAATGAAAATCACTCCGTCTTCTGAAAGAAGATTACGAGCAAGTAGCAATCGCGGGTAAATCATCGAACACCAATCAGAATGAAATCGTCCGTTGGAATCGGTGTTTTTGCGATAGCGGTTACCGAGATCGTCAGTATTTCCCTCTGCAAGGTCGTTTTCGGCTACAGTAGCGGCGAAATCGTCGTTATATACGAAGTCATTGCCGGTATTATATGGCGGGTCAATATAAATCATTTTGACCTTGCCCATATACGACTTTTGGAGAAGCTTCAGGACTTCGAGATTATCACCCTCGATGTAGAGATTTTGTGTTGTGTCCCAATCAACACTATCTTCGGTCACAGGTCGGAGGGTTTTACGGATAGAGCGGGCGGCTTCACGTCGGGCTTCGGCTTTGCCGGGCCAAGTGAACTGATAAAATTCTTCGC
>CAMWQB010000110.1 GCA_947176295.1 uncultured Porphyromonadaceae bacterium
ACTGGTCGGTGTCCCAGCCGTTCTGGTAGTCGCCGCGGTTGGCGTCGATGCTGCCGAGCATGCCGTTGTCGACGGCTACGGCCAGTTCGTGCTCGAAGGTGTGGCCGGCGAGGGTGGCGTGGTTAACTTCGATGTTGACCTTGAAGTCTTTGTCGAGGCCGTGGGCTTTGAGGAAGCCGATCACGGTTTCGGTGTCGACGTCGTACTGGTGCTTGCTGGGCTCCATGGGTTTGGGCTCGATCAGGAAGGTGCCGGTGAAGCCGTTGGCGCGGGCGTAGTCGCGGGCGGCGGTCAGGAATTGTGCCAGATGTTCTTTCTCGCGCTTCTGGTCGGTGTTCAGAAGGCTCATGTAGCCTTCGCGGCCGCCCCAGAACACGTAGTTCTGGCCGCCGAGGGCGATGGTGGCGTCGATGGCGTTCTTCACCTGTACGGCGGCGCGGGCCAGTACGTCGAAGTCGGGGTTGGTGGCGGCGCCGTTCATGTAGCGGGCGTTGCTGAACACGTTGGCTGTGCCCCAGAGGTTCTTGATGCCTGTGGCGGCCATCTTTTCTTTCAGGTAGGCCACGATGGCTTTCATGCGCGATTCGTATTCTTCGATGGTCGAGCCTTCGTCAACGAGGTCCACGTCGTGGAAGCAGAAGTATTCGATGCCCAGTTTTTCCATGATCTCGAAGCCGGCGTCGGCTTTTGCCTTGGCGCGCTCAACGGCGTCGGAGGCTTCGTTCCAAGGATATTTCTTTGTGCCGCCGCCGAACTGGTCGCCGCCTTCGGCGCACAGGGTGTGCCACCATGCCATGGCGAAGCGCAGCCATTCTTTCATGGGTTTGCCCAAAACTACGCGGTCAGCGTCGTAGTAGCGGTAGGCCAAGGGGTTGTAGCTCGAGGTGCCCTCGAATTTGATTTTTCCGATCTGAGGAAAATATTCTTTTGCCATTGTTGTGAAATTTATGAGGTTTTAGGTTTATTCGGTTGTGGAGGTGTGCGAGGTCTTCATCCGGCGTTGAAGGATGAAATTTCAATCAGGTTGCCGTCGGGATCGGCGATATAGCATGTGCGCTGGCCCCAAGGCATCGTCGTGGGCGGGAAGACACTGCGTGCGCCCATGCCGGTGCAACGGGCATATGCGGTGTCAACTTCGGCGTAGTTGTCGACGTCGAAGGATATTTCCGCGGTGCCGTTAAGGCCTTCGGGATAGCCGAATGTGCGTCCGGTCATTTTCTCGAATTCAGTGCGCGGATACATGATAAGGCGCATGCCGTCGAGGGTCATATCCACGTTGGCGGATCCGGCCCAGTCGGTGTGGAATCCCATGACATCGCGGTAGAATGCGACCATTTCAGGCTGGTTGACCGTGAAGAGGCCGATTGTGTTGAACTTGAATTTCATTCAGCTGGTTGCGATTTATTCTGTCAGACGGAATTTCGCCTTGGCAGGAGTGGCGGTGGAGGATCCGCCGACGTAGGCGGTGAAGGTGCCCGGCTCGCTGCGCCATGCGTGTGCGTCGGCATCGAAGAAGGCAAGCATGTCGGGCGATATGGTGAATTTCACTTCGCGTGTTTCGCCGGGCGCAAGAGTTATTTTGTCGAATGCCTTGAGCTCTTTCAAGGGGCGCAGCACGGATGCCTTGTCGTCGCCGATGTAGAGCTGAACCACTTCGGCACCTTCGCGTGAGCCGGTGTTGGTTACGGGCACTGTGAGGGTGATGCTGCCGTCGGGGCTGATTGTCTTGGCGGAGAGTTCGGGTTTGCCGTAGGCGAAGGTGGTGTAGCTGAGGCCGTGGCCGAACGGATAGCGGGCGGGAATTTTCTTGGTGTCGTGCCAGCGGTAGCCAACAAGAATGTCTTCGGCGTAGGTCTGCTGCGGCGCACATACGCCGAACAGTACATCGCCGGTTTCGCTTTCCACGCCGGGATAGCTTTCCACTCCGAAAGAATGGGCTCCGCAATCGGCAAGGCGCACGGGGATGGAGTAGGGGAGCTTGCCAGAGGGGTTAACGGCTCCGGTGAGCACGTCGGCCATGGATGCGCCTCCCATCGTTCCGAGATAAGAGGTGTGGAGAATGGCCGGAACCTTGTCGGCCCACGGCATTGCGTAGGCGTTGCCTGAGATGTTGGCTATGACAATGTTGGGGTTGGCATTGATTAGCTCTTCGATAAGGACGTCCTGCCCGAACGGAAGGTCGTAGCTCTCGCGGTCGGTGCCTTCGCAGTCTTGTCCGGCGTTTTTGTTAAGGCCTCCAATGAAGATCACGACATCGGCCTGCGCGGCTTTGGCAACGGCTTCGGCACGCAGGGAATCCTGAATGGCAGCGGGGATTTCGTCGACTCTGCCATACATGGGGCGGCCGGCGCGATAGCCTTCGGCGAAATCGACATTATCGGCGCCGAACACGCTGCGGATTGCCTGCAAGGGGCTGATATAGTCTTTAACCTTGAGTTCCGATGAACCTCCGCCGTCGGTGAGCCTGCGGACGGCGTTGTCGCCGACCACGAGCACACGTCCGGTCTTGGCCGGGTCGAGCGGGAGGATGCCGCTGTTCTTGAGGAGAACAATGCTTTCGTCGCCGATTGCTTTGGCAGCGGCATAATGTTCAGGACTGCAGAGCGAACCGAACGGTTTGCCGGTGTTCATTGCCGTGCGGAAAATGAGGCGCAGGATGCGTCGAACTTTGTCGTCGGCAACGGATTCGGGGACTTCTCCGCTTTGGATTAGTTCGCGGAAGCCTTTGCCGAGATAGTAATCGTCGTAGGTGAATTCGCTTTCCGTGGTGAGTCCGTTGGTGAACGAGCCCATTTCGATGTCGAGTCCGTTCAGGGCGGCCTCGCGGGTGTCGTGGGCTCCTCCCCAGTCGGTTATAACAGCTCCGTCGAAGCCCCATTCTCCGCGCAGGATGTCTTCGAGCAGACGCTTGTTGTGGCAGCAATGCTGATTCCACAATTTATTGTACGCACCCATGATGCTCCAAGCTCCTCCCTGCTCCACGGCAGCCTTGAAGGCGGGCAGATAGATTTCGTAAAGCGCGCGGTCGCTCATGGTCGGGTTGACATTGCCGCGCCATTGTTCCTGATTATTGGCGGCGAAATGCTTCACGCATGCGGCCACGCCGTTTTTCTGGAGCTCCTGAATATATGGCACAACCATTACGGATGCCAGATAGGGGTCTTCTCCCATATATTCGAAATTGCGGCCGTTGAGAGGCGTGCGGTAGATGTTTACGCCCGGTCCGAGAAGCACATCTTTCTCGCGGTAGCGGGCTTCCTCGCCCACATTCTTACCATAAATGGCGCTGAGAGCGGGATTCCAAGTGGCTGCGAGAGCGGTGAGAGCGGGGAAGGCTGTCACGGAATCGTTGGTCCAGCCGGCGTAGCCCCAGTTGTCCCAATTGATTTCGGCGCGCACGCCGTGGGGACCATCGCTCATCCGCACTTCAGGTATGCCGAGCCGGGGCACACCGGGTGATGAGAATTTGCTCTGGGCGTGGCACATAGCCACTTTCTCTTCGAGTGTCATACGCGAGAGCGCGTCTTCGATGCGCTGCTCTATCGGTGCGTCGGGATTGAGATACACCGGGGTTTCCGCTGCTGCATAAAGGGTGCAGGCGAGGGCTAATGTCAGTGTTTTTCGGGTCATTTGCCGGAATTTATAGTGATTGTGGCCGGCTCCAGACCGGGAGCCGTTGCGGTTATAGTGGCCGGCCCTTCGGCTCCGTCGTTGTTCTGGAGAATCACGAGGGCTTTTCCGTAAAAAGCTTTGCGCTTGTCGGCCTTGAAGCGTTCGAGGGAAATGGGGCTGCCGTTGTCGACTCCGACATTCCGTGCCGAACCGCTTACTTCGAATGTGATTTCATCTTCGGCCAAGGGGCAGAGGTTGCCATCGGCGTCGACGACTTCCACCGTAACGTAGGAGAGGTCGTAGCCGTCGGCTTTTATATCCGTGCGGTCAGGAGTAAGGCGCAGGGCTGCGGGCTTGCCGGCGGTATGGCGCTCGGCACGGGCGATTTCCCGGCCGTCGCGACGGCTTACGGCTGTGAGGGTGCCGGGCTCAAAGGGCACCTGCCATGCCACATGGAAGTCGTCGGCGCCTTTTGATTTGGTGCCGAGGCTTTTGCCGTTCAGGAAGAGTTCGACTTCGTCGGCATTGTTGTAGTAAACCCATATGTCGACCGGTTGTCCCGGCGTCCAGTTCCAATGAGGGAGAATGTGGAGCACATCAATGTCGGGACGCCATTCCCCCTGATACATATAATATATGTCTTTCGGGAAGCCTGCGAGGTCGACGATGCCGAAGTAGCTGCTTCGGGCGGGCCATCCGTAGGGGGTCGGTTCGCCGATGTAGTCGAATCCGGTCCATACGAATTGTCCGGCGATGAAGTCGTTGTCGCGGACATGGCGCATGGTGCCTTCGTGAGTGTTGCCCCACGGCGCATGGCAATTGTCGTAGCTCGAGCAGGAGAATGTTTCGTTGAAGAATGGCTTGTCCCAGCGTTCCGGCCACAGATGAACGGAATCGGCCGGCATGTCGTAGTAGCCGCGGGTGGCGAGCGCACTTACACTTTCTGTGATTATGAATGGCATGCCGGGGAATTTTTCGGGTACGCCTGCAAACCAGTCGTCGTGGTAGTTGAATCCGATGATGTCGAGGGCTCCGCTGCGGAATAGGTGATTGCCGGGGTCGGGTTCGTTGCATCCGGCAGTGACAGGGCGGGATGGGTCGAGAATCCGCACCCGGTCGGCGAGTTTGCGCGTGAGAAGCGAGTTGACACTCATTTCTCC
>CAMWQB010000111.1 GCA_947176295.1 uncultured Porphyromonadaceae bacterium
CCGACGCCCCGGAAATCCCCATCTTCAATCACGACACCCCGGAGACCCCGGATGTCCCGGCTATCGAAGTCGACGACGAATACAATCCCTTTGCCGAGGCCGGCGAGGCTCCCGTCTCTGAGCCCTCCCGTCCGGCCACGGCCTATGGCGCCGCCCCCGGAGCCCGCCACGCGGCTCCCGCTGTGCCCCGCGACTGGGATAAACTCTACGAAAACTTTACCCGCCGCCGCGACGAATCCTTCGCGGAAATTAAATCAAGCGCCATCAACGATGCCACCGATGCGCCCGCCGAGGGTGGCGAGCTCTTCCGAACCGGCTCTTCGGATACGGCGGCTCCGGCGGCTGCATCCATTCAGATTCGCGCCTCGTTCATCGCTGCGCCATCGGCCACGGGCCTCATGCTCATCGACCAGCACCGCGCACACATCCGCATTCTCTACGAGCGCTTCATCGAGTCCCTCAAGTCGGGCCCCATTCCCTCGCAGCGCCTCATCTTCCCGGAAACGATAAACCTCTCGCCCTCTCAGAGCGCAACGCTCACGGCCATTGCCGACACCGTCGCCGCCCTCGGCTTCGACCTCAGCTTTCTCGGCGACGCAACATGGGCCGTAAACGGGCAGCCCGCGCTGCCTGCCAGCGCATCCCCATCGCGCACTCTCATGGCCATTATCGAGGCTGCGGCGGCCACCGACGGCATCGACTCCGGCCTCCCGGCCGAAGAGCTCCTCCATCCTCTTGCCCTGGCAATGGCCCGCGCGGCGGCAATCCGCCATGGCCGTACGCTTTCCCCGCAGGAAATGGACTCGCTGGTCGCCGACCTGTTCCGAACGGCCGCCCCGGACATCACCCCCGACGGCCTCTCTGTCATCGCCACTCTCGATCATGAAACTCTCCTGTCCCTTTTCCGCTAAAGCCCTCGCTGCCGTTCTCCTTGCCGCTTTCGCCCTTGCCCTTGTCCCCGTGCGCGCGTGGGCCGATATGCACATCAGCGACCTCGAGCTCGAAAGAGAGCTTTCCGCCCTCGATCGCGCAATCCGCAACCGCTCCGACTACATGAGCCGTCGACAGGCTCGCATCGATTCCCTCCGTGCAGAGCTCGACCTCTCCAGCAATCCCGCCGAACAGCTCATGCGCATTGCCCGCGAATACACCTCTTTCAACAACGATTCGGCTATTCACTACCTCACTCTCGGGCGCGAATATGCCACGACAAAGGCCGAGCGCGACAGATTCACCTGGAGCCTCGCTGCAATCCTCCCTCTCGGCGGCCTCTTCGAGCGTGCCACGAGCCTCTACGATACGGTCAACCCCGATTCCGTCCCGCCTGCCTTCCTGCCATCATACTACGAGGCCGGCCGACAGATGCACAGCTACATCAGCTCTTTCTACAAGGACCATCCCGAGGTCGACTCCATCTATGTGGCTAAGTCGCTCGAAATGCAGCAGCACCTCCTCGAACTCCTGCCCAAGAATTCCCTCGACTATAAATACAACCTCGGCGAATACTATCTTCTCACGGGCCAGCGCGCCCGTGCCCGCCTCCTCCTCGAGGAGGTCTTCGAGCGCTCTGGAGCGGGTGGCAAGCTCCGCGCAAGGGCCGCTCACCATCTCGCAAAGCTTTCGCGCGATGGGGGCGACTACAACCGATATCTTTACTACATGGCTGTGTCGGCCCTTTCTGACGTTACTTCCGCCACCCGCGAGGTGGCCTCGCTCCAGGAGCTTGGCTCGGATATAGGTAGCCGCGGCGACGTCGAGCGGGCCCACAACTACCTCTCGGCTGCCCTGGAGAATGCCGTGGAGTGCGGCGCAGCTCTCCGTATGATCGACACCTCCCGGGCCCTACCGCTCATCGAGCGCTCCCATTCGGCCGACATGAAGCGCACTAACCGCAACATGATGATTGTCATGGCCTTCTTGGTCCTCCTCCTCGTGGGCCTCGCAATCCTCATCCATCGCCTCCGACGACACATGCGCAGGATGCGCGTCATGGAGACTACCCTCCGCGATGCCAACAAGACCAAGGAGGTGTATATCAGTCAGTTCCTCAGCCTCTGCTCCATATATATGGACAAGCTCAACCAGTTCTGCAAGATTGCCAACCGCAAGCTCGCCGCCGGCCAGGCCGACGACCTATATCGTATGACCAAGTCAGGTAAATTCGTCGAGGAGCAGAGCCGCGAGTTCTACGAGGTATTCGACAATGCATTCCTCCACATTTATCCCAACTTCATCGACGACGTAAACGCTCTCCTTCGGCCCGACCAGAAGATTGTCCTTCGTGAGGGAGAGCTCCTCAACACCGACCTCCGCATCCTCGCTTTCATGCGCCTCGGAATTGAGGACAGCCCCCGCATAGCTCAGGTCCTCAACTACTCCCTCAACACCATCTATGCTTACCGCAACAGGCTCAAGGCGCGGGCTATAAATCGCGACACTTTCGAGGAGGACGTGGCCCGGATTCAGTCCTGACGGCCTTATATCCTTTTATATTCGAATGTTGTGTCTTTATTTTATAGTAGTTTATTATTAGGTGCTTACGCTGACATTTCCCTATATAAAATTTATATCGCACCTAAAAAGCTTGCATTTGCCCTTGCGCGTGTTGTAATTTTGCATCACAAGAGTTCGGAAGAACTCACGAATTCAGTTTTAGGGTTAGTATAGATTGTTAGTATTCAAAAGACACCTTCTTACGGCTCCTACGTTTAGGTTTCCAATATCCGCACGCCGGAGTCCGAACAGAAAAATGTGTTTTATGTTAGTTATGTAATTGTTTTAAGTCATTAAAACGCAGCAGGATCACTTCGTGAGAAGCGGTCCTGTCTTGTTTTATTCCCCCTCTTCCTTCCATTAATTTTTCGTATCTTTGTCGAAATTTTCCTTATTATGAAAATCGATACTCGCCGCCTCAAGCCCTGGATGATGCCCATTGCAATGGTCATCGGTGCGCTATTTCATCGCCACATCGTTCTTTTTCAGCCGCTTGTGCCTTACTTCATTTTCACAATGCTCCTCATCGCCTTCTGCAAGGCCGAGCCCCGTGAGTTCCGCATCACCCGTCTTTCGTGGTCGCTCCTCTCCATTCAGCTCGGAGGCGCCGTCCTCGTCTATCTTGCCCTGAGAGGCGTAGGCGTCGATTTGGCTCAGGCTGCATTCATCTGCGTCCTATGCCCCACAGCCACGGCCGCACCGGTCGTAACAGGCATGCTTGGAGGCAATGTCGCACGCCTGGCCACATATTCAATCGTCAGCAACATAGCTGCCGCCGTCTCCGCCCCGGCCTTTTTTGCCGTAATTGGCACCCATTCCGAGATGAGCTTCCTCGATGGTGTCCTCACCATTGCCATAAAGGTCGCTCCCCTCATCCTTCTTCCCCTGCTCCTCGCATTCAGTTTCTATTTCTTTGCTCCTAAGCTACATAAGGCCATCGCCCGCTATCAGTCGCTCTCCTTCTATCTCTGGTCGGTCTCCTTGGTCGTTGCAGTCGGAGGTGCCGTGAGCTATGTCATGTCGGCCGACGCCTCCAAAGTGCCCGAAATCATCGCAATAGCGCTTGTCGCCGCCCTTATGTGTGTCCTTCAGTTTGCAATTGGTCGCCGCATAGGCCGGGCTTGCGGCGACCGTATTGCCGGTGCCCAGGGCCTCGGCCAGAAAAACACCATCCTCGCAATATGGATGGCTCTCACATATCTCAACCCCATATCGTCCGTCGGACCCGCTGCATACATCGTGTGGCAGAATACCATAAACTCGGTGCAGCTCTATATCGCTGCACGAAAACAATCCGGTCCCTCCGAACGTTAATGTATTGAAAAATAAACATAACTAACATAAATACACAGCATCGACTTATGGCAAGCATGTTCGAGCTTCTTATGGAACTCCCACTCTTTCAGGGAGTGTCCCACGATTCTATGGCGGCTATCGTTGGAGCCGCCAAATTTCACTTCATGAAATTCCCTCAGGACGAGACCATCCTACGCGCAGGCGACCCCTGTTCGCATATCACGTTCGTAATTTCAGGCAAGGTTCGTTCAACAGTCGTGAACACCGCCGGCAGCTTTGCCGTCAGCCAGACCCTCACCGCCCCCGCTGTGCTTGCCCCCGATTTCCTGTTTGGACGCGTCACAACCTATCCCGCAACTGTCGTTGCACTCGAACCTGTCAGCATCCTCCAGATTTCAAAACTCGACTATATCAACATCCTTTATTCCGATAAAGTCTTCCTCTTCAATTATCTCAATCTTCTGAGCGTCAACGCTCAGAAAGCTCAGGTCGGCATCCTCTCCCTCACAAAAGGCGACGTCGACGAGCGTATTGCCTTTTGGATCACGGCCCTCACCCAGAAAGGCGGCTCCGACATTACCCTCACTTGCCGCTCGCGCGACCTCTGTTCCCTCTTCAACACCCCCCGCTCAATATTCATCGCCGCACTCGACGACATGAAGCAGCGAGGCCTCCTCGACTACACAAACACCGAGCTCTCCATCCACTCCCGCGAATCAATGCTCAACCTCCTCCTCCACACCCCCGAATAA
>CAMWQB010000112.1 GCA_947176295.1 uncultured Porphyromonadaceae bacterium
CACTACTCATTTTTTTTAATGCTACGGCGACCACCGAGATCAACACCTCTCTATTCGTCGGCAGCGTCAGATGGGTATACGAGACAGCGCCTCCGCCGTCGAAGCCTACCCACACGCCGTTGCCTTCGGGGTCGGGAGCTATGAGCGTGGGCCAGCCTCCGGTGGCCTCGAGAATATCAACGGTGCGGGCTTCGGAGCCGGGAAGCAGGCGCCGGACGGCTCCTTCCCTGTAGAGAAGCGCCCACAAGGCGCCTGAGGAATCGCGGATGATGTTGTTTATCAGGTTGCTGGGCAGGGTGCCGTTGTCGGCGGTGAGGGCTGTATCGGCGGTGATGGTAGTGCCGTCGGGGGATGAGAGCGCCTCCAGGGGCAGACGGAATATGCCTCCGAGATAGCCTCCGACCCAAAGGCAGCGCGAGGCGGAATCTTCCGCCAGGGCATAGGCCCAGTTGGCATTTCGGGTTCGGGAGGAATCGACGAGGCGCAGACGCCTGAAACGGCCCGTGGCCTCGTCGAGGACGTTGAGACCGCCGTCGCCGGCCATAAGCACCCGGCCGTCGGAAGTCTCGGCCAGGGCGCGGACACGATTGTGGGGAAGCGGAAAACGGTCGGACGACTGGGCATGCCAGCGGACCGCTGCGGGATCGGCCGCGGGGGTGAGCCCCTCGGGGGCCAGGATGAGGCCGTTTGCGCCCCCGAGCCAGAGGCGGCGGCGGGAGTCGCGGAAGATGGAATATACCGTCTGGCCCTCGCCGCTGGCCGTGATGTCGGCCAGGGAAATGAGGCTGACGGCAGAATCTCCTCCTGCAATCGACAGTCCCACGCCCGTGCCGGCCCAAAGGTTGCCGGAAGCATCGGTCATGAGCGTCCAAACGACGTTGTCGGCAATCGAGGAAGGCCTGCGGGAATCGTGGCGGAAACACTCGGCTGCGCCCGCGCGGTCGATGATATAGAGACCGTTGTCGGTGCCGGCAGCAAGGAAACGACCGTTGAGGGCCAACGACTTAATGGAATTGCCTGATACGGCTGCAATATGGCGGACCGCGCCGGAGGCAGGGGCATAGACAAGGAGAGCACCTTCCGTGCCAATAAAAATCTCTCCGGTGGAAGGGTCGTCGGCGAGGGCATTTACGAAACAGTTGCCCTCGTGGCTTCGGGACTGCCCGAGCTCGACCTGCTCCGGTTGCATACTTCCCGGGGCAAAGCGGCAGAGGCCGTCGTATGTGCCGGCATAAATGCATCCGTCGGACTTCGAGAGGAGGAGGGTATAGACAGCGCGGTGAGGCAGACCCGAGGAAAGGTCCGAGATCTCGGTTCCGGAGCCGCCAGGCTCCGGGGGGAGGCAGAGAAAGAGCCCCTGGAGCGAGCCAATCCACAATCGTCCGGCCGGGTCGGCTATCATCGCGCGGATTTCCTTGGGGAAGGCACCCTCAACAGGGAGGACACAATTTGCAGCGGGCTCGTAGCGAAACAGGCCATTGTTGGTGCCGAGCCACATGGAGCCGTCGGTGTTCTCGACGATGGCATATATCTGTGCAGCGAAAGGCGAGCCGGACGGGTCCGGGACAGCGCGAGCTCTGAAGCCGTCGAAAAGATACAAGCCCTGGCCGGAACCTACCCACACGGGGCCATCGGCGCTCTGATGCAGAATATAGACAGCGCCCGGGGGGGTGTCGATGGTGAAGTTCGACCACGACACCGCCCGGCCCTCAAAAGAGCACAGCCCGAGAAGGACAAAAAGAAGAGCAACAAAAAAGTTTTTCATGGCAGAGGCAAAGATAAACAAAATAGTTGAGAGCGCAGGCAGCATCTCTAAAAATTGAGATTAAAAACGGGAAAATAGTGGAGCCTAACAAAATGGCTGTGTGCGAAAACGCTTGGTCCAATGCAGGGAGGGGATTATTTGGGACACAAATCGGGCGGGTGTCCGATTTGTTGCGCGGATTGTCCGATTTGTTCTTGCGGGTTTGGCGGGATGTTGGTAATTTTGCACGGTCAATCCATAACATGCAATAAACCAAACCTGCATCTCTACCTTGAATCTTACAAGAATTCTACAAAGCACCTTGGCAGCCGCGATAGTGGCCATGGCCGCCACGGGCACAGAAGCCAAAACCGACAAGGGTCCTCGCCGCGTTCGCGACGGCGCCTACTACGGCACGAACTACACCGTGCCCTTCGCCCATGCCTACCGCGCCTTGGGCGAACTCGGAGTGGACCGCCACGAAGCAATAGACCGCGACACATACCACATGGCGCGCCTGGGGATGAATGCCTTCCGACTGCATCTCTGGGACGTGGAGCTCTCCGATGCCGAGGGCAATCTCCTCGAGGAGGGAAACGAACACCTCGAACTGCTCGACTACCTGATAGCCCAGCTCGAGAAACGCGGGATTGCAATCGTGCTGACGGCCCAGACCAACTTCGGCAACGGCTACCCCGAGCGGAACAGCGATCCGAACGGGGCTTACTCCTACGACTACCCGAAATGCGAGGTGCACGACAATCCTGCCGCCCAGAACGCCCAGGCCAATTATCTCTCGGCCCTGGCGCGCCACGTGAACCCCTACACAGGCAAGAGCTACGCAGCCGACCCCGAGATAATAGCCATCGAAATAAACAACGAACCCTGCCACAGCGGGACGCATGCGGAAATCACGGCCTACATCGACCGGATGGCCGACACGCTCCGCGAGGCCGGATGGAAGAAGGAAATCCTCTACAACGTGAGCCACAACCTATGGCGCACGCAGGCTTTCTACGACGCGAACATCGACGGCACGACCTTTCAGTGGTATCCGACCGGGCTCGTGCGCGGCCGGGAACGCAAGGGCAATTTCCTGCCCGTGCTGGACAGCTACGACATTCCCTTCGACACGGTGAGGGGATATGAAGGGCCTTCGCGCGTGATATATGAATACGATCCCGCGGATGTGCTTGATACGTATCTGTATCCGGCAGCGGCGCGCACCTTCCGCAAGGCCGGCTTCTCGTGGATAACGCAATTTGCCTACGACCCGCTGGACATGGCGCGCCACAACACCGAATATCAGACCCACTTCCTGAATCTGGCCTACACGCCGGGGAAGGCCGTGGGAATGCTTATCGCCGCCGAGGCCACACGCCGCATCCCCCTCGGGACGGACTTCGGGAAATATCCCGCGGACACGGTGTTCGGCGACTTCACGGTGAGCGCGCGCCGCAACCTCGCCATGCTCAACAGCGGCGACCTCTACTACCACACCAACAACACGACCGACGCGCCCAAGGCGCCTAAGAAACTAAGGGCCATCGCGGGCGTGGGCTCGTCGCCGCTGGTGAAAACCGACGGCACAGGGGCCTACTTCCTGGACGCCCTCGACCGGAAGGCCACGGTGTGGCGCCTGGAGGTGATGCCCGACGTGCTGCTGACAAGCGACCCCTTCGCGCGGCCCTCGCTGAAGAGGAGCGTGGGCGAGACGCTTGCGGCCGACGTAAGCCTCGACCTGACAGGCCTTATTGGCAAGGAGTTTGCATACATCATCCCGGGGAAGCCCGAGAGCGAGGTGCGAAGCACCGACGGCAGCCTGACCGTGGCTCCGGGTGTGTATCTCGTCTCGACGAGCGCCGAGGCACTCGCGGGCATAGAGCCGGAGGCGACATTCGGCACCCGCGGCAACATGAAGGTGAAGGAATATGCCGCGCCGGCTAGGAAGCCTTTCGAGGGGCGGCTCGTGCACAGCCCGGCGGTGAGAATGGCTCCCGACAGCCCTCTGACCATCGAGGCCACATGGGTGGGCGACGGAGAGCCCGATTCGATAGTGATCTATCCTGCCACGGCCAATTTCTGGAACGACTACAATCCGCTCTTCCACATGAAAAAGAGCGGGAAACACACATATTCCGCCACAATCGCTGCTGAAGATGCGACAGAAGGTAAGAAGGAAGGTAGGTTCGCATACCGCATCGTGGTGTTCGAGCGTGGCGGAATCTCTCATACCTATCCCGGGCTGACCGAGGGGACGCCCCTGAGCTGGGACTACGGGGCTATCGAGCCATCGAAAGCCGAGGAGGTGTATTCGACGGAAATCATTCCCGACAAATCTCCCCTGAGCCTGCTGAGGGCACAAGCCGACCTCGACGGCTCGGAACTGAGCACCATCCCTGAGGCATGGCGCGGAGTGTCGTGGAGCTACACGGTCGAGAGCCCGCATGACGGGCCGGCGCTGACACTCTCCAAGAGCGCTGAGGCGACCACGGACACCCTTGTGGTGAGCAAGTATGTGGCACCGCTGGTGGCAGCCCGCAATGCCGACGACCTGAACTCCCGACATGGCCTCTGCGTATGGTTAGGAAAGTACTCCGGGCCCTTGAAACTGAAGGTAGGGCTTGTGAACCGCGACGGCTTCACCTACACCAAAACCCTCAATTTGCCCAAAACCCTCAATTTGCCCAGCGAGGAGAAGATCATATACGAGCTGGTGCTCAACGACATGGAGCTCGACGAGACGCTGCTGACCCCGGCCCCCTACCCCAGCTTCCTG
>CAMWQB010000113.1 GCA_947176295.1 uncultured Porphyromonadaceae bacterium
CGACGCTTGCCTCCGGGCTGTCCAGAGCTCTTTCCGCAGTCCGCTCATCTTCGCCCCCTCCGGCCGCCCCGCCCACTCCCTCCGTGGCCTCACTGTCGATTTTAATTTTAAGTCCCTCGTCGACGAAGACGTTCTCCGCGAAACCTTCGACACCACATATTCCGACCACAACTTCGCCTTCCTCCTACCTCGCCATACCGACCTCCCAACCGGAGCCGATGATGCACCTCTCGCCGGATGCAACAAGTGTTTCATCGCCCTCTCCCGTCCCGAACACGACACATTCTCCGTCAGGGCCGCAATCGACCCCCGCATGAAAGGCGCCGTCGGAAATGCAATCCATTGCATGAATCTTCTCTTCGGCTTGCACGAGCGCACAGGCCTCGACCTCAAGCCGGGAGAATAAATCCCTCACGACCTCCACGGCACCACCTTTGGCGAATAAGTGTCGGGAAAATTTGCATCTCACAAAAATTGTCGCTACCTTTGCACGCATAAATGGCCGCCCGGATGGTGGAATGGTAGACACGAGGGACTTAAAATCCCTTGACCATTGCGGTCGTGCGGGTTCGAGTCCCGCTCCGGGCACATATTTTCCCCATTTACATGCTCCCCGTAGAAAAGCCTCGCGATCTTTCTCTCGACCTTATTAAAGTCATCGCGATGGCTCTCGTCATCGCCATACATTCGAATGTCGCTCGATGCGCCGGCTTTGTCTATTGGGCCATATATCACGCCTTTGTCGTCGCAATCCCGCTCTTTTTTGCTGTCTCCGGAGCTATCCTCATCCCACGTAAACACATTTCCACCTCCGACATCTTCAAAAGGGTAGGGCGCATCATCAGGCTCATCATCTTTTTTTCCTTCCTCTATTGGATAGTCTTCTGGGTCGTCCGTCGCTTTGTCAACTTCGATTTCTACGGCTGGCTTCATGCTCTCTTGGTTATAGGCTCTCGCGGCGAGCGCATCGACTTCCTCTGGTTCCTTGAGGCCCTCGCCATCATGTACCTCTTCCTTCCCGCCCTCAACAGGCTCTGGCATAAGCATCCTGCCACATATCTCTATGTCCTCGCCGCCCTCGTTTGCATCGACCTCGTCGTCTTTATCATGAACGTGTTTTTCATTTTCGAAATTCACATCCCTCAGCAGCTCCGCCTCTGGAATTGGTTCACATATTTCATGCTCGGCCCCATCCTCCTCAACATAAAGCCCCGAGGACGGCGGAGGCTTAGCCTGCTCATCCTCGGGGCTCTTATTCTCTTGGCCACACACCTATTCTGCGTCCGGATCAATCCCTTCATTCAAGGCGACGGATACTGCGAGTTCTTCTATCCCTCGCCCGTATCCATTCTCTTCGTCAGCGCTATATTCATCCTCTGCCGTGCGATTCCGCTCGGCCAAGGCCGTGTAGTCCGCTGGCTTTCGCCCGCGCTCCTGCCCGTCTATCTCCTGCACATACCCGTCATGGCACTGTTGCGCAACATCGTCGACCCGCTCAGCCCCTTTCTCCACTGGATATCAATCCTTCTTATCACGGTCCTCATCTCCAAGGCAGTCCTCCTTCTCCCCCATTGCCGCAGACTATTCCGCATTTGAGCGGAAAAGCCGCGGAAGCACCCGGCTCAGGTATCGCCGCCAGTTCTCCCATGTGTGGCCCCCGTCGCTCTCGTAGTATTCATATCGGCAGCCATGCTTGTCGAAGAAATCCCGCCACTTGCAGTTTTCATCATAGAGAAAATCATCCTTCCCTATACCTATCCACACAAGCTCAGGTTTCGCCGCGAAGAGGCCAAGCGCCTTCTCCTCGATATTCTCGTACACAGCCGAACCCGTATTCCCGTTCGGAGGAGTTATCAGCCCCGAGAATACCGCGATATATCCGAAGCGCCCCGGATTCTCCTTCGCAATATGGAACGTGTGGAATCCACCCATCGACAAACCCGCGATAGCCGTGTTCGACGCATCCGTCCCGCAACCCGGATAATTCTTCGCAACATGAGCCATTATCTCCGGGAACGACTCCTCAAAAGCCCCGTCCATCGTGTGAGGAAGCCTCGTCGTTACACCCTTCTGCCCCTCAGGCCCCGCTCCCGGAGCCGCGCTCATTCCCAGATTCCCGTTCGGCATCACCACAATCATAGGCTCAGCCTCCCCCCTTGCTATCAGATTGTCCAGAATGCGCGAAGCCCGGCCAAGCGTCAGCCACGCCGTCTCGTCGCCCCCGCTCCCGTGGAGAAGATAAAGCACCGGCAGAGAATCCCCCCGCTCATATCCCGCAGGAGTGTACACACTCAACCTCCGCCGGAAACCGGCCCGAGGGCTGTCATACCACTCCTCCCTCACAGTCCCGTGCGCCACATCCGCGTCGCAGTATAAGTCGCCCTCGCCACCCGGAACAATCAGATAGTTCATCAGCCAGCCCATATCTCTCACAGTGTATACATTCCCCATATCGAGCATTTTCACACCCTCAGGCCCCGACACCGTATAAGTATAGAAGTTCGACGGAAGCACCCGTTCCCCACGCCAAGCCCCATCCTCATAGCTCAGACAAAGCCGTCCACCCGGCAGCCCATCAATAGCCATCGAATCCATGTTTTCAGGAGCCGGAACTGCAAAACGCACAGTCCCGTCAGCATCAATTTCTGGAGTATCCTTCAGCTCAGCACCCGCGCCAAACCAAGCACCCAAAACAAAAACACAAAAAAATAAAAAAACTCTCATGGTAAAAATTTAAATACACATTAATTAGTAGGGACGCGCCTTCGGTAGGTTTCAAACGCCCCGGGCAAAAGGAGAGCTTGTTGTCTTGCTGACGCAAGCGTCTAACGGCGATAACCCAACATGCGCCAACCGAAGCCGGCGCCCGGGATCGTAGGCCTCAGGCCTGAGGCTAACCTCCATTCTCCCGAATCCGCCGCCGAGAGAAAAAAAACGCCACGGAGGCCAAACACCCCCGTGGCAGTTCAAAAAATTACATATTCATGCCACCGTCAACCTGGATAACCTGGCCCGTAACATACGAACTCATATCCGAAGCAAGGAACGTAGCAACATCCGCTATATCCTCAGGCTTACCGCCACGGCGCAGAGGAATCTTCTTGGTCCATTCAGCGCGAACATCATCAGGCAGAGCAGCTGTCATGGCAGTCTCGATAAAGCCCGGAGCGATAGCATTCGCGCGGATACCGCGGGAGCCAACCTCCTGTGCTATGCTTTTTGCAAGAGCGATAAGGCCGGCCTTCGAAGCAGCATAGTTGGCCTGACCGGCATTCCCGTGAACGCCCACAACAGATGCCATGTTGATGATCGAACCGCTGCGCTGACGCATCATGATAGGCAGAACAGCATTGATAAAGTTGAAAGCGCTCTTCAGATTCACTGCTATCACTGCATCCCACTGAGCTTCCGTCATGCGCAGCATGAGGCCATCCTTAGTGATACCCGCATTGTTTACCAGAATATCGATACGGCCGAAATCGTTCTTTACTTCTTCCACCACAGCCTTCGTCTGTTCGAAGTCCGCCGCATTCGACGCATAACCCTTGCACTTCACGCCAAGGGCTGCAATTTCAGCCTCCGTGGCCTTGCCGTTTTCGTCGATTACAAGGTCGGTGAACGCGATGTTAGCTCCCTCCTGGGCAAAGCGCAGCGCAAGAGCCTTGCCGATGCCGCGTGCGGCGCCCGTGATGAGGGCCGTCTTTCCTTCAAGTAGTTTCATTGTGTTTTATTTTGTGGTTGATGTATATTTCCTATCGCAAAGTTAATAATTTTCTTCCGACCCCGCAACTAATCCCGTCCCATATGTTCGCTCACAAAGTCAGCCAGACCTTCAACCGCCCCTAACAGTTCCGTATCACCCTTGCGGGAATCAACGCTCACCGCCATCGCAAGAATCACCTGTACAAGAAAACCCTTCACGTCCATCGCCCGGTCAGCACGGAACTCTCCACGCTGGATTCCCTCCTCCAGTAGTCGCTCAAGAAGCATATCCTCCCTGCTCGACGCAAGCTTCCGGATCTTGTCCAACCGGCCTATATCCAGTTTCAGAAGATTCCGCAAGCCATCCCACCCGCTCCCCTTAGTGTGGATCCTGAACTGCTCTATCACAAACAGCCGAAGCTTCTCCCCGCTGCTCAGGCTCGGACTCGCCACGATTTCCTCAAGCCTTTCCACAACCTTGTTCGCATCCTCCGCAAGCACCGCATTATAGATGTCAACCTTATTCTTGAAATAAGTGTAAATCGTCCGACGGCCCTTCTCCGACGCCTCCGCAATATCAGAAATGGTCGTGTGCTCCATCCCTTTACGCGCGAATAGCTGACGCGCTACATCTATAAGTTTCTCTCGAGTTTTCATCTTCGACGCAAAGTTAAGAAAAAAAATCCAATAAGCATCAGCACCACAACCACTATCCTACATCCCCTCCGCAGCCACCCGTCCCCATCCCGACGCTCCTTCACCATCGCCTCATGCCTGCTCACGCTCCCCCGCCACAC
>CAMWQB010000114.1 GCA_947176295.1 uncultured Porphyromonadaceae bacterium
CCCCCCCCCCCCCCCCCCCCCCCCCCCCCCCCCCCCCCCCCCGCCCCCCCCCCCGCCCCCCGTCGGCGCCTTTTTTGTAAATTTGCGGCGTGAAGGGAAACTATATGCGCCGTGAGGCGTTAGAATTATATCCAATATGTACAACTAATCAATTTCTAAAAAGGTAAAAAAATGAACAATCCGATGCTTGATCTGGCCAAGAAGGCCATGAAGTGGTATATCAACACCACGGCTGAGGTGTATCACACGCCTGAAGCACGCCACTAAAAAGAAAACGGCCGTGAAGCTGAGAGTTTCTACGGACCAAGTTTAAAACCAATAAAAGCCGCTTCCGGAAAAGCTCCGGAGCGGCATTGTGTTTTTTTGGAGGGGTGAGAGGCAATTTTTGGGTGTCAATATAGTGAGGGGTGCTGATTTTTTTGTAAATTTGCAGTTGATTCGGGTCGGCGTGTCCGATGCTGAGAAAAGCTTCTGTCAAGCAAAATAGAGAGAAAACAAAACAATTAACCATATTTTACCACTCATTCATTCCAGACTATGAGCAAAGAAAAGAAATTCGTGACATGCGACGGCAACCAGGCCGCCGCGCACGTGAGCTATATGTTCTCGGAAGTAGCGGCTATCTATCCTATCACTCCGTCGTCGACGATGGCAGAGTATGTGGACGAATGGGCTGCTGCCGGCCGAAAGAACATTTTTGGCGAGACGGTGCTGGTTCAGGAAATGCAGAGCGAGGGCGGCGCAGCAGGTGCGGTCCACGGCTCTCTCCAGGCAGGCGCTCTGACGACGACGTACACGGCATCGCAGGGACTTCTGCTGATGATTCCGAACATGTATAAGATTGCGGGCGAACTGCTTCCTACGGTATTCCATGTGTCGGCCCGCACGATAGCATCGCATGCTCTTTCCATCTTCGGCGACCATCAGGACGTGATGTCTGTGCGCCAGACGGGCTTTGCAATGCTTGCCGAGGGTTCGGTTCAGGAGGTGATGGATCTTGCTGGCGTTGCCCATCTGTCGACCATCAAGAGCCGTGTGCCTTTCGTGAACTTCTTCGACGGGTTCCGTACGTCGCACGAAATCCAGAAGGTTGAGGAGATGAGCCAGGATGCTCTTGCTCCGCTGGTGGACCGCGAGGCCCTTGCCGACTTCCGCAAGCGGGCACTGACGCCTGATGCCCCCGTGGCACGCGGCATGGCAGAAAACGGCGACGTCTTCTTCCAGCACCGCGAGGCTTGCAACAAGCACTATGAGGCTGTTCCTGAAATCGTGGAAAGCTACATGGCTGAAATCACGAAGATCACGGGCCGCGAATATCATCTTTTCAACTACTATGGCGCCCCTGACGCAGAGCGCGTGATAATTGCTATGGGCTCTGTAACCCAGGCTGCCCAGGAGGCTATCGACCACCTGATGGCTCAGGGCGAGAAGGTAGGCCTCGTGAGCGTTCATCTCTACCGCCCGTTCTCAGCGAAGCACTTCCTGGCAGCTGTGCCTGCAACGGCTAAGCGCATTGCCGTGCTGGACCGCACGAAGGAACCGGGCGCTAACGGCGAGCCTCTCTATCTCGACGTGAAGGAATGCTTCTACGGCAAGGAGAACGCTCCGCTTATCGTTGGCGGCCGCTACGGTCTGGCCTCGAAGGATACTACTCCGGCTCAGATTATCGCTGTGTATGAAAACCTTGCTATGCCCCAGCCGAAGGACCACTTCACGGTGGGCATCGTGGACGACGTAACGTTTACGTCGCTGCCTATGAAGGAGGAGATGGCGCTCGGCGGCGCAAGCATCTACGAGGCCAAGTTCTACGGCCTTGGTGCTGACGGCACTGTGGGCGCCAACAAGAACTCGGTGAAGATCATCGGCGACAACACGCCTAAGTACTGCCAGGCTTACTTCGCTTACGACTCGAAGAAGAGCGGTGGCTTCACGTGCTCTCACCTGCGCTTCGGCGATGAGCCTATCCGCTCGACCTACCTCGTGAATACGCCTAACTTCGTGGCATGCCACGTTCAGGCTTATCTGAATATGTATGACGTGACCCGCGGTCTCCGCAAGGGTGGCACTTTCCTTCTGAACACGATCTGGGAAGGCGAGGAACTGGCCAAGAACCTGCCTGTCCACATCAAGCGCTACTTCGCGAAGAACGACATCACGGTATATTACATCAACGCTACGAAGATTGCACAGGAAATCGGGCTGGGCAACCGCACGAACACGATTCTCCAGAGCGCATTCTTCCGCATTACGGAAGTGATTCCCGTTGACCTGGCTATCGAGCAGATGAAGAAGTTCATCGTGAAGAGCTATGGCAAGAAGGGCCAGGACATCGTGGACAAAAACTATGCAGCTGTGGACCGCGGCGGCGAATATCACAAGCTGGACGTGGATCCGGCATGGGCTGAGCTTCCCGAACCGGCGAAGGCTGAGAACAATGACCCGGCATTCATCAACGATGTTGTCCGTCCGATCAACGCTCAGATGGGCGACGACCTGAAGGTGTCGGCTTTCGAGGCTAATGCTGACGGCACCTGGGAGCAGGGCACGGCACGCTACGAGAAGCGCGGCGTGGCAGCCTTCGTTCCTGAATGGATCGAGGAGAACTGTATCCAGTGCAACAAGTGTGCGTATGTATGCCCTCACGCTTCGATCCGTCCGTTCGTTCTGACGGCAGAGGAGACAGCAGCTTCGCCCATGGGCGAGGCAGGCACTATCCCTGCTCTGGGCCCGAGCTTCAAGGGTATGCGCTTCATCCAGGCTGTGGACGTTCTGGACTGCCTGGGCTGCTCGAACTGCGTGGACGTATGTCCCGGCAAGAAGGGCGTGAAAGCTCTGGCAATGAAACCCCTGGAGACGCAGCTTGAGAAGCAGGCCGAATGGGACTACTGCGTTGAGCACGTTAAGTCAAAGCAGGCTCTCGTAGACACGAAGGCCAACGTGAAGAACAGCCAGTTTGCAACACCTCTGTTCGAGTTCTCGGGCGCATGCTCGGGTTGCGGTGAAACTCCTTACGTGAAGCTCATCACCCAGCTCTTCGGCGACCACGAAATGGTGGCCAACGCAACGGGCTGCTCGTCGATCTACTCGGGTTCCGTTCCTTCGACGCCTTACACGACCAATGCAGCGGGCCACGGTCCGGCATGGGCTAACTCGCTCTTCGAGGACTTCGCTGAATTCGGTCTGGGCATGAAGATTGCAACGGACAAGATGCGCGAGCGCCTTGCTGACCTGATGATTAAGGCACAGGACTGCGCCGACTGCCCGGAGGAAATCAAGGGTCTTGCCAAGCAATGGCTCGAAGGGCGCCACAGCGCAGGCGTAACGCGCGAGGTTGCCGACAAGCTCGTGCCTCTGTGCGAGGCATGCGGCTGCGACATCTGCAAGGCTATCCTTGAGCTTAAGGGCTTCCTTGTTGCACGCTCGCAGTGGATTATCGCCGGCGACGGCGCGGCCTACGACATCGGCTTCGGCGGCCTTGACCACGTGCTTGCTTCGGGCAAGAATGTGAATGTGCTGGTTGTGGACACGGAGGTTTACTCCAATACTGGCGGCCAGGCTTCGAAGGCCACTCCCGTGGGCGCAATCGCAAAGTTTGCCGCAGCAGGCAAGCGCGTCCGCAAGAAGGACCTCGGCCTTATCGCCTCGACCTACGGGTATGTTTACTGCGCTCAGATTGCGATGGGCGCCGATCAGGCTCAGACGCTGAAGGCTATCCGCGAGGCTGAGGCCTACGACGGACCTTCGATCATCATCGCTTACGCTCCCTGTATCAACCACGGCATCAAGGCCGGCATGGGTCGCTCGCAGGAAGAGGAGGCTCGCGCAGTGGCTTGCGGCTACTGGCACCTGTGGCGCTACAATCCTGCTCTCGAGGATGAGGGTAAGAATCCCTTCACTCTCGACAGCAAGGCTCCGGACTGGGATAAGTTCGATGACTTCCTGAAGGGCGAGGTGCGCTATGCTTCCGTGCAGAAGCAGTATCCGGCTGAGGCTGCAGAGCTTTTTGCTGCTGCGAAGGCTAACGCTCGCTGGCGCTACAACAACTACCTGCGTCTGTCGCAGCAGCAGTGGGGTGCTGACCCTGAGGTTGCTACGATCGAGAAAATGAACGAGGAGGCCTAATATCCGGCTGACACGATAATACACCACCCCCCGAAGCGTTTGCTTCGGGGGGTGCTTTTTTTGAGGGGGGGGAATAATGGGGCTTATAGGGCAATAGGATGGTCCAGGTCGGGACGGCCTGCTCACCTTTCTGCTTTTGACGTGCCGGAGGTATGGGCCTGCGGACGCGTGGCTACTAATTAGCGGTTTATGCGGCTGGGGATGAAGGCCAGGCGGGTGGGTATGTCGCCGGTACGGACTTGCCATTTTGGGGTGCCGTCGGGGGCGAGGCAGTGGAGGGTGCCTGAGCTTACGTAGTTGCGGGCGTCAGAGATGAATATGTCGCCGGTTTCGGGATGAACAGTGAGGCCGTATGG
>CAMWQB010000115.1 GCA_947176295.1 uncultured Porphyromonadaceae bacterium
GGGTGGGGATGGGATTTTTCGGGGAATTTATTACTTTTGCAGATTGAAACTTTTTCGGCTCAAAAATTCTGTTTTCCCCTACTCACTACCCTACTCTACTTTAGCTCAAAGACTATGTCCGCTCCTAATTCAGCAAGCCTGTCGGGCAAACGCGCCGACACGTGTGTGATTATTCCGATGTATAATGAACGGGAGAATGCGGCCGCGATTATCGATGCGGTGATGGCGCTGCCCGTGGCTTTTGATGTGCTTGTGATTGACGATGGTTCGCCTGACGGCACTGCAGCGATCGTGCACGAGAAGATTGCGGAATATCCGGGGCGTGTGCGGATAATCGAGCGGGCGGGGAAGCTCGGGCTTGGGACGGCTTATATCGAGGGCTTCAAGAACTGTCTGCGCGAGGGCTATGAGATGATCTGCGAGATGGATGCAGATTTCTCTCACAATCCTCAGGACTTGCTGAAGCTGCGGGATGCGTGCATCAAGGATGGCGCTGATGTGGCTGTGGGCTCGCGGTATGTGAGCGGGGTGAATGTGGTGAACTGGCCTATGGGGAGGGTGCTGATGAGCTACTATGCGTCGAAGTATGTGCGGCTGATCACCCGGATGCCTGTGCACGACACGACGGCGGGATTTGTGTGCTACCGCCGGCGGGTGCTGGAGGCTATGGAGCTGGACAAGGTGAAGTTCAAGGGCTATGCTTTCCAGATCGAGATGAAGTTTACGGCCTACAAGTATGGATTCAAGGTGGTGGAGGTGCCTATAATCTTCATCAACCGCGTACTGGGAACGAGCAAGATGAATTCGGGTATCTTCGGGGAGGCTGTCTTCGGGGTGATACGCCTGAAGTGGAACAGCCTGTTTAAGAAATTCCCGGACTACTCGAAGCAGAAATGAAGAGGACGCTGATATACAACGGCCGCTTTGCCGACATGCCTGCCTGGGCTGAGGCTGATGCCTGGGTGCTGATCGAGGGCGAGCGCATCGCGGCTACGGGCCGGGGGCGGCTGCCTGGGGCTCCGGGAGCTGCCCGGGAGGATGCGCGGGGGGCGCTGATTCTGCCGGGGATGATAGACACGCACGTGCACTTCCGCGAGCCTGGGCTGACACACAAGGCGACGATAGCGTCGGAGAGCCGTGCGGCGGTGCTGGGTGGGGTTACGTCGTATCTGGAAATGCCTAACACGAAGCCTGCAACCACGAGCATGGCGGCCCTTGAGGAGAAAAAGGAGATAGCGGCACGCGATTCGGCGGCGAACTACGGCTTCTTCCTTGGGGCTTCTGCCAAGAACATCGATGAAATCCGGAATCTCGACCCGCGAGAGGTGCCGGGGGTGAAGCTTTTCATCGGCTCGTCGACGGGGAATATGGCGGTGAACGCACAGAACGATTTAGAGGCCATTTTTAGCGCCTCGAGAGTGCCGATAATGGTGCACGCCGAGGATGACGCCATAATCGGTGAGAACACCCTTAAAATGCGCGAGAGATATGGTGAGGATATACCCGTGCAGGGACATCCGTCGATACGCTCGGAGGAGGCTTGCGTGGCGGCTACGCGCCGCGCGATGGATCTTGCGCGGAAAACGGGTGCGCGCTTGCACATAGCGCACGTGTCCACGGCGGCTGAACTTGCTGAGACCGAGGGAGCTGAGCGCACTACGCTGGAGGTGACGCCCCTGCACCTGACATTCTGCAGCGACGACTACGGGCGCTCGGGCGCCCGGATAAAGGTGAATCCGGCGGTGAAGGGTCGGGCCGACCGCGATGCGCTGCGGGCGGCTGTGGCTGCCGGGCGCTTTACGACCATTGGCTCGGACCATGCGCCGCACTTGCCGGAGGAGAAGGAGGGAGGCGCGCTGAAGGCTGCGTCGGGGGCTCCATCGGTGCAGTTTGCCTTGCCGCTGCTATTGAGCGAATTTCCGGCCGAGACGGTGGTGGAGCTCTATTCCACGGGGCCGGCGCGGCTCTTCGACATCGAAGGGCGCGGCTCGCTCGAGGCGGGGAACTACGCTGATGTGGCGGTTGTGGAACGGGCCGAGTACACGCTGACGGACGCCGACGTGGCGTCGGCCTGCGGGTGGACGCCCTTTGCGGGGATGACGCTCCGATACAGGGTGCGCGATGTGTGGGTGAACGGGACGCGGACCGTCCGCGACGGGGCCCTGACGGGGGAAACACACGCGAGAGCTCTCCGCTTCGACCGCGGGAACAAAACAAAATTCTAATCCAAGCAAAGAATCAACAGCCAATGAAACCGGAAGTACGCCCCAAGAAGGCCCTCGGGCAGCATTTTCTCACCGACCTCGGCGTGGCCGAGCGAATAGCCTCCACACTTGACGACTATACGGCAGAGCCCGTGCTTGAAATCGGGCCGGGGATGGGTGTGCTGACGCAATTTCTCCTCCAACGCCACGGGGGGCGGCTGACGGTGGCTGAAATCGACACTGAAAGCGTGGACTATCTGCGGCGCAACTTTCCGGCCTTCGGAGAGGGGGGGGCGGGCGACCGCATAGTAGAGGGCGACTTCCTGCAGATGGACCTCGGGGCGCTCTTCCCGGGCGACGGGCCTTTCTGCGTGATAGGCAACTATCCTTACAATATTTCGTCGCAGATATTCTTCAAGGTGCTCGACTACAAGGAGCGCGTGGTGTGCTGCTCGGGGATGCTGCAGAAGGAGGTGGCCGAGCGCCTGGCGGCCAAGCCGGGCACGAAGGCGCGGGGAATCCTGAGCGTGCTCCTGCAGGCGTGGTATGATGTGGAATATCTCTTCACTGTGGATGAGCACGTGTTCTGCCCTCCGCCAAAGGTGAAGAGCGGAGTGATTCGCCTGCGACGCAACGCCACTATGGAGCTTGGCTGCGACGAACGGCTGTTCAAGACTATTGTCAAGACCACATTCGGGCAGCGCCGCAAGACTATCCGCAACTCGCTGCGCTCGCTGCTGCCGTCGGGAACGACGCTTCCGGAGAGCCCGCTGCTGGGGATGCGCCCGGAGCAATTGAGTGTTGAACAATTTGTAGAACTCACCAAGCTTGCTTCTTCCCTGCGATGAAAGATTCGACACCCGATCTGATTGAACGACTGAAGGATATAATCCACGCCGACCGCCGCGAGGAGGCCGCCGAGACTCTGCGCGACCTGCACCCGGCGGACATAGCGGAGCTCTTCCAGGACCTGGACACGGAGGAGAGCGAATATCTCTACCGCCTCCTGGACGAAGAGCAGGCTGCTGACGTGCTGATGGAGCTGGACGAGGACGACCGCCGCAAGCTCCTGAGCGATATGCCGGCGGAGGAGATTGCCAAGCAGATCGACCACCTGGACACGGACGATGCCGTGGACCTTATCCAGGGGCTCGATGAGGCTGAGCGCGACGAGATTCTCTCGCACATCGACGATGTGGAGCAGGCCGGCGACATCATCGACCTTCTGAAATACGACGAGGATACGGCGGGTGGCCTCATGGGCAAGGAGATGATCGTGGTGAACGAGAATTGGTCGATGCCCGAGACTATCAAGCAGATGCGCCTGCAGGCGGAGGACATGGACGAGATATACTACGTCTACGTGGTGGACAATGATTCGAAGCTCCGCGGGGTGCTCCCGCTGAAGGAGCTCATCACGCATCCGTCGGTGTCGAAAATCAAGCATGTGATGGAGGAGGACCCGGTGAGCGTGCGCGCGGAAACGCCAATCGACGAGGTTGCGCTCGACTTCGAGAAATACGACCTTGTGGCGATGCCTGTGGTGGATTCCATCGGGCGCCTGCTGGGGCGCATCACTGTGGACGACGTGATGGACCAGGTGCGCGAATCGAGCGAACGCGACTATCAGCTGGCGTCGGGTATCTCGTCGGACGTTGACGCTGACGACTCGATCTTCGCACAGGTGAAGGCCCGCATTCCGTGGCTGCTGATAGGCATTGCGTCGGGCATCCTGTCGTCGCTGATTCTGGGCAATTTCGAGGGGCAACTGCATGCGGTAACGGCGCTGGCGCTGTTTATTCCGATTATCGGGGGCACGGGCGGTAATGTGGGCGTTCAGTCGTCGGCCATCGTGGTTCAGGGCCTTGCCAACGGCTCGCTGGAGATCAAGGAGTTTGCGTCGCAGCTTGGCAAGGAGGTGCTAATCGGGCTTCTGAACGCTACGATTATCGCGGCTGTGATTCTGGTGTACAATCTGATAATGCTTCCGAACAACCTCGCGGTGACGCTATCGGTGGCGGTGTCGCTCTTTGCGGTGGTGATGTTTGCCTCGATTTTGGGAACGGTGATACCTCTGTCGCTTGAGAAACTGCACATCAACCCTGCGCTGGCCACGGGCCCGTTCATCCAGATATCGAACGATATCGTGGGGCTGATAATCTACGTGAACATCGCCACGGCTTTCCTCAACAAGCTCTCTCCGGGAC
>CAMWQB010000116.1 GCA_947176295.1 uncultured Porphyromonadaceae bacterium
GTCCAAGCCGGTGATGGTGCAGCCGACGGTGCCTCGCTTCATGCGCCAGGGCGACAAGGTCGTGATGACGGCTACCGTATATAATAATTCGGATGAGACGCTTGCGATCCGCGCAGGTTTCGACTTCCGCAAGGCCGGGAACAATTCAGCAGTCGGCGGGGAGGTTTTCGAGGGCCTGGAAGTTAAGGCCGGGGAATCGAGGACGCTGAGTGTGGAGGTTGAGGCTCCGACCGACGCGGCAGCTCTCAGCTACAAGATATGGGCCGAAGGTGCGGGCTTCACGGACGGAGAGCAGGGCCTGGTGCCTGTGCTCGAAGCCGCATCGACGGTGATAGAATCCGAGAGCTTCTACCTGAATCCGGGCTCGAGCGAAGATTACAAATTCGAGGTATCGAACCGCGCAGGGTTTGTGTACACTCTTCAATACTGCCAGAATCCGGTGTGGAGCCTTGTGAAGGCTCTGCGGGGATGCAATGAGGAGATGAAGACATCCACCGGAATTGTGTCGAGTCTCTTCAGCACCCTTGCGGCGCTGCGCATAATATCGGATAATCCAAGCGTGGCAAAAGCAATCGAAGAATGGAAAGCCAACCCGTCGGAGGGAGCTCTGACATCGATGCTTGCTAAAAACGAGGAGCTGAAGGCTCTTGTGCTGAACAACACTCCATGGGTAACGATGGCGGAGAATGAGACTGCCCGCATGGAAGCATTGGCCGACTTCCTTGATAAGGATGCAGCGGAGAAAAGAGCCACGGAGCTGCTGAAAAAACTCCGGGACCTCCAGGATGCGACGGGCGGTTTCCGCTGGGCAAGCTGGGCCACGGAGCCGTCTTATTGGCCGACAGAAGTAACGCTGACAACGCTTGGAATAGCTCGCTCGATGGGTCTTACGCAGGGCCACGACAAGGAAATCCGAGGCATAGCGGAAAAGGGACTGCGCTGGCTGGACAAGAGCCGCTACGTGCGCGAAAGCAAGACGGAGACGGATCTGATGTTTACCTATCTTCACGGGCTTTATCTCCCGGCGGGCATAAAGCCATCGACGAAGGAGGGAGAGGCACTGACGGAGCGGACACTTGCATGGGTTGTGAAAAACAGGGCTAAGCTGGATACCGTGGAAAAGGGATATGCATCGCTTGCTCTGCGCGCGTTCGGAAAAATCCAAGCGGCGGAAGCACTGGCAGCATCGGTGAAGGAATTCGAGGTCGAGAGCACGGAGATGGGAACGAGCTTCCCGTCGGTGAGCGACATCCGCGGGTATGCCACCCTGATCCAGGCTCTGAAGGAGAATGGCGCGACGAATGAGGAACTCGACGGCATGAGGCAGTGGGTGATTCTCCAGACGCAGGCTACGGACGATCTTGGGGCGAGGAACCCGGACTACGTGATAGCTGCGGTGATGCTAACGGGTACGGTTTGGACTGACGCAAAGGTATCGAACAACGTGTCTCTGAACGGGGAGGCGCTGACGATCGAAAAAGAGGAGAGCTCGAGCGGCTACTTCAGCTTGCAGCTGCCGGCCGTGAATGGCAAAGTTCTGCGCCTGAGCATCCGTCCGAACGGGGAAACGCCATCGTATGGCTCGCTGACAGGCATAGGCAAAGAGCCTTCGGCGGAAATCGCGGCCCGGGAGGGGAAAGACCTGCGGGTGGTGAAGCGGATGATGGTGATGCGCGGCGGCTCGTGGACCGATGCGACGAAGACGGAAATCGGCCTTGGTGAGCGTGTGCGCGTGGATCTTGAAATCAAGGCCGGCCGGGAGATGGAATACGTGACCATAACAGACGAGCGGCCTTCGGGAATGGAACCTGTGGAACAGCTGTCGGGGTGGACATCGTCGGGAGGCTTATTCTTCTACCGCGAAAACCGCGACGCGTCGACGAGGATGTTTATAGACTATCTTCCCAAGGGGACGTATCACCTGAGCTACGAGGAGACGGCCGGGAGCGCGGGCATTATGACATCGGGAATCTGTACCGTTCAGAGCCAGCTTGCACCCGAACTGACAGCCCACAGCGGCGGGACGCGTCTGAGCGTGGGCGCACGGCGTGAACCTCATGGGGCGGAATGATGTTAAACGATTGGCACGGGATTTGCAAGGCTTGTGTCAGAAACAAGAAAAAACCATAACAACAAAAACATAAAAACCATATTTCAGAAATGAAACTCAAACCACTGGCAGACCGCGTGATTATCCAGCCCACCGCGGCCGAAGAAGTAAGCATGGGCGGCATCATCATTCCCGATTCAGCAAAAGAAAAGCCTCAGCGTGGCACGGTAGTTGCCGTTGGGCAGGGCACGAAGGATGAAGAAATGATTCTGAAAGAGGGCGATACGGTTCTCTACGGCAAGTATGCGGGGACTGAAATCGACCTCGACGGCGACAAGGTGCTGATCATGCGCCAAAACGAAGTATTAGCTGTGATCTGCTGAAGACAATTTTCTGAAACAATCTAAAACAAATTGAAAGGAAACGAAATGGCAAAAGACATAAAGTTCAACAACCAGGCTCGTGAAGAGCTGAAGAAAGGCGTTGACGCGCTTGCCGACGCCGTGAAGGTAACGCTCGGTCCGAAGGGCAGAAACGTGATAATCTCGAAACAGTTCGGCGCTCCTCACATCACGAAGGACGGTGTGAGCGTGGCTCGTGAAGTTGAACTTGAGGATGCCTTCCAGAACATGGGCGCCCAGCTCGTGAAGGAAGTGGCATCGAAGACCGGCGATGATGCAGGCGACGGTACGACGACAGCAACCGTCCTCGCGCAGGCCATCATCGCAGTGGGTCTGAAGAACGTAACGGCGGGTGCGAACCCGATGGACCTCAAGCGCGGAATCGATAAGGCTGTGGCAGCCGTTGTGGCACACATCAAAGAGATGAGCGAGGAAGTGGGCGACGACTTCAAGAAGATTGAGGACGTGGCCCGCGTGTCGGCCAACAACGACGAGACCATCGGCCGCCTGATAGCCGAGGCTATGGAGAAGGTTAAGAAGGAAGGCGTAATCACTGTTGACGAGGCCAAGGGCACCGAGACGACCATCGAGGTTGTAGAGGGCATGCAGTTCGACAGGGGCTATATCTCGCCCTACTTCGTGACCGATACGGAGAAGATGGAATGCGCAATGGATGCACCTTTCATCCTCCTCTACGACAAGAAGATTTCGAGCCTTAAGGATATTCTTCCGGTGCTTGAGGGCACGTCGAAGAGCGGCCGTCCTCTGCTGATCATAGCCGAGGATGTCGAGCAGGATGCTCTTGCGGCACTTGTGCTGAACCGACTTCGCGGCACGCTGCGCGTGTGCGCTGTGAAGGCTCCGGGCTTCGGCGACCGCCGCAAGGAGATGCTCGAGGATATCGCTGTCCTGACAGGGGGCACGGTAATCTCCGAGGAGAAGGGGATGCAGCTTGTGAATGCAACTCTGCAGGACCTTGGCACGGCCAATTCCGTGAGCGTGAACAAGGACAGCACGACCATCGTGAACCGCGACGGCGATAAGGAACGCATTGCAGCGCGCGTTGCTCAGATCAAGGCTCAGATTGCCACGACGACGAGCGACTATGACCGCGAGAAGCTGCAGGAGCGTCTGGCCAAGCTTGCCGGCGGTGTGGCTGTGCTACACGTGGGTGCTCCTTCGGAAGTTGAGATGAAGGAGAAGAAGGACCGCGTGGACGATGCGCTGAGCGCAACTCGCGCTGCGATTGCGGAGGGTATCGTTCCCGGCGGTGGCGTGGCATATATCCGCTGCCTCTCGGCTCTTTCGGACCTGAAGGGAGCGAACGACGATGAGCAGACGGGCATTGACATCGTGCGCCGCGCTATCGAGGAGCCCCTGCGCCAGATTGCTGCGAACGCCGGCGTGGAAGGCGCAGTGGTTGTGCAGAAGGTGAGCGAGGGCTCGGGCGACTTTGGCTACAATGCTCGCACGGACACTTACGAAAACCTGCTTGCTGCAGGCGTAATCGACCCGGCGAAGGTGACTCGCGTGGCTCTGGAAAATGCAGCTTCGATTGCGGGCATGTTCCTGACTACGGAGTGTGTGATCGCAGAGAAGAAGGAGCCTGTTGCTCCGGCTGCTCCTGCACCCGGCATGGGTGGCATGGGCGGCATGATGTAAAGAATTGCTTACCGCTTGATATTTGGCTCCGTCCGGGGAATTCCCGGGCGGGGCTTTCTTTTTTTGCGGGGGGGAGGCG
>CAMWQB010000117.1 GCA_947176295.1 uncultured Porphyromonadaceae bacterium
AGACCTCGTTCCCGATTCCGATTCCGGCATCGGACTTCTCGATTTCCTCATGGCTCGTCTTGCCGACCGCAAGCGCACGACCGTAAAGGATTATCTCAAGCACAATCAGGTGATGGTCAACGGTTCCGTCTCCACCGCTTTCAATCTCCCGCTCATGGCCGGCGATCGGGTAAGCGTAAATACGTCCCGTGAATTCCAGACCTTCAGCAATCCGCGCCTCAAGATAGTATACGAGGACAACGACATCATTGTAGTCAACAAAGGCTACGGCCTCCTTTCCATGGGCACCGACAAGAAAAAGGACGGCACCGCCTATTCCCTCCTCCGCGACTACCTCAAGCGCAAAGACCCGCGGAACAAGCTCTTCATAGTCCATCGCCTCGACCAGCAGACATCCGGCCTTATGATGTTTGCCAAGACAGTCGAAGCTAAGGAGACCATGCAGCATAATTGGAACAATATGGTGCTCGAGCGCAAATATGTTGCCATCATCAATGGCACCCTCGAACCCGAAGAGGGCGTCATCCGCAGCTATCTCGCCGAAAACTCCGCCCACGAGGTCTACTCCACGCCCGATCCGGCCAAGGGGCAGCTGGCCGTAACGTCATATAAGACCTTGAAAAAGCGAGGACGATACTCCATGGTCGAGCTCAGCCTATCCACCGGACGCAAGAATCAGATTCGCGTCCACATGAAGGAAGCCGGCCACACCATCGTAGGCGACCGCCGGTATGGTGCGGAAGCATCGCCCATCCACAGGCTTGCCCTCCACGCGCGCACCCTCCGGTTCGTCCATCCCGTAACGCGTCGCGACATGAACTTCTCCTCCGAGCTTCCGCCCTCGTTCGCCAAACTCGTATAATTCACTGGTCTTATATTGAGAGCCGCTTTTTAGGATGGCCCGCTTCACACCCGAGCAGAAACTAATTTTCACAGCGCGGAAATGCCCCTATTGCGGAGGCGTGCCCGAACTTCGCGAAGCCCGCGAAATTTTCGGACCCGCAGCCGAAGGTCGCGGCCGTTACTATGTGTGTCCCGGTTGCGGAGCCCGGGTGTCGTGCCATCCCTATTCCGAGCAGCCGAAGGGGCGAGTAGCCTCAGCGCGCCTTCGGGCCCTTCGCCGGCAAGCCCACCGGCTCTTCGATATCGTGTGGAAGGACGGCCATAAGCGCTCGCGCTATAATGCTTATTCATGGCTGGCCCTGCGCCTCGGCAGGCCCCGCCACCTTGTCCACATGGGCTATTTCGACGAAGACGATTGCCTTCGCGTCATCGATCTTTGTTCGCGATTCTTAGTGGAGCGCGACCCCGAGCGCTATTCGGCACTTGTCCTATCGCCTGAAAGCCGCAACAATGCGTGCGGCGATATAGACGCCTCCCATAAGTAGGACGATGAGAGCTGACGCAGGAACATCTGCCACAGCCGAAGCTGCCAGGCCGCCCAGCGAGCAAAGCAGCGAAATGCATATCGACGCTCTCACTATAGGCATGAAACGCGACGAGAAGGTCTCGGCCGCCATCATCGGAAGCGACAGCACCGACATAAGGAGCATAATACCGGCAACACGGATAGTCAGTACTATTCCGATTGCCACGAGCATCGTCATCGTATACGAAATGAATCCGGTCGGAAGGCCCGACACCTTGGCGAAATCGCGGTCGAACGCACATGCCACTATCGCCTTGCGGAAGCTGAAGAAAAAGCCCAATAGCACAGCTGCATAGATGCCGAAAGCAAGGAGGTCGCCATCCGACACGGTGAGCACATTGCCGAAAAGAAAGGCATTGAGCTCAGGCACGTAGCCCGGCGTGAGAAACACACACAGCACGCCCACAGCCATCCCGAGCGCCCACACAACAGCTATCGCGGAATCCTCGCGTATGCTCAGTCGTCGCGACATCCATTCCACCGCCGCCGCCGACCCTACGGCAAAAAGTCCGGCCGTAAGTATAGGACTTACCCCCAGGAAATATCCCAGCCCGAGGCCCCCGAAGCAAGCGTGTGTAACCCCTCCCGACAGCGCAACCATTCTTCGAGTTATCACGTACGTTCCGACCACGGCCGCGCAGATGCTTATAAGCGCCACTGCCGCCAGAGCTCTTTGGAAAAAGGGATAGCCAAGTATCTCGAGCATGTTCTATCTTTTATTTTTTTGCCTCACACAGCCGTTCGGGCGCGTGCCGCCCGGGCCTCGCCAACTATCAGCAGGAGTTCGTCGCGCACCTCCGGCGGAAGCGAAATTCCACGCAGCTGCAGGCTGCGGGCCCACGCAGCGATATTGTCCGGAGGCATCGTCAGAAGTATCTCTCGGAATTCCTCGATTTCACTATTATCATATTCATTTTCAAGACGTCCCGCAAAGCGGTCGAGCTCCTCATCGTCGAAATATTCCACGCTCTCGCTCACGGAACTCAGGAGAGAATTGCGCTCGCAGGTCATGTGCATCCCGCAGCAACCCTCGTCGTCAGGCGTCGCCGCTCTATCCTTGCTTGCATCTGTAGCCTCAGGATCAGAAGCTTCGGCGCTGCCTCCCGTCAGGCGATGGTGAGCATACAGAATACAGCCCACCACAAGCAGAACTCCAAGCAAAATCAGCGACGCAGTCATTCCGCCTCCGTATTTCTATATGCCTCAGGGATTGGGGCATCGGCCGGCTGAACTATGAAACCCGCCTCGCGAAGAGCGTCCCAGAAGCCGGGATAAGATTTATCCACAACGCCTGAATTTTCAATAACCACTCCCGGCACAAACACCGCCGCAGGAGCGAAGGCCATTGCTATGCGGTGGTCATCGTAAGTATTCACCACCGGAAGGGCCCGGATAGGAGCGCGAGCTCCTTCCCAGGCAAGCACCCCGGCTCCGCTCTCCGCCTCGCTCTCAAGGATGATTCCGAACTTCAGAAGCTCATTCCGCAGAGCCGCGAGGCGGTCGCACTCCTTAATTTTTAGTCCCTCTACGCCCGAAAGGCGGAAAGGAATCCCGAGCATGGCAGCCGTTACGGCGATGCTTGGCACGGCGTCAGGCATGTCCGACATGTCGCCGTCGATGCGGGCATACACATCCGGAAGCGCCGAAAGCTCAGCTCCCTCCGCCGTATACTCCGTCTGCACCCCGAGACGGTTGAAAATCTTTTCCACCCCGCGATCGCCCTGCAAAGCGTCAGCCCTCAGCCCGGCGATGGTTACCCATCCCGCCGTCAGAGCCGCAATTTCATACCAGAAGGTCGCCGCGCTCCAGTCCGACTCCGCATCCTGAGCCGTCCGGAGATAGGGCGTATTGGGCACCCGAATATCATATCCTTCCAGCTCAGCCTCCACCCCGCGCCGGCACATCATCTCAGCCGTCATGCGGATGTAAGGCGACGATGCAGCCCCTCCTCCCGTGAGATGTATTTCCAACGGCTGTTCCATCATCGGCGCAACCATCATCAGCCCCGACACATATTGCGACGAAGCCGAAGCATCCATCTCCACCCGGCCCCCGGAGAGCCTGCGTCCCGAGATTCGGAGCGGAGCGAATCCCTCTTCCTCGAGATAATCGATGCGCGCCCCGAGCTGCCTGAGCGCATCCACAAGAGGCCCTACCGGTCGCCGCCTCATCCGCTCAGACCCGTCGAGCGTTATCTCCCGCCCCGGCATCGAAGCATATAGCGCCGTAAGAAAGCGCATCGACGTCCCCGCCGCGCCGACATTCACCGTCGCCGACGGATTCTCCAGGCAGTGGCGAAGGATGGCCGTGTCCGTGCATTGGGAGATGCCCTCAGTCGGAAGCACCGACACCCCCGGTGTCAGATAAGCCATGATCAGAGCCCGCGTGCTTATGCTCTTGCTCAGAGGCAGGCTCACGCTCGTTTCGAGCATCTCTTCAGGAGGAAAAATGCGTACAGACATTATGCAAGAGTAAGTTCCGATTCAACAATCGCGCAGCGGAGCGACTCCAGAGCCTTCTTCAGCACACATCGAGGCGTTCCCACATTAAGGCGTGCAAATCCCGCACCCTGAGCGCCGAACATCGTGCCGTCGTTGAGGGCCAGATGCGCCTTGTCCAGAAGCAGCGACATTATCTCATCCTGTCCCAGATGAAGCGCCCGGAAGTCAAGCCACACCAGGAAGCTCGCTTCAGGCTCCACCATCGAAAGTCCAGGAATA
>CAMWQB010000118.1 GCA_947176295.1 uncultured Porphyromonadaceae bacterium
GATTACGCCCATGCGACGATGCCCGTGGATTTCGGGTTTGCCGAATATGCGAATCTGCACGCCCGGCTCAGCGAGTACTTTCTCGAGTGCGTCCATCTCAATTTTGTCGGTGTCGCCTTCGACTACGATGGCCATGGAGGCTGAGGGGCCGAAGAAGCGGATTGCGGGGACGGGGAGGCCGAGGAGGGCGCGCGCATGGAGGGCAAATTCGCTCTGGTCCTGCGAAATCATTGTTACCATGCCGGTGTCGTGTGGACGTGGAGAAACTTCGCTGAATATCACGTCGTCGCCTTTGATGAAGAGTTCGACGCCGAATATTCCATATCCGCCGAGGGCATCCGTAACAGCCTTTGCTATATGGCGAGCGCGCTCGAGAGCAAGAGGGCTCATGGGCTGGGGCTGCCAGGATGTGCGGTAGTCGCCATTGACCTGAATATGGCCTACCGGTTCGCAGAATGTTGTGCCGGAAATGCTGCGGACGGTTAGGAGTGTGATTTCGTAGTCGAAGTCGACGAATCCTTCGACAATGACACGACCTGCGCCGGCGCGACCACCTTCCTGGGCTTCTTTCCAGGCGTCGTGGATCTGCTCGGGAGACTTGACTGTGCTCTGGCCATGACCGCTGGAGCTCATCACGGGCTTGACGACACAGGGAATGCCAATTTCTTCGATGGCTTTGATGTATTCATCCTCGGTGGAAGCGAAACGGTATGGGGACGTGGGTAGCCCGAGCTCTTCGGCAGCGAGGCGTCGAATGCCTTCGCGGTTCATGGTGAGGAGAGCGGCGCGGGCTGTGGGAGTAACGTTGTAGCCTTCCTTCTCGAGCTCGACGAGCATGGGTGTGGCAATTGCTTCGACTTCGGGAATGATGTGGTCGGGCTTTTCGAGTTCGACAACCTCGCGCAGCTTCACTCCGTCGAGCATATTGAAGACATAGCTACGGTGAGCGACCTGCATAGCGGGGGCGTTGGGATATTTGTCGCAAGCGACAACTTCGACGCCAAGACGCTGAAGCTCGATAGCTACTTCCTTGCCGAGCTCGCCGCTGCCGAGAAGCAGAGCCTTGCGGCCGACGGGGGTCATTACTGATCCGATTTTTGCCATAAAGAAATGTGTAGATGGGGGGATTGATAAGAATGTGTTTGACTGGTGCAAAGGTACGGATTTTCCACGGATATTTCAAATTTAGATTTTTTATATAAATTTGCACCGGGAAGACTAAGCTGGCACGGCATTTGCATTGTTATACATATCGAAAACAAATAGCAAAAACAATAAACATAACATAAGATACTATGCAGAAAGGAACTATTGGAGTAACGACAGAGAATATCTTCCCTGTCATCAAAAAATTTCTTTACAGCGATCATGAGATTTTCCTTCGCGAGCTCGTGTCGAACGCAGTGGACGCCACTCAGAAGCTTCGGACGCTGTCGTCGTTCGGCGACTTCAAGGGCGAGCTTGGTGAGCTTGACGTGCGCGTGAGCATCGACAAGGAAGCCGGCACGCTGACAGTGAGCGACCGCGGTGTGGGCATGACGGCAGAGGATCTGAACAAATACATCAACCAGATAGCCTTCTCGGGAGCCGAGGAATTCCTGGCTAAATTCAAGGACAAGGCAAATACGATCATCGGCCACTTCGGCTTGGGCTTCTACTCGGCCTTTATGGTTGCGAAGAAGGTTGTGATCGAGACGCTCTCGTATCAGGAAGGCGCGGAGCCGGTGCGCTGGGAGTGCGACGGCTCGCCTGAGTTCACGATGGACAAGGGTTCGCGCACGGAACGCGGCACAGACATCATTCTTTACATCGACGACGACAACAAGGAATTTCTGGAGCAGCTGCGTATTGACACACTTCTGAAGAAATATTGCCGCTTCCTTCCGGTGCCTGTAATTTCAGGTAAGGAGCAGGAATGGAAGGATGGCAAGTATGTGGACACGGACCGCGACCTGGTGGTGAACGCTACTGAACCCCAGTGGATGAAGAAACCTGCTGACCTGACGGACAAGGACTATCTTGACTTCTACCACGAGCTCTATCCCGGACAGGACGATCCTTTGTTCTGGATCCACCTTAATGTAGACTTCCCCTTCACGCTTACGGGTATTCTCTACTTTCCGAAAATCAAGAACAACTTCGATATCCGCAAGGACCGCATTTCGCTCTACTGCAATCAGGTGTACGTTACGGATTCGGTGGAAGGCGTGGTGCCTGAGTTCATGATGCTGATGCAGGGCGTGATCGATTCGCCGGACATTCCTCTGAATGTTTCGCGTTCGTATCTACAGAGCGACACGGCCGTGAAGAAAATCTCGAGCTACATTACGAAGAAAGTTGCTTCGCGTCTGGAGGACCTCTTCAAAGCCGACCGCAGTGATTTCGAGAAGAAGTGGGATGACATCCGCCTGTTCATAATCTACGGCATGCTTACCGACGAGAAGTTCTGCGACGCGGCAATGAAGTTCCTCCTCCTAAAGGACACCGAGGGAAAATATTTCACCTTGGATGAATACAAGACGCTTGTGGAGGCCAACCAGACGGCGAAGGACGGCAACATAGTTTATCTGTATGCGACGGACCCGACGGCACAGTATACCTACATCAAGGCAGCGAACGACAAGGGCTACAACGTGCTTCTCCTGGACGGGCAGCTCGACAACCACTTCGTCCAGCTGATGGAACGGAAGCTGGAGAAGACGCAGCTCGTGCGCGTGGACAGCGATGTGGTTGAAAACCTTATCCGAAAGGAAGACAAGAAGGAGGCAGACCTGACGCCGATGCAACGCAGCATCATGACGACGCTCTTCTCGTCGCAGGTGCCTGAGGTCGAGAAGACCACCTTCCTTGTATCGTTCGAGGCAATGTCGCCGACGTCGGCACCGATCGTGATAACTCAAAACGAGTATATGCGCCGCATGAAGGATCTTGCGACGATGCAACCCGGCATGAGCTTCTATGGCGAGATGCCCGACAGCTATATGCTGGTTGTGAACACGGAGCATCCGCTTGTGAAGGCTGTGCGCGATGAAGCCGACAATGCGCTTGACGCAAAGGTAGAGCCTCTGATGAGCACAGTTGACGAGGACAATGCCTCTATCGAAGCTATCCGCAAGGGTGCTAAAGACGGCAAACTGACAGCCGAGGAAGAAAAGCAGGTATCGGACCTTGAGAAAGCCGTGGCCGAAGCCCGGAGCGAGCAGGAGAAGCTTGTGAAGGATTATGCCGAAGGTCAGGATATGGTGAAGCAGCTCATCGACCTGGCTCTGCTTGGCAATGGCCTGCTGAAGGGCGAGACCCTGAGCAGATTTATCAACCGCTCTGTTTCGATGCTCGAAAAGAAGTAATTCACGTTAAATAAAAAATCCGCGTATCGCCCGCCCCGGGAGATGCGCGGATTTTTTCTGTTTTTTTATACAATAAAGATAGTGGGAGTTGGTGGTATTTTTGTAATTTTGCATATAACTAACGAAAACGAATACCATAGACCCAATAAAAGCTATGACACTGTTTGAAAAACTCACGGCACGCGCGAAGGCGAGGCCTCAACGAATCGTACTCCCCGAAGGTATGGAGCCCCGTACGCTTGCAGCGGCCGACCGCATCATTGCAGAAGGCCTTGCAGAAATAATACTTATCGGCGACCCTGCTGAAGTTCTCGGCATGGCCAAGCAACTCGAGCTACCCAATATCGAGAAGGCCAAAATCGTGAATCCGGCAGACGAGAAGGTGATAGACAAGTATGCTCCCCTCTTCTATGAACTACGCAAGAAGAAAGGCATCACAATGGAAGAAGCGCGCCTGACGACGGCCAACCCTCTTTACTTAGGCTGCCTGATGGTGAAAGCCGGAGATGCCGACGGGCAGGTTGCGGGAGCGATGAATACAACGGGGAACGTGCTTCGCGCGGCCTTCCAGGTGATAAAGACGATGCCGGGAATCAGTGTCGTGTCCGGAGCATTCCTTATGCTTCTTCCGGAAGGACTTCCTTACGGCACGGATGGCATTCTGGTGTTTGCGGACTGCGCGGTGGTGCCTGACCCGACAGCAGAAGAGCTCGCGGAAATAGCAATCGCAGCAGCACGGACGGCGCGAGACATCGC
>CAMWQB010000119.1 GCA_947176295.1 uncultured Porphyromonadaceae bacterium
GGTCAGGGTCGACGGGGGTCGAGCCGTTCTCGCGCCACATGTAGAGGTTGTCGAGGTAGAAGGTCTGTCCGTTGCCGCCGTCCATCTTGAACTGGCCGAAGCTTTCGAGGTTCACGTTGGGGAAGTCGGAGAGAGCGATGTCGAAGGAGTTCCATTCACCGGCCGTGAGGTGCTTGGTGGCTTTGTCGCCATCGACGGTAGGATTCAGGGAGATAGGATAGATGTTGATATCCATCTCGGCCGGAGCGTAGAGATCGAGGTGGAGGTAAGCCATATCGGATACGTTCACTACATCGTTGGCGCCCGAAACCTGCAGGCCGAGATAATTGAAGTCGGAGAATTTGTAGGCATTGTTGCCGTCGAGAGCCACGATTTCGTCCTTGGTGCTCTGTCCCCATGAGCCGAACACGAGGTTCGGGGAGATGGAAGCGTAGGCGTCGCTGAAGAAGCTCTTCACGAGGTCGGCGCTCTTTTCAGGAGCCGGCGCTGCGGGGATGCTCACGGGATCGGGCTGAGGATCGGGATTGGGCGTCGGATTGGGGTTGGGGTTCTCTTCGCCGCCGCCTCCGCCGTTGGCGAAGCCGCCGAGAGTTACGGTTACGGCCGTTGGAGCGGTGGTGTAGCAAGTTGCGCTCTGGTCGTAGGTGTCGTCGTAGGCAAATGCGTAGGTCTTGCCATCGGAGGCCGAGATGGCCGTGTCGTGGAAGAATTTCACGTATTCATTGCAGGGATATTCCGTGCCGCCCTGGAAGGGTTTGATACCGTTCTCGGGGTCCCAGTTCTGTTCGGCGGTCTGAGCGCGGAACTGTCCGCGGTTGAAGGCCGAGCAGAACATCGACTGCACGGTCTTGTCGCGGTCGGAGCCTTCGGCGAAGGGGCCTGCGCCTTCGATGGCGTCTTCGGTCGTGGGCTTGTTCACGGTTGCAGTGGAGCCTATTTCCCAGTATGTGCCTTCGGCGCAGGTGAGGATGAATGCATCGCCCTGGACGCGGCCGGTCCAGCGGCCGAGGATGCCCATGTTGATGTTGGCTTCGTTCGTGCGGAAGTAGTCCCAGATTTTATTGATATAGTCGTCGAAAAGGTGTGCGTGCTTGACGCTTTCCACCTTCGAGGGCTGCTTGATGATGCCTCCGAGATTGTCTTTTTCGATAAGATTGTAGTAGCAGTCCTTGTAGGGGGTGGAGGCGTAAGCCGAATTCCAGCGGTCGATGACCGTGCGGTAGTTTACGATTTCGCCTCGCTTGGTGTAGGGGCGGCTGCCGTCGCGGTTGCCGGTAGCGTAGAGCTCGAGGCCCATGGGATACTGGAAAGCATCCACGCGGGTGTGGTTGATCCATATCTGCCCGTCGTAGATCTCGGGTTCGTACGTAAACTCGATGAGCTCCCAGCGCACCTTGGCGTTCGGGTCATTGGGGTTGTTCATGTCGGCACCGGCGTATCCCGTTGGGAAAGCGTGGAGATACATCGGCGACTTGAAGGCTATGAACATTCGGCATGCGAAGGTGTCGCCGATATAGAACGTATTGTCGGGAATATCCGAGAGCTTTGTGAAGATGTCGGCGTAGCCCCAGTCGCCTTCGGTGGCGTGCAGGCGGTTTACGCTTTCATCGAGGGTGTGGATTACACAGCGTTTTTGGCTGGCGGATTCCTGGAGGTCGTAATAAATATAGTTCGTTTTTATTTGGCCGAGAATGCCGATGTAAACTTCGTCATCGGCGAAATCTCCGTTGGAATTGTTCAGGATCTTCACGGGGATGTCGGCTGATGCGCTCATTGCTGCCAGTGCCAGCGCCGCAAAGCATGAAGTGCGAATAAATTTCATTGGATTATTTTATGGTAAAGATGGTTTAGGCTATGTTTCTTTTGAAGGCTCGTGGATACACACACAAAAGCATCATGCCCCTAAGGGGTATGATCCCGTGTGGTAGGTTTGCGAAGCCATAAGTTGCCCATGGATAAGGCGTAGGTATTTTTAAATGGTAGTGTAGGATTTTTAAATCACCGCGAAGATAATACAAAAATTCCAACTTTCCAAAAATTCTCCAAAAAAGAAAATTTTGGCGGAAGTGATGCCCGGGCCGGGCGCTTCATGTGAAGTTCGGTTGTCAGGCCTTAGTGAGAATCGGAGAGGATATTTTTCTTTGCAGGTTCGGGAAAAAAGGATTATCTTTGTCCGGATGCCACGTTTTTGGCGTGGTTTCGCTCCAAAAGTGTACAATTTCTAACCTCGAGCTTGCACATTATTGCAAATGTGTGCAGATTTTATTCCGGATATATGCTTGAACGATTTCTGAAGCAGTCGTCCTTCAACTCCTATGACGATTTTATGAGCAACTTTGAGTTGCAGGTGCCCGAAAACTTCAATTTTGCGTACGACGTAGTTGACGCCTGGGCTGCGGAAGAGCCTGAGCGCAGGGCTCTTACGTGGATCGACGTCCACGGCAACAGCCGCAACCTCAGTTTTGCGGAGATGAAGGCCGAGACCGATCGCACGGCCTCCTTTTTCGCATCGCTCGGCATTGGCCGCGGCGACCGCGTGATGCTCATTCTCAAACGTCGCGTTCAATTCTGGTTCTCGATTATAGCACTCCACAAGTTGGGGGCCACGGCTATTCCTGCCACACATCTTCTGACGCCCCATGATATTGTTTACCGCATCGAGAAGGCCTGCGTCAAGGCCATAGTCGCCGCTGGAGAGGCGCAGATTGTGGAGCATGTGGATGAAGCCGTGGCGGCGACCGGAGCTCCGGTCGTGCGAATCTCCACGGGGCCCGTGGTGCCCGTAGGATGGCACGATTTCGACTCCGGCATTGCCGCAGCGGCGCCTTTCCGCCGCCCCGAAAACGCGAACGAGAACTCCGACACGATGCTAATATACTTCACCTCCGGCACCACGGGCGAGCCGAAGATGGTGGCCCACGACTTCACCTATCCGCTCGGACATATCATCACGGCCTCATTCTGGCACAATCTCACACCCGCCAGCCGCCACCTCACGCTTGCTGATACAGGTTGGGGCAAGGCCGTCTGGGGCAAGCTCTATGGCCAGTGGATTGCCGGAGCCGATGTGTTTGTCTACGACTATGATAAGTTCGACGCCAAGGAGCTACTGAGAATCCTCCGCGATTACAGCATCACGTCGTTCTGCGCGCCCCCTACCGTGTTCCGCTTCCTTATTCACGAGGATGTGGCCGCCTGCGACCTCTCGCATCTCAAATATTGCACCATCGCCGGCGAGGCCCTCAACCCCTCCGTTTTCGAGGACTGGAAACGCCTCACCGGGCTGAGCCTTATGGAGGGCTTCGGGCAGACGGAAACCACGCTCACCGTGGGCACATATCCTTGGATAGAGCCGCGGCCGGGCTCTATGGGCCGGAAGGGACCTCTCTATGACATTGACCTCGTGGATGCCGATGGCATGCCTGTGGCCGATGGCGAGGAGGGCGAGATTGTGATCAGGCTCGATCGCGGCAGGCCCACCGGCCTTTTCCGAGAATATATCGACGACCCCGAGCTGACGGCCCGGGCCATCCACGACGGTCTGTACCACACGGGCGACGTGGCTGTGCGCGATGCCGACGGATACTTCTGGTTCGTAGGACGCACCGACGACGTCATAAAGTCGTCGGGCTATCGCATCGGGCCGTTCGAAGTCGAGAATGCACTCATGGCACATCCGGCCGTGGTGGAATGTGCCGTTACAGGAGTTCCAGACGAGATTCGCGGTCAACTCGTAAAGGCGACAGTGGTGCTCGCCGAAGCCTATCGCGATGCCGACCGTGAAGTACTTGCTAAGGAAATTCAGAATTTCGTGAAGCACGCAACCGCCCCCTACAAGTATCCGCGAGTTGTCGAATTTGTCGAAGAGCTCCCCAAGACCATAAGTGGAAAAATCCGCCGCGTGGCCCTGCGCACCCCCTACCGCTCCCGCAACAACCCCGAAGAATAAACAAATGTTGGGGCAGTGGGCTCTAATATTCCGAAGCCTGGAGCCCCTCGGCGGTTGGGGGGTCGAGGTCTTGGAG
>CAMWQB010000120.1 GCA_947176295.1 uncultured Porphyromonadaceae bacterium
CGTATGCCTATGGCGCTTTCAATAAAGAGAAGATGGAATATGATTCGAAAATTTCTCAGAATCTATCCTTCTCGGGCAATATACGCCCCACGGCCAACTGGAATTTCTCTTTCACAGCCTCGTATAATTTCGATACCAAGAAGCTTGCGTACATGAACTGCAATGTGTCGCGCGACCTCCACTGCTTCACGATGACGGCCAGCTTCGTGCCCGTAGGGCCGTATAAGAGCTATAATTTCCACATCGCGGTGAAGTCGTCGCTTCTCAGCGACCTTAAGTACGACAAACGCTCGTCGCTCCAGAATGGCGTAACGTGGTATTGATTAGTTTCTTGGGAGCGGAGCTGCAATTTTTTTATCCGAGGTGGTAATTTTTCTGCGGTTTGTGCGTCTTATATATATCAACGCAATATAACTACAATCTAATGAATACAAAAGGTATTTTTGCCTCAATGAAGGCCGGTATCGCAGCCGTGATTTTCGCGACGTCCGTTAGCTCATGTTCGGTTTCCCAGTTGGAGAATATCGCATCTTCAGTTGGCGGCCGCACGCCTGAGGGCGAGATCAAGGAACGCACGTATGATTTCAAAGATATTCAGGCTATCGAAGCTTATAGCGGAGTGAAGGTGTATTACACCCAGAACCCTTCCGCAACGTCTGTCGTGGTAAAGGCTCCTGCTGATGTGCTTGAAGTAGCGGATATAAAAATGGACGGCACCACGCTCAGCGTTTCGCTCAAGAGCGGTTCGAATTTCCGCTATAAATCCGATTCACAGCGGCTTCAGGCTTACGTGAACGCCCCGGCTGTGAAATATTTTGCGGCATACGCCGGCGCTGATATCGCTGCGGAAGCTCCGGTCAATATCTACGACACTTTGGCGGTGGAAGCGCATTCCGGCTCCACTGTCTCGTTCGCCGACCTTGCGGCCCCAAAAGCAATTGCCACGGCTTCGTCGGGAGCAACGATAAATTTTGCTCTGCTCAAGTGCGAAAACGCCGACATCGAGGCATCCGCGGGAGCCTCCATTGGAGTGGAAGGGGAGAGCTCCCGGGCCGAAATCGGCGCCTCTGCCGGCGCCTCGGTGAACGCATCCAAATTCTTCGTGCAGAAGGGCAAGATCAATGCCTATGCAGGCGCGTCGGTGCGTGCAGCCGTCCGCGATGCAAAAGTCGACTGTTCGGGCGGAGCTACGGTCTCGAACAACTCAAAATTCTGAAACAGCTTTCATAATTAGACATACACCTAAAAAAGGAGCCGCAGATCCCGCGAGGAATCTGCGGCTCGGTTATTTTGGGTTTAAAGCGTCAGGGCGAATTGGGCTTGGATGCGGCTGGTGTGGAGGCTTTGTGGGCCGAAGTTGCGGCGGTGGCCGTAGTCGTATTCTATTCCGGCGGAAACAAATCGATTTACGGTGTATATTATGTTTGCGGCAAGATATTCGCCGTGGCGGTATCCGTCGGAGGGGACAGTGGCTTTTTTGCCGGGATAGTTGGCGAGGCGGCTGCACGAGAGGTTGGCGCAGAGCCGTGGGCTTATTGTCCAGGCAAGGCCTGCTGTGAGCCCGAGGCTGCGCGTCATAGCCATGCGGCCCGGTTCGGAGGCCGGCATGGCATCGAGCCCGAGGCCTGCGTCGTCCTGAATGTAGGAGCCGATGCCGGAGCCGTAGACAATGTTGCCACAGAACGACACACAAGGCATGATAGAGACAATCCCGGAAAGTTGTGCTCCGAGGCCTGTGAGGGTCGTGTTGCGGTCGAGAACCAGATTGCGGTATCGGAAGGGGCGTAGCAGTCCTGATAGGCGCACGTGAGAAGCGTCTCCGCCCCATGCGTATTGGACGTAGAGAGGCACGGCGGGGATGCAGGGGCTCACGGCGCCGGTCGTCGAGCCGCAGCTTATGGAGGCCGAGGGTGCGTCGATGCCGATGGCGGCGGATATTCCATGCCCGAATTTCTGTGTCCACGAGGCGTTGAATAGGGTGGCGTAGGGATAGCCGTTGGGGCCTTCGTAGTCGAGGGTCATCGGTTCGGCCGCGGCGTCGGTGAATGCGTCGGATGTGTAGCCCACGGAGAGCCCCCGGAAGCGGGCATAGAAGTGATAGCACGAGAAATTATTTCCGGAGCCCGTGAAGCTGCCCTTGAAGAAGAGGCCGATACTGTTGTCGGTTTGCGGCATGGCCACAAAATTGAGATATATCGAGGAGGACTGCCATGCGAACCCCAGGCTTTCGCGACTGCCGGGACGTGCGGCAATGAGCGTCGCCGGAGCAAAGAGCAAGGGAGAGGGTATTTGGTCGCCGATGTCGAAGACAGCTTCGCCGAGAAACTGGGCTCCCACCCCGAGATAGAATTCGTGGTTCTTTCCTACGAGTGCGAAGCGCGGCAGCCCATGGTCTTTCGGCGCGGCCGGTGCGTTGGTAGTGAGGGCTTTTTCCACTCGCCGGGCATCGGCTGTGTCGTTGAGAAGGGTGGAAACAACGCTCTTCCCACTGTCGACCGGGCGACGTCCATAGGTGGCGGGAGAGAAGAGCAGTGAAAAGAGGCTCAGGATGAGAATGATTCGTGATTTCATTGCCGTGGTGGAGAACTTGGTCATCTGCGGCGTCCGGTGAGGACACGGGCTACGCGGGGGAGCGTCCTGTGCAGAATCACGTAGACGCCCAGGCAGAAGATGATTGTGGTTGTGGCTGTGAGAAAAAAGGTAATGGCCTGCGCCGCGGGGCTTGATGTGCCGAACAGATAGATGTAGAACTGATTGATGATTTTTGCCGGCCAGCCCCGGTAGGCGAACAGCGGTGCGGCATGCAGGGCATAGAGAAAGAAACATGCAGGGATGAGGCTTCGGAACGGGCGATGGCCCCGCTTTACGGCCTCGGCGGCTATGAGGAAGAAGCTGAAGACGGCAAAGAGCTGGAAGAAGGGGAAGACGGCTTCACCTGTGGGTGTGCCTGCGCCATTGAACCATGCGCAGAAGAGCGCGAGCACGATGGCCAAAATGAGTACCGGCACCTTGAAGCGGATTGCAAAAGCCACGATGCTCTTCCGACGGATGGCGAAGTATGCGCCGAGGGTATAGTAGAACATGGCGTATGCGCCCAGCCCGGGCACGAAGGGCCACAGGTGGAGATACATCGAAGCGAAAAGGAAGGCGAGGCCCGTGAAGGGCAGGCGCCGGACAATGAGATATACGAGAGGCGAGAGGGCCATGGACACAATAAGGTCGCGCATGAACCACAGGGGCGCGTTATATGGCGCGCAATTGGGGGTTGGAAGGCCGAAGAAGTTGGTGTTGTCGCCCCAGATATTTATATCCCAGATAATGCCCCAGAAGGTGGCATGGCGGAGGTTGTCGGGGATGCTTTCGGGGTTGCCGTTATTGTAAATCATGCCGATTGTGGCATAGAGCAGACAGATGCCGAAAGGCAGGATGTTCCAGAGCACGTATGGGATGATGCGGGTGCGCAGGCGCCCTTTCATCTTTTTTGCGAAGCTGCGGGCGTTGAAGAGGGGGATGTTCCGGAAGAAGAGATATCCGGAAATCATGAAGAATGTGGGGACGGCAACGCGTCCTATCACGTATGCAATCAGACAGGAGATATATGTGAATATCCCTTCGCCCGACAGCAGAGGAAAGTCGGCCTCGGACATAGGCACCAGAGACGGACAAGAATGATTCACCACCACCAGCACGGCCATGGGGAAGCGCAGGAGGTCGATGGCTGCGCTTTCAACGTTTTCGTACCGGAGCCCCGGAGCGGGGAGGCCTTTTTCCGTCATTATGGTGGTACTTGTGGGGGTGATAATGAATTGGAGGCATCGGCGGGAATGCCGATGCCTCCTTGTGTGAGATAAGGTTTTTTAGACCGCCGGAGTATTAGCCGTTGATCTTAACCATGGTAGCGATGAGATCGAGCACCTTGTTGGAGTAGCCGATTTCGTTGTCGTACCAGGAGATAACCTTAACGAAGGTGGGAGTGAGCTGGATGCCGGCCTT
>CAMWQB010000121.1 GCA_947176295.1 uncultured Porphyromonadaceae bacterium
CCGCACGGATCAGTCGCGAAACACCAGACTCCTCGAGCCCTATCTCCTGAAGGACCTCCTGGCGTTCCTCCCACGTGTCCAGCTCCGCGATTTCGCTTTCTGTGCGGGCGGAAATGATCAGGAGACCGGCCCCTTCATCCTTTATCGCCTCGCGCACGGCGTCGACGTAAGCATTGCCATTGGCCGCAGCCGCGTCATCCACGTTGCATACATACAGCACCGGCTTCGCCGTAAGCAGGAATAGTTCCTTGAAAAATTTCTGTTCGTCAGGGCTGTCAAAGCTCACCGACCGAGCAGGCAGCCCCTTGTCGAGAGCTTCCTTGATTTGGCGAAGAACCTCATACTGCATCTTTGCAACCTTGTCGCCGCCGGTCTGGGCCTGCTTGAGTGTCTTGGCAATACGGCTCTCCACAGTCTCCAGGTCCTTTATCATCAGTTCCGTATCGATAATCTCCTTATCGCGCACGGGGTCTACCGAGCCGTCGACGTGCGTGATGTTGTCGTCGTCGAAGCAACGAAGAACATGGATTATCGCATCCGTCTCGCGGATATTGGCCAGAAATTTATTGCCCAGACCTTCACCGCGGGAAGCGCCTTTTACCAGACCTGCGATATCCACGATTTCAACCGTCGCCGGAACCACCGAGCGAGGCTCGCACATCTCCACGAGTTTTGTAAGCCTATCGTCAGGAACGGTGATTACGCCCACATTGGGCTCGATCGTGCAGAAAGGGAAATTTGCCGATTGTGCCTTCGCGTTCGACAGGCAATTGAAGAGTGTCGATTTGCCAACATTGGGCAGCCCGACAATGCCGCATTGTAATGCCATATATTTTAGTCCTTTATGTTTGTTTCTATTATTATCTGTTTCATCAATCTTCGCAATAGTGGCGGAGCACACGGCGGTAGGAGTTGAAGATTTTGCTCTTCGACACGAATCCCACGTACGAGCCGTCCTTCTCGACAACCGGCAGATTCCACGCTCCCGTATTATCGAAAAGCTTCATCACCGCATCCATCGACTCTCCGATTTCGATTTTTCCCGGAGGCGCAGTCATGAACTTGCTCACCCTCATCTTTCGGTAGAGGTCCGGCCGGAACATGATGTTGCGTATATCATCAAGGAGCACCACACCTACAAGTGCTTTATTTTCATTTATGACGGGGAAAAGATTGCGCTTGCTCTGCGATATTACATCCACCATTTCCTTCAGCGTCATGTCCGGGTACACAGGCATGAAATCCGTCTCGATCACCGAATTCACTTTCAGAAGAGTCAGCACGGCTTTGTCCTTATGGTGCGTCATCAGCTCGCCGCGTTTGGCCAGACGGGTAGCGTATATGCTGTATGGTTCGAACATCTTGGCCGTGCCATATGATATAGTGCTCACTATCAGCAGCGGAAGGAAGAGAGAGTAGCCGCCGGTCAGTTCCGCCGTGAGGAATATCGCCATCAAAGGAGCATACATCACACCCGACATCACTCCGGCCATACCTATCAGGGCGAAATTCTTGGTAGACAGTACGAAGCCTTCAGGGAGGATAAACGTGTTCAGACCGTAAGCAAATATAAATCCTGTCATGCACCCCACATAAAGCGACGGAGCGAAAGTGCCGCCTACGCCACCGGCACCATTTGTCGACGAGGTAGCAAACCCTTTCATCACAACGAGTAGGAAGATAAACAGGAGTATAAACCACGTGCTGCCGCCTTCTCCATAGAAGATCGAACCCTCGACGATAGAGCTCGGGTCGCCCGCGAGCAGCCCCGTAATCGAGCCGTAGCCTTCGCCGTAGAGCGGCGGGAATATGAAGACCAGACCCGAGAGAATCACACATCCCACTACCGTCTTGAGCCAGCGGTTTTTGAAGCGACGGAAGAAACCCTCCATCATGTTCATCACCTTCGTGAAGTATATGGAAATAAATCCGCACACAAGCCCCAAGGCAATTGCAAAAGGAATGCGCGAGGTATAGAAGTCCTCGCTTTGAGCGAAGAAAAATTCAAACTCATAGCCCGTGTATACATATGCTATAGTAGCCGAAGTGATGGATGCTATCAGCAGGGGCATCACCGACACAGTCGTAAGGTCGAGCATCAGCACCTCGATGGTGAAAAGCATTCCGGCTATGGGCGCCTTGAATATACCCGCGATGCCGGCCGCCGCGCCGCATCCCACGAGTATCATCAGAATTCGGGGCGACATCCTGAAGGCTGCTCCAAGATTCGACCCTATAGCAGCTCCCGTGTAGACAATCGGGCCCTCGGCCCCCACAGATCCGCCGAAGCCTATAGTTACTGACGAGGCTACCACCGACGTGTATATATTGTGCTTTTTAAGGCGGCTCTTGTTCTGGGAAATTGCGTAGAGCACACGCGTAACGCCGTGCGAGATATCGTCTCTCACCACATATCTCACGTACAAGGCCGACAGAATCACCCCCGCCGCAGGAAGAAGAATGTAGAGATAATTCCCCGAATCAACGCTGATTTTTGCTGTCAGAAGACCCGAAATCGTGTGTATGAGAAACTTCAGGACAAGGGCCGCAAGTCCCGAGAAAATCCCCACCAGGAGCGCGAGAACCAGCACAAAGTTCTTCTCCTTTATGTGTTTCTCCCGCCACACAAGGAAGCTCAAGGCTGCTTCACGCAGGCCTTTGCGTCCGCCGCGGTCTGTAGTCGCCGTTGTTGCGCCCGTCCCTTTCTTCTCGTCTATTGGCTGTGTCATGTCTCTTACATTCCGCGTCCCGACAGCACCGTGTCGATTGTGTGATATAATATCTTAAGGTCCACGCCAAGGCTCACGTTTTCGATGTAGAGAAGGTCGTAGCGCAGACGCTCGATCATCTCATCCACCGTCGTGGCATATCCGTAGCGTACCATTCCCCACGATGTGATGCCCGGGCGCACCTGATGGATAAGGCTGTAGGCCGGTACCTTTTTCAGTATCTGCTGCACGTAGTAATCGCGTTCGGGGCGTGGACCCACAAGCGACATTTCCCCAACGAGCACATTCCACAGTTGCAGCAGTTCGTCCAGACGATATTTTCTCAGCGTCTTGCCGATGCGGGTTACGCGAGGATCGTCCGTGCTTGACAGCGCCGGCCCGTTTTCCTCTGCTCCCGTGTGCATCGTTCTAAACTTCAATATTCTGAAGGGCTTCTTATGGTAGCCTACACGCTCCTGACGAAAGATGGCAGGACCCTTTGAATCCAGCTTGACGGCGATTGCAATCGCCGCGAGCAAAGGCGAGAGCGCCACAAGACCCACGGCGGAAATCAATATGTCCGAAGCCCGCTTCATATTGGCCAAGCGTGGAGGCACGTGCGCGTTGGTTATATCCACAAGCGGCTCCGTGCTCACCGTCGTCATCCTCGGACGCATTGTTATCAGGTTGTGTAGCCCCGGAGGAATAAGCATCGGCAGGTCAAGAGGATACAGCTTGTTTATCACCTCAAGCGTCGAATTCATGCCCGAAGGGTGGGGCATTATCACAATTGCATCGATGGCCTGCTGCCTTTTCAGTTCCGTAAAGTCGGTCCCGAACCCGTAGACCGGCACACCTTCGAGCTCGGTGCCCTCCTCAACATGTTCCCGCCGCGGATCAATGAACCCGCACACGGTCATTCCGTCCATCATTTTGGCTGCCTCTATGCGCCGAGCCTCCTTCACGGCTGACGGCGTTACGCCGATAATAAGTGTCCGCCAGCCGTTCCCTTCGCGTTGGCGCCGGCGGATGTTGGAGGTGGCGATGACAAGCCGCACGGCATACACGGGAATGAAAAGGCATCCCCAAAGCACGGCCATCAGTTCATACGACACCATCCTGTCTGTGATGCTGTCGTTCAGCAGAGCCGTGAAATACACCAGCAGCATTCCCACAAACGTCGTGCCAAGCGTATTTATGAAATCGTCGAGCCGCGAGCGGTAAAACAGT
>CAMWQB010000122.1 GCA_947176295.1 uncultured Porphyromonadaceae bacterium
GTCTGGAACACTGCCGACAGATGCTTCTTCAGCACCTCGAAGTCGTTCTTTCCCCGCTCTTTATCGCGTCCGGGTTCCTCGGCCGGTTTCTCCCCCGCCTCAGCCGCCGCCTGGTAGGCCTTTGCAAGCTCCTCCACGCGGCGCACGCTCAGCCCGTCCCGCAATATCTCGTTGTAGAGCTTGAGCTGCAGCGCAGGATCCGAGATAGTCAGCAGCGCACGCGCATGTCCCATGTCCACACGGCGGTCCCTAAGTCCCAGCTGCACCTCGGCCGGGAGCCTCAGCAGACGCAGGAAGTTCGCTATCGTCGCACGCTTCTTGCCTATGCGCTCGCTCAGCCTCTCTTGCGTCAGGTTGTATTGGTCTATAAGCTTCCGGAAGGTCAGCGCGATTTCTATCGCATTCAGGTCCTCGCGCTGGATGTTCTCGATAAGAGCCATTTCCGTCAGCTCCGCATCGTTGGCCGTGCGGATGTACGCCGGAACAGAGCTCAGACCCGCCATCTGTGCCGCGCGGTAGCGACGTTCTCCCGCGATTATCTGATAGCTGTCCGGGCCCGTCTTGCGCAGCGACAGCGGCTGGATTATTCCCAGCTGCGCTATCGACGTAGCCAGCTCCTCGAGGCTCTCCTCGTCGAAGGTCCGGCGCGGTTGGTCCGGATTCACGGAAATATTGGCCAAAGCTATCTCATTGATCGCCGACGACCCCCTCGCAGGAGTATCGTCCATCGGCAGCAGCGTGTCAAGACCGCGCCCCAAGGCATTGCGTTTGTTCGTATGGCTCATTTTCTTTTCTTGTGTTTCGCAATTATTTCTCGCGCAAGCAGCAGGTGGCTCGTCGCTCCGCGGCTCTCGCTGTCGTAGAGAAGTGCCGGCAGCCCGTGGCTCGGTGCCTCGCTCAGGCGGATATTTCGGGGTATCACCGTATTGAACACCATATCCCCGAAGTGCCCCTTCAGCTCGTCATAGATTTGGTTCGCCAGACGCAGACGCGCATCATACATCGTCAGCAGGAAGCCTTCGATTTCAAGCCCCGGATTCAGACGCCCCTTGATGATGCGTATCGTGTTCAGAAGCTTGCTTATGCCCTCGAGCGCAAAATATTCTGCCTGCACCGGAATAATCACGGAATCCGCAGCCGTCAGCGCGTTCACCGTTATCAGTCCCAGCGAAGGCGAGCAGTCGATGATTATGTAATCATACTTCTCTTTTACGGGCGCAAGAAGCCGCGCCAGCACCCGCTCCCGGTCGTTCTTGTTGATAAGTTCGATTTCTGCGCCCGCAAGGTCTATACGCGACCCCACAAGGTCGAGGCCCTTCATACACGTGCTCACCTGCGAGCCGTCAAGAGGATACCCGTCCACCATACATTCGTATATCGACGAGCTCATCGACCGCGGGTCAATACCGTAGCCCGATGTTGCATTGGCCTGAGGGTCCGCGTCGATTATAAGTACGCTCTTGCCCTCGTTAGCCAGCGAGGCCGCCAGATTTATCGTCGTCGTAGTCTTGCCCACGCCGCCCTTCTGGTTAGCTATTGCTATGATTTTTCCCATATTATTAGGAGCTGAGGAGTTTGTTTGCACAAAGATACTAACATCCTCGCAAATAAAAAAACAAATGTTTCACTTTCGTGGAACATTTGTTGATAACTCTCCGATTTGTTAATAGTGATGACTATTTCCGATCGGTGGCCACTCAGAACTTGAAGCCGGTCGAGATCACGAACGAATGGATATTGTCCGTCATGCTGCCCTTCGGAGCCTCGAAGCCTTCGAAATCGGTGTAGGCGTGGAATGTGCTTTCCTGGTGTTTCCACTGGTAGGCGCAGTCGATATACCACGACTTGTAGCGGTAGCCCAGCCCGAACGACAGGTTCCCCGTATCCTTCCCAAGAGAATACGACGGGTCAACCCCGGCTGTGTAGACGCTCGCCCCGGCATTGGTCGTTGCCTCCCGAACGTGGCTCGTCTGGTAATTGTAGCCCGCGCGGACGCTGAACTGAGGAGTTACTCTGTATTCGGCACCAACTCTCACGATGTCGCCGCCCTTGAAGTAGCTCTTAACATCGGCATTCCCGGCCTCATCCGTTACGAAGGTATATCCGAAGGCATCGGACGTCTGATACTTCATGTGCATGTCCTGATACTGCACGCGCTCGTAGTCCACGCTCACGATCGCCTTCGACGCTATCGTATAGCTCGCGCCGAACATGATGCGCCACGGGCTTCTCAGGCGAGAATCGTAGTCATACCAGTTCGTATATTCGCGACCCGCAAGCGGATTCTTGCTGTATTCGGCCACATTCGGGTCGTAGTAGCTGTAGTTCACTTCGGCATCTCCCTGGTGGTTGAGGTGGAGCCACGTCGGCGTATGAACGGCCAGGCCCACGCGGAAGTCATCCGTCGGACGGACGATTACGCCTACCTTCAGATTCACGCCCGAACCGTCGATCGTCTTGTACGAGTCAAGGTCAAAGCCTGCGTCGCCCGTTGCTATCGTGCCGTAGCGCTCGGAGTGGATCCGAGCATCCTCCATGCTTTCGCTGTATAGGAGTCGCCGGCTGTAGCTTATATCCTGGATGCCGAGTCCGATACCCCAGTACACGATGTCCGACACGTTTCCGGCAAAGTCGATGTTATACTCGTCCTGGTAGCCCGTTTCTTCTATCACGTAGGCTGCGTCGCCATAAGTATTGTTCCCGTGCAATCCCTGATACATTCCCGGCCCCCCCGTAGGATTGATCATATAGCTCGTATAGCCCAGGATGCTCAGCCAGTCCTCCGACGAGTCGAGATACGGATTGTAGTTCGTGCCGAAGTCGAGGTCGCTGCCCGGAGCAGTTGTGAAGGAGGCGATGTAGTTCGAGAGCGACGTCTCCGTCGGAATGTTATAGCCCTGATGGCGGCGGTGGAAGGAGTTCAGACGCTGATAGCTCACGCCCCACGAAAGGCTCCTGAGTGCCGACGACCCGAGCATCGCTGTGCCCACATACCCGAAGTTGTCGAAATTTCCACGGGTCTTGGAGTTGCTGAACGTATTCGTAGCCGTCTCCGACGAATAGTTCCGTTTCTCTATGTCGAAGGTCAGGCCGATTTCGTTCCTGCGGTAAAGCCCGAGGCCGGCCGGATTCTGTGTCATGCTCGACAAGTCGCCGCCAAGCGACGTAAACGCTCCGCCCATGGCCACGAATCGTGCTGTGCCGCGAACGTCCGAGCCGTTCAGCTCGTTGGCATCTATCGCGCTCTGGGCCGACGCAAGTAGCGGAAGGGCGAAAAGCCCCGCGGCTATGCCGCTTCTCAGTGTCTTTTTCATATCGTGTTCTTGCTGTTTATAATCAGTTGAAATGTGTTTGTTCCGTTTTTATCGACGTCCGCGTCCGCCCGAAGCGCCGCCGCCCGAGCGCCCGCCGCCTCCATAGCTGCCGCCTCCGAAACTGCTGCTTCCGCGGCTTCCGCTACTGTAGCTCCCCGACGAGCCCGAAGACGACGAGCCTGTGTTATACGATGAACCGTAGCTGCCACGGTTTCTCGAAGCCGGGCTGGGAGCGCCGGGCTCGCGCCCGCGTCCCGAATTGCCGGGGCGTACTCCCGTGTTGCTCCCGCCATTCACCGACGAAGGCATCATGTTCCCGGGTCGGCGACTCGAGCTCGTGGTAATTCCGCTGTTTGTTCCGCTCGAGTAGCGACCGCGTCCCATATTACCCGGGCGCACGGTGCCGATGCTCGATGTCGTAGCCTGTCCGGGACGATAGCCGGCACCACCGTGTCCGCTCGCACCGGCATAGCTCGGGCGATGTGGGTGCGATGCTCCGGGAATCCCCGTAGGTTGCCACGGACGGCTCCAACCGCCGGGATAGCCCGGGCCCGGATACCACGGTCCCCAGCCCCAACCCCTGTCTCTTAAACCCATCTCCGAGCCCACGAGCCTA
>CAMWQB010000123.1 GCA_947176295.1 uncultured Porphyromonadaceae bacterium
CTCCCAAAGATAATGAAAAAATCTTAAACAACAATTAAAGCCCCTCATCCCCCCCCCGAAACTCCTCCGCAGATATTACTCGGACTCTTCGTTCTGTATCTGTGGATTGGTCAGCAGGAACTTCTCGTAAAACAACAGAGCGGTGGAAGGATTGTCCACAAGTTCTTTTCTGTGAGCCTTAGCATCCTTTCCCTTGTGGTAATATTCTTCCCATGCCTTCTTCAGTTCGGGATACTTCTTTTTCAGATATAACATGAAAAGCGTATCATTGAACATCCCGTTAGCTGCTATGATGAATGCCCCGCGGGCTCCGTTCAGCCTTATGCCGATAGCGGGGACAAGATAGCTCACGCTATTGCGGCCGCCGGTAGATTGATACACATCCCATCGCAGGATAGAGCCGCTTTCGCGGCGGTCGAGCTCCCATGCCAGCCCTCTTACGAAACGCATCGGCTTGAACATGCCGGGAGAATTAATGATATCCGATACACACACGGCTCCGTCGGGATAGCCTTCAGTCGGCTCGAGGAAGCGATACTCTTTTATCTCCGAAGCGCTGTATCTTTTTGTTTCTCCGCCGTTGAGTTTCTCGCCAACGTTGATATACTGCCGGATCGAGCCTGTCTTGGAAAACATATTTTTAAGTCCCGTTTTGAGATCATTATGGATATAGCCCGTAATGGTGTCGCCGTCGGCAAGCACCACCTGTACGTGGTAATCATCAGGATCTTTTTCAGCAAAAGCGGCAACGCACGTGGCGGCAGCTAAAACGAGTGTCGATATCAGTTTCTTTGCCATACTGAATATTTAGCTTATAGGTTTTTAGGATTGTACATTACAAGACTTCGAAGGATTTTATCGCGTCGTCCGCGCGCTGTTCTCAGGTATGCGGCATAGTCCGGATCATCCGCTACCAGCGATTCAAACTTTGCCAGTAATTTTTTGTCGAGTTTTTTATCTGGCTGTCCGAAATCATAAATTTTCCCTCCTTTCAAAACGAGCATTTTGCCTTTCCCTCGAATCCATATCCCGCCGTTCCCGGATATGTGGAATCCTTTCGAGGCATAGCAGTAGAGGGTGATGTATGGGCTGTGCTCCACCTCCTGACACCAGCCATACTCCTTCAGAAACACGAAGGTATGAGGCCTCTCAGGTGCCGATGGTGTCCATATCGTCGCGGCTCTGACGGAATCCGGATCGATGACCCGCTCGATTTTACTCTTGTGGGTGTAGGCGTTTGCAATTATCTCCAGTTTCTTTTTCTTCTGCGGAATACTCACACGGATAGTGTCCTCGGCAATTATCGAATCCCCGGAGGTCAGGGAGATGTGTCCGTAGAGCGACCGAGGAATCTTCCGGGCATCTGCCGTTAAGGAAGAAAAAGAAAGGCAGGCAATAAGCAGTAGCGCATATATCCTTGTCATATCCTTTGATTAATAATTTTTCTAATGCAAAGGTATGACAATGCCTTCAGTTGCGATATGACAAATGTCAGATTGCGGTTGCTATCTCTTGAGCACCGCCTCCCGAATCCGATGGAGGTGGCGGTAGGATATGTTGAGGCATGATGCTATCTCCCCGAGAGATACTTGTTCCGTAATTCGAGGATAGCGTTCGATCAGCAGCCGGTAGCGCTGCTCGGGGGTGTAACGGTAGGTCTCCAGGATATTTTCGTAGGCCTGGGCAAACAATGCTTGCACAAAAGAAAGATTCAGCGTCGGATCGTAGACCAATAGCGTTCGCATCGTTTCAACCGGCACCAAGAGAACATCCGAATCTTCAATCGCAATTATGTCGGTAGGCATCGGTTTTCCGCAGATCGCACTCATATAGTTTGCCAGCACCGCGCCCTCGAATACAAACCCCACAGCCTTCCGGGTGCCCGAGCTGTCGATTAGAGAATGTTTAAATCCACCCGACACTATCCAGCCCACATGGCGCATCACCTTGCCGGCGTGTGTGAAATATTCTCCCCGACAGAAAGTGCCGCGGCGTGCCGTAGGCCTCACAGATTTCCCGCCAGAAAGAAAAATCTATTGCATCCTCGAACGTATTGAACTGCCCCATGTTGCAATATTAGACGCGCATCAAGCGCCGTATCCAATCCTCGGATTTATGCTTTGAAGAAGCTTCACAAACCCGGCCTCATCCTCAGGCGACACATAAACACATCTCCCGTTATCGTAGTTGATACGGAGTTTATCAAACGAAAGCGAATAGTCGAACGTATTCGAGTCAATGTAATTGCCCTTGATTATAGACTGGATTCTGTCAATGCCAACCACTGTCGATTTTTTATTGAAAACTGATGTGTTGGTAATTGTCAGGTTTTCGCCGTCAATTGTGTATGTAATGTTTTTTATTGATAAGTAGAAAAATGAATATGCCGCCAATACCACAAGAGCTCCAAATGCCACGGCTAATGTTGAAAAAAATGGCTCCGATGATAGAAGGAAGTATACTCCCCCTAAAAAAATTATAAAGATGATTATGGGGAAAATATATAGATATACATTTGATTTGCTTCGGAATACAAGGGGTTGCACGGGCTTCTCCGACGAGGAAAACTGAGCGGATACTCTTTCTTGATTCGGGGTCATACTGGCTACGGTTTTAGTATTGAACTTATTTATCCTCAAAGTTAATAAAAATATCCAATCCTTCCAAGCACCCCGTCCTTTCGACAAAAATTCATTTTCTCATATCCCCGCCCTTTTCTTCACTGCCCGGACACTGATGCACAGAATATGGTAGTACTACGATTACTACAACCTCGACCGCCTCCACGGATTAATCTACAAAATAAGGAAATATTCCGGTGTATTAACAGTATTGCCTCCGTTAGATTTCTGATTGAGTTCCAATATCTCAGCAACGACTACAGAAAGAATCTTATGCCTACCCGCCAATTAATTTGCAAGGAGAAACAGGCGTTCAATCATTAAAAAACAAGCTCTTACAAAAATATAAGAACATTTCAACCGGAAATTCTCGAAATTCAATTTTTTTCATCCAATTGGAAGGCATAACGCGGCGTACCGTCGGAAACACGAATAATTCCACACTTTTTAAATCCCGAACGACCGATCCAGCTCAGCATAACTGAGTTATTCTTGTGGGTATCTATCCTGATATTCGGATTCATCATTATACAAAAACTAAGACATATATCTGCTATTCCCTTGGTAGACCCATCAGATGCAATCCTATGTATTGTTCCATAAGGCTTTTCATTCAGCCAACAACCATCGATGGCGGAATAAGTTGGTTCCTCACCCTCCACAAACACAAATGTACCTACGATTTGCTCGCCATCTAAAATGACATAGCTCACGCCATCATTGATGTCTGAAGTAATCAAATTCTCAGATGGATAGCTGTCATTCCACTGTGTGTCATTGCCTGTACTCTTCATGAATTGTCGAGCTATATCATAGATCTCCATCACTCGCGTCAGGTCATTAAGGGTAGTTCTTCTAATCTCCATCACTGTATTTTTCTGTGAATAAATTCGATTTTCCGTATACCGGAACTTAAATTTCAACACTCCGACATGCAAACAGGCCACCATAAGACAAAGTAAAATATTGTTGCCTCAGTCATGTGTTCAGGGTTGTGTTCAAAACAAAAGAAAAAGCAGCTACGACTGTTGTCGTAACTGCTTTATTTTTAGGTAGTGGTCCCACTTGGGAAACTCCACTTTTGTTATGTCCTAAAAATCAATTCTTTATCCGAACGTCTTTCAGCAACTCCAACATTTGCTCCTACGGCGCATTGCATCCCTTTTCATACACTTGCTCCGCCGATACCATCGGACTCAGCCTTGTCCATACTCGCAAGTTCTCTCACTTATCATCTGCAAATATAACGTATATTCTTAGAATTTAGTATCACTTCTTAATTTTATTACCATCTGGGTTCGTATT
>CAMWQB010000124.1 GCA_947176295.1 uncultured Porphyromonadaceae bacterium
CCGTGATGTTCTTCGGCTGGAACAAGGTGAGCCGCGGCTTCCACCTTGCCTCGACATGGCTCACAGCCCTGGGCGTCAGCCTCTCGGCCCTGTGGATTCTCGTGGCCAACGCCTGGATGCAGAACCCCGTGGGGATGCAGTTCGACCCCGCGCAAATGCGCAACGTGATGGACAACTTCTTCGAAGTGGCCTTCAACGCCGTGGCAATGAACAAGTTCTTCCATACGGTCCTGTCGGGCTGGGTACTTGCAGCCGTATTTGTGGCCGGCATAAGCTTCTGGCTTCTTTTCCGTCGCCGCAATGAGGAGACGGCACGCCTGTCGCTGAAAGTGAGCGGCTGGGTGGGTTTGGCCGGAATTATCCTGACACTTTGCACGGGCCACGGCTCGGCGGTGCAGGTGAGCCGCGTGCAGCCTATGAAACTCGCAGCCATGGAGGGCCTCTACCGCGGCTCCTGCGGGCAGGACCTCGTGGGAATAGGCATCCTCAACCCCGAGAAAACACCGGGTAATGATGCCGAACCGCTACTTTTCAGCATCGACATCCCCAAAGGGCTCTCGCTGATGATAGACGGAAGCACCTCGCTCTTCGTTCCCGGCATTGAAGACCTCCTTGCAGGGCGCACGATCACGGCCGAAGGCGACACTGTCTACTCCAACTCCTACGCCGACCGCATCGCATCCGGCAAGCTCGCTCAGCAGGCCCTCCGCGACTATGAGAGCGCCCGCAAAGCCGGCGACGAGGCAGCCATGGCCGCAGCCGCCGAACGCGTCCAAGCCAACTTCGCCGACTTCGGCTACGGCTACCTGTCGTCGCCCGAGGACGCCGTTCCACCGGTGGCCCTCACCTTCTACTCCTTCCACATCATGGTACTCCTCGGCGGCTATCTGCTGCTCTTCTTCCTCCTTGTGCTCTTCGTGTCGTATCGAAGCACGGCCCTGCTCGAGAAGAGCTGGCTCCACTGGGTAGGTATCCTCTCGATTCCTCTGGTGTGGATATGCAGCCAGGCCGGCTGGGTAACGGCCGAAGTGGGCCGTCAGCCCTGGACAATCCAGAATCTGCTTCCCGTCAACGCGGCTATCTCGGACATCCCCTCGTCGTCCGTACAGCTCACATTCTGGATCTTCGCCGCCATCTTCACTCTGATGCTCGCGGCAGAAATCAGCATCATGCTCCGCTACATCTCGCGGGCATCAAAAACCGACATCACAAAATAAGGCCCGGAGCCACAACCTTTTAAAATAAGAAAACAATGACAGAACTATCCATTCTCCAGCACTACTGGTGGCTGCTTATCGGCATTCTCGGGTCGGCCTTAGTGTTTCTTCTCTTCGTGCAGGGGGGGCAGTCGATGCTCTGCGGCAGGCTCACCGATACCGAACGCAACCTCATGGTGAACTCCCTCGGGCGTAAATGGGAATTCACTTTCACTACGCTCGTTACCTTCGGCGGCGCCTTCTTCGCCTCCTTCCCCCTATTCTACTCCACGAGCTTCGGCGGCGCCTACTGGCTGTGGATGCTCATCCTCCTGAGCTTCATCCTCCAGGCCGTGAGCTATGAATTCCGCCGCAAGCAAGGCAACCTATACGGCACCCGCGCCTACGACTTCTTCCTGATGTTCAACGGCCTCTTCGGCTGCGTGCTCCTTGGCGTGGCTGTGGCCGGAATGTTCTTCGGCGCCGAATTCACGGTGGTGAAAGGCAACATCCTCGATGCAGCCAGCCCCGTAATCTCGCGCTGGGCTCCGACGCGCGGCCTCGAAGCCATCGCCTCGTGGCGCAATCTGCTCCTGGGCGTGGCCGTGTTCTTCCTCGGCCGCACTCAGGCTGCCATGTATTTCATCAACAACATCGGCGGCCAGCCCGAGCTGACGGCACGCATGCGCCGCGCCACCCTCGTGAACGGCATTATCTTCGCCGTGCTCTTCGTGGGCTTCCTCCTCGTGCTCTTCACCACCGACGGCGTGCGCTACGACGCAGCCACCGGCTCCTTCGTGAGCGTGCCAAACATGTATTTCTCCCACATGCTCGCATGGTGGCCCATGGGCCTGGTATTTGTGCTGGGTGTGGTGGCCGTGCTCTATGCCGTGTTCCGCACGGGCCTCGACGCAAACTGGCGCTGCGGCATCTGGTGGAGCGGCATCGGCGCATTCGTCGTTGTGCTCGTGCTCTTCGCCCTCGCAGGCTATCAGGGCGCTGCATACTATCCCTCGACCCTCGACATGCAGTCGTCGCTCTCGATCGAAAATTCGTCGTCGAGCCTCTTCACTCTGCGTGTCATGAGCTGGGTGAGCATCATCATTCCTTTCGTGCTGGCATATATCTTCGCCGTTTGGCGCAAGATGAATTCCACGCAGCTCACTCAGCAGGAGCTCGATAAGGAAAGCCACAGCTACTGATTAATTTCTCAAAATTACACACGCACAATCCCGCGCCATCTCTCCGGCGGCGCGGGATTATATTTTTACTCCAAACATAATTTATGAATATGAAACATCTGTGTCTCATGCTCCTCGCAGCTGCAATCACAAGCTGCGCCGGCCCAAAGACGGGCGTCAGCGCTGAAACTCCGGTAGCTCATACCGACCTGCTCGGGCAATGGTATCTCGAAAACATAGTCTTCAACGATTCCGACTACGTGCGTCCCGCCGACGAAGTGCCCGGAATAAGGCAGTACATAACCTTCGAAGACAGCAGCTTCTATGTCCAAACAAACTGCAATATATTCACGGGCCCCTATACCACTTCCGGAGATTCAATAAGCTTCAGCGATTGGGCTACAACTGAAATGGCCTGCGACAATATGGCGACCGAAGATGCCCTGCGGCGCATTCTGCCCCTGCTCTCAACCATCGAGGTGGAAAGCGACACCATCGTTAGGATAAACGGCCACGAAGGCGCCGGCTACATGATTCTGCGTCGTGCCACCGAGAAGAAATAGGTTTCCCCGGCTCCCCTTCCCCCTCCCCGCTATGAGCCAGGATGATACGTTACGCGGGAACCATCCCAATGATATACGCCCAAAAACTTCTTCGCCAACTCCTGCTTTAAGGTAGGATCGTTGACAAACACACAGATAGTGAAGCGGAAAGGCTTGGAGGGCGAAGCTGCGGGGAGTTTCGACAGGTCGAGGACAAGCTGCTGGCTTTCGCCGCCCACAGCTCCGGTTTTCTCGGCCAGGAGTTGCTGCCCGTTCGCAGGATTGAGTATATATTTCTGCCCGTTCACATCCCACACGAAAAGGCGTCGGCGAAGATTGTCCGTGTTGGACGTAAGCGTATAGTTCACATACATTTTCGTCTGGCCCTTCGACGGAGGATTTGCTTGTATGGAAGGAATTGATGCCCACAGCTTGCCCGGCTGCTGCGCCGCAGGCTTGGGCGTCTGCTTTTGAGTAGCAGGCTTCGCGGCGGTCTGGGTCGGCTTCGGGGCCTGCGAAACTGTTTCTCCTCCGATCTCGATCCAGTACTTGAACTGTCTGAAAGTATTGGCGAACTTTTCGTTCTTTTTTCCGGTATCGGACTGCACCTGCTCTATATTGTCATATTCGCCAACATAAAACATATCTATATCTGAGCCATCTTCATTGCACTTTAAGGCCAAAATCAATTCCTCGTCTTGGTCCTCAAAACAAATATATCCTTGGTCGGATATGTAAACCTCCGAAACACGCGTTTTAGGCAAGACATCTTGTGTAAGGGTGGATTCATATTTCTCTGTAATACTCACATTCAACCCGTCAAATTTTATAAAATATTATTGCTGTCCGATAAAATTTTTTAAGGACATAAAAATTAGGACTGATTCCAT
>CAMWQB010000125.1 GCA_947176295.1 uncultured Porphyromonadaceae bacterium
AATCCTGGTGTCGCACAGGGAGCCGGAATCATTGACCCATATTTCACGGATGGCACATTCGAGAAAGATGAGACCGGGGCCTTCTATTCAAAAGAGAACGAATGCTTGTGGCCCTCATCGAAAAACAAACTTCATTTCTTTGCTTACTATCCGTCGGTGGCATCTATGAAGGAGACATGCGGCATCCAATATTTTAATCTGGCTAACAACACCAAACGCCTCGATGTTGGCGTCAACCTCGACTTCAGACTTGAGAAATTCGTAGTGGCACGCGAGATTGCCGATCAGGCAGACTTCCTGACAGCCTATTCATCCGGCTCACTGGAGGATAATGGCGGAACTGGAATCGCACTCGATTTCAAGCATCAGCTTGCCCGTATCGAGCTGTCGGCATGGGGAAATAATGATAAAAATGACTTCGACATAGCAGGAGTACGCATCGGCAACCCTCTGACACTTGGCGATTTCAATTTTTCTGTCCTTCCTCGAGCCGAAATCGCGCCGGCATCACCATGGATGAACACATCCGGCATCCATTCTGCCGTGGAGCACATTTTCTCTGCGGGTGAAACAGTAGTGCGCCTGAGCAAAGCAGCGGGTTCGCATTTGTCTGAGAATGATGCTGTCTCCTTGATGGGAACCGCAGGCCCTGCCATGTTGATCCCTATGAGTACACGAATAGAGGCATGGGAAGGTATAAATGATCCTGCTATCGCCGATGCCGACTACTCCACGGACAAAATGTATTTCAGTGTCCTCATGAGGGTGAAAAATACAGACAATCAAGTTGTGTATCCCTACCCCGTCAATAGCGACAATATGAACGTGGAATATTTCGCCATCGACCGCTACGGAAAAATCGTTGAGCGCCTCTATCTCATCGACGGCGAATACTATACCACCCCTGAGAGTAGTGCAGACCTCCGCTACATCCCGGACGCGACTGTCGAAATATGTCGATTCGGGTGGGCAGCTTTGCCTGTAGCGGCCAAATGGGAAGCAGGAAAGATTTATACCTATAAACTCAATTATTCGAACGGTATCGGATGGCACGACCCGGAAGACCCTTCTCCGGGTGAACCTATCATCGAAAGAGGAAAAATCCCGTTTGAGGTGAGCGTTCAGGAATGGATTCCGGCGGAAGACTATAATCCTGATATAAATGTTCCAAAAAGATAATGCTTACTCCTACCGACTTGAATATGCACACTATTATATACAGACCGACATATACGCTCCTCGGGTTTCTCCTGCTCGCGGCTTCGTGCTCGCAGGATGAGTTGCCCCCGGGCAGCAATGGCGCCGAAGGAGGAAGAATTGAGTTCCGGGCTTCTTTGCCCGAAGTATCTTCCCGAGCCACAGAGGTCACCGGCGCGAGTCTCGACAAGTTTCAGGTGAGCAGCTTCATTGTTGGCTCATCTTCGCTAAGCACTTATTTTCTGGACAAGACATTTAGCCAAAGTGCAGCGGGCAAGTTCGCAAGTCTTGACCCCGAATGCATCTGGCCTAATGGCAATGCTGTGCTCCGTTTCTTTGCCTTCGCACCTTCGTGCGAGGAAATGCGCGCCGCCGGTGGGTTCGGCAATGCGGACTTTTCGTTACTTACGCCTGCTGCCGGAGAGGTAATAGATTCAGACGAATATGAGATGACAGATTTTCGTGTAGCTAAAGACATTGCTTCACAGTTCGACTTCATTACAGCCACCGCTTCGGGCAGGCTGCTTGATTATGAGGACGAAGGTCTCGATCTCAACTTCCAGCACCAGCTTAGCCGTATCCAACTCAAGGCGTGGAGTGCCTCCAGTACATATGACATGGAAATAGCCGGTGTGCGGCTGGGAGGAGTCGGGACGAGCGGAACATTCAATTTCGCTGCCGAGCAGGATGCAACCGGGCCTGCGAAAGCCGGCCGGTGGGCTACTGTCGACAAAGGCTGTGTGGAATATGTTTTCAGCTCTGGCGACGTAATAGTGGCGCTCGACAAAAGCGCTGGCGCCCCCGTTTCTGCCGGACAGGCTGTGTCCATACTTGGCAACAGAATCGGAGGAGAAGACGGATACGAAAACTCCGCTATGTTGATTCCTGCCCTTAATACGGCTTGGCAATACATAGATAATCCCGCGAACGGCATCAACCATGCCGATGGCATGTATTTCAGTGTCTTGGTAAGGGTGATTGACACCACTCCACAGGACCACGGCGACATCGTGTATCCCTACCCCGGGGATTCTCAGGGAATGGAGGTGGTATATCTCGCCGTTGACCAAGCTACGAAAAAGAATGTGATTGCACGCCTGTACAAGGATGGCGAGGATTACTTCACAGACCCGGACATGACGTCAAGGTTTGACCTCGAGGAAAATTCCGCGGAGGCGAAAGCCTTCGGATGGGCCGCGCTGCCTGTTGGCGATGAATGGAAACCGGGCTATGTATACACCTATACGCTTAACTACTCGGACGGCGTAGGACTTCGCGACCCTCACGACCCGAATCCGGGCGAACCCATCATCAGAGAAAGGGTACTTGTTACTGTCGACGTCGCCGAATGGAAAACGGGCACCATGACTGATGTATCCGTGCCAAGAAAATAAACTGACCTGATAAGAACATACGCGGAGCCAAAAATCGACACTTGCCTAATACCGGCTCCCGTTCCGGCATGAAAATAGTAGCGGCATAAACTGAATGGAATTTCAGTTTATGCCGCTACTATTTTAGTGGTGTATCTTAGTCTATCTTATTAGCATTTGTCGTTCCTGGGCAACAGTTATCGGTGAGGAATGGCCCGACAAGAGGACAGTGTCATCAGGCATCGTGAGTATCTTGTTGACTATTGATTCCTCCAATTCGCGGCGGTTGCCTCCGGGAAAGTTTGTAAGTCCAGGACCGTGCTGATAAAGCAGGTCGCCTACAAAGGCTGCCGACTCTTCGGGCGAGTAGAAAGTCACTGAGCCCGGAGTGTGACCGGGTGTGTGGATGACTTTCAGGTAAAAGCCTGAATTGGCTTTTAGCCTGATTATCTCGCCATCCTGCAGTTCTTCATAGTGAGCCACGGTGATAGGCTGATACTGACCGCTGAGGTTGAGATACGGGTCGGCGAGATACGGTGCATCCTGCGGATAGATGTAGATGGGCGCAACCAGCTTCTCGCGGAGCTGCTCGGCCGCTCCAATGTGGTCAAAATGGCCATGCGTCAGCAGTATTTTCTCAATGTGCCACGCATTGCGCTGAATTGCATCGTAGATTACTCCGGCCTGAGCGCCGGGGTCAATAAGAAAGCCGGATTTCGTGTGGGAATCTATGTAGAAATATGTATTCTCTGCAAAGACCCCCTGCACCATCAGTTCTTTAATCATAGCATTCTCTCCTTTCTGTCAGAGCAGCTGACAACCGTCCGGGCCGCAGATGTGGGGACGTTCGGTGGGTGTGTCCTCGGTCTTTTGTTTGCGTAGCTCGCGTTCGAGAGCCGATTTGAAGCCTTCGATGCTCATTGCTCCGGGGACTGCGAAATCACCACCGAAAACGATGTACGGCACACCATGTACTCCACGCATAGCCGCTTCACGCTCGTCGAAACGCACTTCGTCATCATACTTGTCGGAATCGAGCACTTCTTTCACGTCTTCCTCTTTCATACCCACGCCGGTGGCCTTGTCGAGAAGAACCTTGTGGTCTGCCAGAACGAGATTCTCAACAAAGTAAGCCTTGAAAAGAGCTTCATTAAGACGGGCTACAGTCTCACGGTCATACTTTGCTTCGGCAAGTTTCATCAGTCGGTGTGCGTCGCGTGTGTTGGAATAC
>CAMWQB010000126.1 GCA_947176295.1 uncultured Porphyromonadaceae bacterium
CGACATGCACAGCGTGTACCACGACGCCTCCTCATTGTCTGGATTGCCGATGGCCCATACTTCGTCGGGGTCGAAGCTCAGGAAGCCGTTTTCATACACGGCCGTCGATGCGTCTTTGTCGGAAGCCCCGTCCACGAGGTCGTCCTGCTCGTCGATGTCTTTGATGTAGAAATATACAGGCCCGTCGTAGTCTTCGAACAGATATTGAAGGTTCGGGATGCTCAGCTCCCCGGTCGTGGCATCGAAAGTTGCGGCAAGCTCGGGGATATGTGGCCCGAGGTGGAGCCCAACGGCGCCGGTGCTCGCATCCTTTATCGTTATGTACATCGTTTCCGACTGAGTGCCGTAGTCTTCCCTGAGAAGGCTGTAGAACGACCAGAGATTCACTTTCTCAAGTTTCTCTATCGGGGTCGCATTAGCTCGCACCGTTTTCGCGGAGCTTGCATCCATGCGTCCGCCGGGCATTTCTTTTGCGGCTTGCGAGAACGTGCTTGCGCGCAGTTCCGCCGGAAGTCCGCCAAATTCTTTCTTTTCTCCCGCAGCGTTCATTGCCACGCCCGCGGCCAGTAAGAGGAAGTAGATTCTTTTCATTCGGTTTAGTTGTTTGCTATGTTTTGTCCGCAAAGTTAGATATTGCGCCACTATTATCCAAACATTTCTGGCATTATCTACCTTTCTCCCGCCATTATAGTTTCTTTTGTTGAATTTTCAACTGCCTCTCCATCATGCGGGTTCGGCTCTATTGACCCCTTGGATACCCTTTGAGCGTATTTAGATTTTTATTGTTGTATGATGTTGTAAGTGCTTGCAAATCACAACTACTATCCTTGGATTAATCTTGATTTTTATTTGAGCTTCTTTTCTGTCCCCGTGTTCCTCCGTATTTTTGCGGACGAAAGTCAAACCTAAATCTATCCATCCATGAAACTAAGCAGAAAATTACTGCTCTCCCTCGTGTCGCTCCTGGCTCTTGGCAGCGGAGCTGCAAGCGCGGCTATCGGCCTCTCTAAGGCTGCGCCGTCTGTTTCCGAGGACTTCAATTCAATGTGGAATGCCGAGACCTCTGCAGCCACTCTCGCCCTCCCTGCCGATTGGCGCGTCGACCGCAATCTCTCTGCTCCCCGTCGTGTCAATCCCTGGAGCGAGTGCGCATCCGAAGTTATGTATCAGGGAGGCGTCAGCCTGGCCTCCAATGCCAAGAACGGCACCTGGAATTTTGGAGCCGACGATTCCGACCGTGCTATCGGAGGCCTCACAACCACAGTCGATGGCGGGACACGAGGCCTCAGCCTGCTCACCCATATCTCCAATACCGACCCCGAGCAGATCATCACCTCTCTTTCGCTCTCATATAATATTGAGAAGTATCGTAAGGGCGATAACCCCGCGGGATTTGCAGTTCAGCTCTTCTCAAGCTTCGACGGCTCCAAGTGGACGGCTGCAGGCGATGAATTCATCACCTTCTTCCCTGCCGACGATGCCACCGCCGGAGCTGCAATCGTCCCCATATCTTCTCTTTCGGTAAAGGACAAGGCCCTGCGCACTCACGTCGAGCCGGGCTCCGACCTCTATCTCGCTTGGAACATTTCCGTCGCTTCCGGCACTACTGCCAACAAGGCCCAGGGCCTGGCCCTCGACGATATCGTCATCACCGCTACCTTCGCCGCCGAGGACCCGGAGTGGACAACACCCGAGGAGCCCGTGAAGAATCCTTCCGGCATTTATATCCGTGGCGAGGTCAACGGCTGGGCTACCGATGAGGAATGGGAATTCAGCAAGCTCTCCGACACCTCCTTCGAGCTTCGCGGAATGACGCTTTCCGGCCAGTTCAAAATTGGCGATGCTACTTGGAGCGATGCATGCAACTACGGCTCCAACGGCTCTAATATACTTATGGACGAGCCATACGCCCTCGTCGCCGGTGGCACCTCCACAAACATCTCCTGCGGCCCCAATTCCTATTATTGCAGCCGAATCCTGCTCTCGATTTCCGATGGCGGCGAGGCTACTCTCCTGCTCGAGCCGGACAATGATGCCACAGGCCTCACATCCGTATATATGGTGGGCGATTTCAATTCCTGGAATTTCATGGACCCGAGCGGAAAGCTCGACCTCGATGCTGCCGACGGTCTCTTCAAAGGACGTGTGTCCATGACACCGGCTGCCGACGGCCTTTGCCACTGGCGCCTCTATCAGCGCCTCGGAATGGGTGGCGCTTGGGGTCTCGAAGCCGACGCTGTCGAAAGCTCTCTTTCCGGAACTCTCATTCAGGGCATGAAACACAATGCCGCTCTCGCAGGTGGCACCTACGATGTCGTCTTCGACCTCGCCACGGGCCAATACTCCTTCACGAAAGTCAGCTCCGTGCCCACGTCTATGACCCTTTCCCCCGCTTCGGCTGTTCTCACTCCCGCAATGCCGGAAGCCGTGCGCGTCCTCTCCCTCAACAACTCCCTCATCCACTACAACGACCAGGCTCTCATGTTCAACGACATTGCAAAAGCTATGGGTGCGGATGCCGTGTGGACCAAGCACACTCTGCTCGGCAAGTCCCTCGCAACGCATTGGGAGGAAGGCGACGGTCTCGCTGCCGATGGTATGCCGGGCGCAAAGATGCTCGTCCGCTCGCAGCCCTGGACGCATATTATCCTTCAGGAGCAGAGCTCTCTCCCGCGCACATCTCCCGACACTTTCCGCGCGAATGTCGAGCGCTGGGTGTCCTATATCCGCGAAAACTGCCCTAATCCCAACGCTGTCATCATCCTGCCCGTAAACTGGGCCTATGCCGGCGACTGGACCAACTTCTCCGCCTTCAACGAAGTCTTCCTCGCAAACTATCGTCAGGTCGCTTCAGAGTTCGGTCTTGTGATCTGCCCCGTCATGAGCGCATACCAGACAATGTTCGACCAATCCGGGGCCGAAGGCCTCGCTCCCTGGTTCCAGGACGACCGCCATCCCACCGACCTCTCCACCTACATGGCCGCATGTATGGAATATGGCCTTATCATGGGCGTTGATCCCACGGAAATTTCCACTCAGCCTACCGCTGTTCCGGCCACCGATGCCGCCGATATGCGTGCCCGCGCCGCTGCCGCCCTCAAGGCTTACGTCCAGACCGTCGACCACGCCGCTGCCACGATCCGATTCTCCACCACGCTCCTCGACGAATTTGGAATGCCCCTCGACCATGTACCGTCCTTCACCGTCTCGCCTGCTGAAGGCGCATCAATAACTCCCGATGGCGTTTTCACGGCCACGGCTCCCGGTCTCTATACCGTATCGGCCACTGCCGAAGGGTTCAACACATCATCATCCGTGCTCGTAGCCGAACACAACACCGAAGTTGTGGCCCTTCCTTCGATTTCCCTCAGCGCCGACGCTCCGAACTATTCTCAGAACTTCAATACTATAGGCACGGAAGCCACTGCAGCCCTCCCCGCAGGCTGGCGTATTGCCCGCACCTACACTCCTCGCGAGGTCGGCTCCTTCCGCGGTGCTGTTGAAAACACGATGTATGCCGGTGGCATCAACCTCCCATCCAACGCCAAAAACGGTCTTTGGAACTTCGGCCCCGACGATTCCGACCGCGCTGTTGGCGGTATCACTACAGGCGTTGCCGACGGCACCCGTTCAGTGAGCATCTACGCCCGCTTTGTCAACGATGGCCGCAAGTCGCTCGAGAACATCGCCATCAGCTACGACATCGAGAAATATCGCGACGGCAACAACGCTGCAGGTTTCGCCGTAACGCTCTACACCAG
>CAMWQB010000127.1 GCA_947176295.1 uncultured Porphyromonadaceae bacterium
TGGAATCAGTCCTAATTTTTATGTCCTTAAAAAATTTTATCGGACAGCAATAATTTAAAATCCTTGAATTGCTTCAAAATGAACAAGCAATTCCAGAAGAAAACAGACCCCACAACTTAACAGGGAATTACGCCTGCTACATGGAATGCCATATAGCAGGAGATTTTCTCTTGATTTGGTTTGATCCTGATACTGACGAAATAAGCCTTGTCCGTTTGGGTTCTCACGCAGAGTTGTTCGGATAGGGGATTACTCTTCTTGGTTGAGGATTTTGCGGAGGATGGGGGTCATCTTGTCGGCGTAGTGGCGGAAGCCGAGGTCGGTGAGATGGATGCCGTCGACAGTGCCGTCGTCCTCGGGGCCGTCGAGCCCCTCGGAAGTAACATAGAACAGGCGCGCCTCGGGATAGTCGGCCCGCAGGCGCTCGAAGCCCCGGCGGAAGGCCGCGTTTTTCTTGGGCAGATAGTCGCCGAAGAAAGAATCATATCGGGCATAGGGATATATCGGCCCCTCGAGCATCACCACGGCAGCATCCGGGCGCGCCTCCAGGAAGATGCGCACAAAATCGTAGGTGAGCGTGTCGCACATCATCTCGGTGCAGTTGGGCACAGGGTCGAGCAGGAACACCTTTGCCGGGATTTTCACCATCTCCCGCGCCATGCATGCATCCATCTTGCCCTCGCCGCTTATGCCTATATTCACCACCTCCGCGTTGAGCTCGCGGCTGATGATATTCGTCGGCGCCATGCCCGTGCGCGAGGCGCAGCCTCCCTGGAGGATGCTCGTGCCGTATGCCACGATTTTCTCGTCGGCGCGAATAAGCTCAGGCGAGCCGGGTGTGATCTCGGCAAGAGAGTCCACCTTAATCTCGAGGCGCGTTACGCCGTCGTAGAGAGGCAGGTAGACCATATATTCCGTCATCCGCGCAGTGTCGAGATTGCTCATATACACCGATTCCACAAGCTTTTCCTCTTCCCGGCCCTTGACGAGATAGGGGCGGTTGGTGTTGGCGTGGCGCCACACGCTGTCGCCCTCCCACACGTAGAGGTCCGTGCCCTTGAGGCCCGTGTCGGCCATGTGGATAAGGTGAGTGTTCCACAAAAGGTTGTATCGCACGCCTATGCGCGAGGAGTTCGTGGCGAAGCGCACACCTATGCCCGAGGAGCACTGCGTGCGCTCCCACAGGTCGGGACGGACGCTGTCCTTGAGCGTGGCGGGAATGCGCGTATACGGGCCGAGAGTATTGTCCCAGCCCTTGTTTATCACCCTCAGGTCGAGGGCATCGACATATTTCCAGGGTTTTTCGGGCTCATCGGCAGCGAAGAGCGACGACGCGGCAGCGAGGGCTGCGGCAATCGCGAGTGCAAGTCTTTTCATGGCGGACACAGATTTTTTCTATCGGCAAATATACGTATAAGGAGGCGTTGAAAGGCTTAAATAGTGTTAAACATAGCAATATGCGCGGATTTTTGAGTAAGTTTGTAAGAAGGAAAAACTCTCATTCCCCCCCACTGACATGAAACGCAAACTGAAGATACTCCGCAACGACCCGTGGCTCGAGCCGTTCGAAGCCGCAATCGAAGGGCGCCACGCCGATGTGGTGCGCAAAGAAAAAGAGCTCCTCACAGCCTCGAAAGACCTCTCCGAGTTCGCCAACGCCCACAAGTATTTCGGGCTCCACAAGATGCGCGGGGGCCGCTGGGTGTTCCGCGAATGGGCCCCTCACGCCACGGCCATCACCCTCGTGGGCGACTTCTCCGGTTGGAAAAAGGACGAAGCCTACGCCCTGCGGCGTCTTCCCGGAAGCGACGGCGTGTGGGAAGCCACCTTCCCGGCCGATGCCATCAAGCCCGGCCAGCTATACAAGATGCTCGTGGAATGGCCCGGCGGTCAAGGCGAGCGCATCCCTGCCTACGCCACCCGCGTGCTTCAGGACCCCGACACCCACATCTTCTCGGCCGAAGTCTATGCCCCCGCCAAGCCCTATCGCTGGAAGGTGCGCGACTTCAAGCCCGACACCGAGCCCCTGCTCATCTACGAATGCCACATAGGCATGGCCCAGGACCGCGAGGGCGTCGGCACTTACGACGAATTCCGCCGCCTCATCCTCCCACGCATCGCCAAGGACGGCTACAACGCCATCCAGATAATGGCCATCCAGGAGCATCCCTACTACGGCTCCTTCGGCTACCACGTATCCAATTTCTTTGCCGCCTCCAGCCGCTTCGGCACCCCGGACGACCTGAAGGCCCTCATCGACGAAGCCCACAAGCTCGGCATCGCCGTGATCATGGACATCGTCCACTCCCATGCCGTGAAGAACGAAGCCGAAGGCCTCGCCCGCCTCGACGGCAGCTTCGACCTCTACTTCTATCCTGACGCCGGGCGCCGCGAGCATCCCGCCTGGGACTCCCTCTGCTTTGACTATGGCAAGAACGAGGTGCTCCACTTCCTGCTCTCCAACTGCAAGTTCTGGCTCGAAGAATATCGCTTCGACGGCTTCCGCTTCGATGGCGTAACGTCGATGCTCTACTACGACCACGGCCTGGGCAAAGCCTTCGGAGGCTATGCCGACTACTACGACGGTGGCCAGGACACAAACGCCATCACCTACCTCACCCTCGCAAACAAGCTCATCCACGAGCTGCGCCCCGAGGCCATCACCATCGCTGAGGAGATGAGTGGCATGCCGGGTCTGGCCGTGCCCTTCAAGGACGGCGGAATAGGCTTCGACTACCGCATGGCCATGGGCATCCCCGACTACTGGATCAAGACCCTCAAGGAGAAGCGCGACGACGACTGGCATCCCACCTCCATCTTCTGGGAGCTCACCAACCGCCGCGCCGACGAAAAGACAATATCCTATGTCGAGAGCCACGACCAGGCCCTCGTCGGCGACAAGACCGTCATTTTCCGCCTCATCGACAAGGAGATGTACTGGCACATGATGGTGGGCGACCAAAACCCCGTCGTGACCCGCGGCATCGCCCTCCACAAGATGATACGCCTCGTCACACTGGCCACCATCAACGGCGGCTACCTCAACTTCATGGGCAACGAGTGGGGCCACCCCGAGTGGATCGACTTCCCCCGCGAGGGCAACGGCTGGAGCTACAAGTATGCCCGCCGCCAATGGGACCTCGTCGACCGCGAAGACCTCCAGTATCGCTTCCTCAACGCCTTCGACAACGCAATGGTCGAGCTCGTAAGCGGCGTCTTCGGATTCGAGAAGCTGCCCGTGCGCAAGCTCTGGGAGAAGGACGACGACCAGGTGCTCGCCTTCATGCGCGGCGACCTCGTGTTTGTCTTCAACTTCAGCCCCACGAAAGCATTCTCCGACTATGGCATCCTCGCCCCCGGCGGAGTGTATTCCGTGGTGCTCAGCTCCGACGCCCCCGAGTTCGGCGGCTTCGGAAACATCGACCCCTCGGTTGAACACTTCACCAAGCCCGACCCTCTCTACACCCCTCACGGCGTGGAGTGGCTCAAACTCTACATGCCCCCGCGCACGGCCATGGTGCTCCGCAAGCATCCCCCGCGCCCAGGGCGCCCCAAGCGCAAGGAATAAGAGACCCTTCCCCTCTACAGCGGGGGGGGGGGGCAGCGGCGCCCGCCGGCGCCCGGCAAAAAAAAAAAAAAATATCAAAGATATGAGTCAGAATTAGTGATGATGGACCGGGGATCA
>CAMWQB010000128.1 GCA_947176295.1 uncultured Porphyromonadaceae bacterium
CCGCAAGACCGCTGCGACTCACCCCCGAGCCGCAGCGGTCTTCGCTTTTTATGGCCATCAGTGAAATGGATATTAGTCCAATTAGACTGATTGGTCTAATACCCCATAAAATAGTCGGATTTTTTTTGTAATTTTGGCGTGTGAAATTTATTCCTTTTTCTCGAACATGGTCCGATGCTTTGGCAATGCCTGTCGGATGTGTTAATTGGCCGGAATTCTCTTTCCGCCCATCTGTTTGTGTGCGTTTCCGTCATGACGGTAGTGCCCTTTTCATTCGATTTGATGTCGTAGAACCTCACGTCAGAGCCTTAGAGGCCCACGACTCCATGCCTGTCTGTCATGATTCCTGTGTGGAGTGTTTTATCTTGTGTGGCGATGGTAGAAACTATATGAATCTTGAGTGCAATCCCTTAGGATCGCTCCTTGCAGCCCGTCGAGTGGAGCGGCACAATAAAGTGCCTCTCGGGCTGTCGGAAATAGTAAAGATACGTCGGCGCGGCAACTATGTGGGCCATGAGCCATTCGACCACCGAGGAGAGAAGGGAGAACGATGGTGGCTTGAGTTGGAGGTGCCGTTCAGCTTGTTGGGATTCGATGGTTTTCCCGATGTGATTCGTCTAAATGCATATAAGTGTGGCGACCTTACAGATGTGAAGCATTATCTTTCCTTATTCCCAATCGCATCGGAGCGACCCGATTTCCATCGCCCCGAATTTTTTGGAGAACTCAAGCCGGCTGCCCTCTCTCATATTTAGAAAAATTAATCAAGAAAATTCACTATCGAGTGAGCTAAACGAGCCCTTAAGTGTTATATAGATAAGAGTGCGAAAGGCGACATGTTGTCAGCCGCGCATCCTTGGTTCTTTCTGTCAGGCAGTGATGCCGGGCTTAAGGTCTCATAAATAAATAGTTGAAACGTGGAAGAAGGTCGGCTGTGCCGGCCTTCTTTTCCTTTTTCCGCCTTGCTGAACCCATTGGCTTCGACGCTTGTTTATTGAGAAAAAGAGATTGTTGAGAGTTTTCATTCATCAAAATTGCCTTTTTGTGGAGAATTGAGTAATTTTGTTGTTTGAAATTCCGACAATCCATAATTCGATATATTGCATAACTACATATATGAGCACAGCACCTAATCTTGTCATCGTCGAATCGCCCGGTAAAATCGAGACCATCCAGAAAATTCTTGGTCCCGAATATAAAGTTATGTCGAGTAAGGGCCACATCCGCGACCTGAAGAAGCATAGCTTCAGCATTGATGTAGACAAGGACTTCGAACCTCTGTACGAGATTCCGGACGATAAGGCACAGCTCGTGAATGAGCTCAAGAAGGCCGCCCGCAACGCTAAGACCGTTTGGCTTGCTTCCGATGAAGACCGCGAGGGAGAAGCCATTGCCTGGCACTTATACGAAGTTCTCGGTCTTAAGCCCGAAAACACGCGCCGTATTGTCTTTCATGAAATTACGAAGAATGCTATTCTCCATGCAATCGAGAATCCGAGAGAAATAGACCTCAATCGTGTAGATGCTCAGCAGGCACGCCGCGTACTCGACCGAATTGTCGGATTCGAGCTGTCCCCTGTGCTCTGGAAGCGCCTCAAACCCGCCCTCTCGGCCGGCCGTGTGCAGTCCGTTGCCGTCCGTCTGATTGTCGAACGCGAAAACGAAATCCGCAACTTTGTCTCCGAGCCATATTATCGTGTTTTCGGCCACTTCGCGGCAGCTTCCGGTCCGGCCTTCAAAGCCGAGCTTGGAAAGCGTTTCTCGACGGCCGATGAAGCCAGGGCATTTCTTGATGCATGCGCCGCAGGAAAATTTACAGTAGGCGATATCTCCGTAAAGCCCCTGCGCAGAAGCCCGGCGCCTCCATTCACAACCTCGACCCTTCAGCAGGAAGCCGCCCGCAAACTCGGCTTCTCCGTTTCGCAGACAATGATGATTGCCCAGAAGCTATACGAAAGCGGTTACATCACCTACATGCGAACCGACTCCGTAAACCTCTCCGACGATGCTATTGCCGACATGTCAAAAGAAATCGTCGACAAGCTGGGCAAGAAATATCTCCATGTCCGTAAGTTCCACACATCCTCCAAAGGCGCACAGGAAGCGCACGAGGCAATACGCCCGACCTACGTTTCACGCGAGACCCTCGAGGAAGGCACCGACCGCGAGCGAAAGCTTTACGCCCTTATCCGCAAACGCGCCCTCGCCTCCCAGATGGCCGATGCCGAAATAGAGAAGACCACCGTGGAACTCGCCCTCTCGACGCGCCCCGAGCTCTTCACCGCCAATGGCGAAGTGCTCAAATTCGACGGTTTCCTCCGCATGTATCTCGAGAGCCGAGAAGATGATAATCTCGAAGAGACGGGCAGCGACGGCCTTCTTCCGGCCCTAACCGTCGGCGAGACCGTCAATTACAAGGAAATTACAGCCATCGAGCGCTTCACCCAGCATCCTCCGCGCTACACCGAAGCTTCGCTTGTGAAGAAGATGGAAGAGCTCGGCATAGGCCGTCCATCCACCTACGCCCCCACGGTAGCCACCATCCAGCAGCGCGATTACGTCGTGCGTGGAGAGAAGGAAGGCACACCGCGCGATTTCGACACCCTGACCCTTCGCGACGGCAGAATTACCGAGGCCGTGCGCACCGAAAACACCGGCAGCGACCGCGGCAAGCTCGTGCCAACCGACATCGGCATGATTGTCAACGATTTCCTTACCGAGTATTTCCCAGATATCCTCGACTACAATTTCACAGCCCGAATTGAAGAGAAGTTCGACGACATTGCCGAAGGCAAGTTGCCGTGGAACCGGGAGATGGCCCAGTTCTATGCTCTCTTCCATCCCGCGGTTGAAGGCGCACTTTCCCACAAGTCGGGCCCGAAATTCGGTGAACGCCAGCTTGGCACGGATCCAGCCACCGGTCAGGCCGTCAGCGTCAAGATCGGTCGCTTCGGTCCGGTAGTGCAAATCGGCGACACCGAGAGCGAGGAGAAGCCCCGTTTCGCCTCCCTGCGCAAGGACCAGTCCATTCAGGACATAACGCTCGAAGAAGCGCTCAAACTTTTCGAGTTCCCGCGCCAGCTTGGTCAATACGAAGGCAAGGACGTGAGCGTGGCCATAGGTCGGTTTGGTCCTTATGTGAAACACGACGGGAAATTTTCAAGCATCCCCGAGGATATTGCTCCGGCCGAGCTCTCCCTCGAAGGCGCTATAGAGCTGATCGAGGCCAAGCGCCGCGAAGAAGCCTCCAAGATTCTCAAGGCCTTTGACGAGGACCCTGACACTCAGATTATCAATGGCCGCTACGGCCCTTATATCGTCCACAAGAAGGCAAACTACAAGATACCAAAGGCCATAACCGCGCCCGCTGATCTCAGCTTCGAGCAGGTGATGGAAATTATTAAGGCCGCCGACGAAGCGCCCGCAAAACCGCGTCGCGCTTCCGCCGCGCGCCGTAAAAAATAATTAATCAATATTATGGCACGTAAACCCCTCGCCGCAAAACCCGGCAGCAACGGCCCACGTCTGAAGCCCGACGTGATTCTCAATTTCGAAGTCGTCCCATCAGACCTCGTTCCCGATTCCGATTCCGGCATCGGACTTCTCGATTTCCTCATGGCGCGTCTTGCCGACCGCAAGCGCACGACCGTAACGGATAATCTCCAGC
>CAMWQB010000129.1 GCA_947176295.1 uncultured Porphyromonadaceae bacterium
ATATAAAATTGCCCTTCGAGACCGACAAGAAGTTTTTTAACCCGCTTGATGGGTTGAGAAAATGGATAAAAGAAAAAAAGTGCGGTGGGGATTGTGGGAATCGGAAAATTTTTATTACTTTTGTGGAAATTTGGAATCTTATGCCGCAGACCGATTTTCAGGAGCAGCTCGGGCGCATAATCGACAAAACGCGCCTGCTATTGATTCGCAACAGCGCTCTGGCCGATGAAGTGAAGGCCCTCAAGGACGAGCGCGATGCGCTCAAGGGTGAGCTGTTGGCGCGCGAGGGAGAGCTCGAGAAGCTCAGGCTCGAAGTTGAATATCTGCGAGTGGCTTCCGTTGTGAGCCCGTCGGCCGAAGACCGGCGCAATGCAGCGGAGATGATTTCGAATATTGTGCGGGAACTCGACCGCTGCATCGCCGACCTGCGGAGCTGATCATGCACCGCAACTGAGGGCCGGCACGTGCACCCCGACCGCCCGCCTGCGCAACACGATGGACGAACAGACAAGACGACATAACATAACGGCCAGAATCGCCGATGTGGAGCCTTTCAAACTTCTGGTGCCCGAAGACGAGGAGGCCTTCTACCGTTATATCATCGAACAGCTCAACAAGCTGTGGAATAAAATGCATTTCGGCCCGGGGGGCGTGCCTTCCCGGATGGCTCTTGCAAAAGTGGCTCTCTACTTTGCCGAGATGTACTACCGTAAATCGGCTTTGGCTTCGGAGCAGTCGAAGGCTATGGCCGACTTTGAGGAGCAGCTCGACAAACTTCTCCGCGAAGGAGCGCTTTGACACAAGGTGCAGCCATCAGGAGGAGCCGGGCGTCTCGTTTGATCCATATTGTCGCGCAGGGCGCAAGGCCCGGCGCTTTTCCGCACACGCACACATCTACCGCCCTTTTTCCGCTGTCTCCTCATGCATGGGGGGACGCGTCCCGGGGCTGACGATGGGCGCGTGTTTCGCTTTTTTTATTGTTCAACATTTTGAAAACCAATCATCATCAACATTAAACTAAACACGATCTAAACCTAATCTGACATGAATATAATAATATTGATTGCTGTGGCACTTGTGGCCGCAGCCATAGCCGTAGGAGCGACAGTAGCATATCAGCGCCGCTCCGCCGACACAAGGGCAAAATTCATTATTGCCGAGGCAGAGCGTGAGGCCGAGGATATCAAGAAAAGCAAGGCTCTCGAAGGACGCGAGCAGGCTCTGAGCATAACGGCCGAGGCCGAGAAGCAGGCCTCGCAGCGAATGTCGAAGGTGCAGAGCGCCGAAGCCCGCCAGAAACAGCGCGAGATGCAGCTCAATCAGCAGCAAGGCGAGAATCAGCGTGCGCGCAACGAGCTCGAGACACTACGGCAGAATGTCGAAAGCCAGCAAAGAGCAGTCGAGGCCCGGCAAGCCGAGCTCAACGAGCTCACGCGCCAGGCTCAGCAGCAACTCGAAAAGATTTCCGGTCTCACGGCCGAGGAAGCCAAGGAGAAGCTCGTGCAGAGCCTCAAGGACGAGGCCAAGACCGCGGCTGCATCCTACATAAACGACATTATGGACGATGCCAAGCTGACGGCCAACAAGGAGGCGAAACGCATTGTGGTGCAGAGCATCCAGCGCGTGGCCACCGAGACGGCAATCGAAAACTCCGTAACGGTGTTCCACATCGATTCCGACGAGATTAAGGGCCGTATCATCGGGCGTGAAGGTCGCAATATCCGCGCTCTCGAGGCTGCGACGGGTATAGAAATCATCGTGGACGATACTCCCGAGGCTATCGTGCTGTCGGGCTTCGACCCCGTGCGTCGCGAAATTGCGCGTCTGGCTCTGCATCAGCTCGTGGCCGACGGACGAATCCACCCGGCACGAATCGAGGAAGTCGTAGCCAAGGTGCGCAAGCAGGTGGAGCAGGAAATCATCGAGACCGGCCAGCGCACGGCTATCGACCTCGGCATCCACGGGCTGCATCCCGAGCTTATCCGCCTTGTAGGCAAGATGAAATACCGCTCGAGCTATGGTCAGAACCTTCTCCAGCACTCGCGGGAGACGGCCAACCTCTGCGCCGTGATGGCTTCGGAGCTGGGCCTCAATCCTAAGAAAGCCCGCCGCGCAGGCTTGCTGCATGATATAGGCAAGGTGCCCGATGAGGAGCCTGAATTGCCGCACGCACTCTTAGGCATGAAGCTTGCCGAAAAATACAAAGAGAAGCCCGATATTTGCAATGCCATAGGGGCTCACCACGACGAGGTGGAACAGACCTCGCTTCTGGCGCCCATCGTTCAGGTCTGCGATGCCATTTCAGGCGCGCGTCCCGGCGCCCGCCGCGAGATTGTCGAGGCATACATCAAGCGTCTCAACGACCTTGAGCAGCTTGCGCTCTCCTATCCCGGAGTGCTTAAGACTTATGCCATCCAGGCCGGCCGCGAGCTGCGCGTGATTGTCGGTGCCGACAAGATCGACGATGCCGAGACCGAACGCCTCTCGTCGGAAATCGCACGCCGCATTCAAGATGAAATGACCTATCCCGGACAGGTGAAAATCACGGTGATACGCGAAACGCGTTCCGTTGCCTTCGCAAAGTAAGGAGCAGATGGACGACTACAAGAAGTTGCCCGATTCGCGTTCGAAGCTGCATAGTTTCGACTGGCTTTCGGACATTCCCGGAGGCAAGGCCTCCTCGGAGGTCGTGGAAGTGCAGTTCAAGAACGCGCGCAAGGGCTATTACCGTAATACCACAGGGCTCGATCTCGCCGTGGGCGACCTCGTGGCTGTGGAGGCAGTCCCCGGCCACGACATAGGCCGCGTAACGCTGATGGGTCTCCTGGCCGAGAAGCGCATGAAGGCTTGTGCATCGCGCAAGGACGAGGTGCGCAGGGTGTTCCGAAAGGCCAAGGGCACCGATATCGAAAAGTATGAAGAGGCGAAGGCCCGCGAGAACGACACCATGATCCGGGCCCGCAAAATAGCCGCCTCGCTGAATCTCAATATGAAGATCGGCGATGTGGAATATCAGGGCGATGGCAACAAGGCGATATTCTACTACATAGCCGACGAACGCGTGGACTTCCGCCAGCTCATCAAGGTTCTGGCCGACACCTTCAAGGTGCGCATCGAGATGAAGCAGATAGGCGTGCGCCAGGAAGCGGGCCGCATAGGCGGCCTGGGCCCCTGCGGGCGCCCCTTGTGCTGCTCCACCTGGATGTCCAATTTTGTGTCTGTGGCCACGAGCGCAGCCCGGTTCCAGGACCTCTCGCTCAATCCGCAGAAGCTGGCCGGCCAGTGTGCCAAGCTCAAGTGCTGCCTGAATTTCGAGGTGGATGCCTACGTGGAAGCATCCAAACGGGTGCCTCCGAAGGAAATCAGGCTCGAGACTGCTGATTCGACCTGGTTCCACTTCAAGACCGACATCTTCAACCGCCAGATCACATACTCCACCGACAAGAACATCGCAGCTAATCTCACGACGATAAGCGCCGACAGGGCTTTTGAAGTGATAAAGCAGAACAAGGCCGGGGAGAAACCTGCAACTCTGGCGCCTGAAAACGATGCAGAAAAGCCCGAAAGGAGAACCGAGTTCGGCGATATTCTC
>CAMWQB010000130.1 GCA_947176295.1 uncultured Porphyromonadaceae bacterium
CCCCCCCCTCCCCCCCGCCCCCCCTGCTCCCCCCCCCCCCCCCCCCCCCCCCCCCCCCGCCCCCCCCTCGACGTAGGTGAGGTGCTCGTGCTCCATGATGAAGTTCACGGGCGAACCACCCTTTCCGCAGCTGAAACATTTGCATATATTCCGCGCCTTATTTACGGAAAACGAAGGCGTGCGCTCGTTGTGGAACGGACACAGCCCCTTGTAGTTTGCACCTGAACGACGCAACTTCACAAAGTCGCTCACCACCTCCACAATATCTGCGGTGTCGAGAATCTTATTTACGGTTTCTTGGTCGATACGACCCATAGGCTAAAAAAAACGGCTTAAAGGAAAGGAGAAAAAGAAGAGGCCGACCAAGAGCAATATCGCTCTCCCGGGCCGGCCTCTGCAAGCTGTGATTCGGGATTTATGAGTGTTCGTACTTAAGCGTCAGCGAGGGCTGGTCGCAAACCTCGGCAGGACCAAAGTACTGGATAGGACCGGGATAGATGTAGCATGTGTTCTGAGCCCAGTCTTCACGCTGTGAGGCGAATTTTTCGAAGGGCTTGCCGTCGAGGCGAACGAGTGCCTTTTGGATTACGGGCTTGTCTTCAGCGTTGCGGCGTTCCATATTCATCATCATGGTGATGGGTATACCGCCGGCAATCCATTGAACGGCAGGCTTAACGAGATTGCGAATCGACGACATGTAGCCGGTTACCCCGGCGTTGATGAGGGCTGCGGCGTTGAAGCCAAGCGAATAGCAGTAGTCCGCATCGAAGTTCGAGGGATCGGCGCAACGGCCTTCATATCCGAAGAAATGGTGAAGAGCGGAGAACTTACCCTTGGCGGCCTTGAATGCCTCGTTGTCGGCAAGATAGTTGCGGACCATCTCGCTGAGCAGCTTCTCGGTTTCGATGAGCGAAACCTGTACGTTGCCGTGCGGGTCGCGGTCAAGCATCAGCTGGCGAGCTACAGCGGCAGGCAGCGAATTCAGGGCTGCAACATTTTCGGCGTTGAGGTTGCCGAGAATAAAGGCCGTGAGCTGTTCTTCATTCATGTTCTTCACTTCCTCCTTGTGAGCGCCAAGGAGCTCGTTGAGTTCGGAGATGAGCTTCTTGAACTCGGGAATGAACTCGATGAGGCCTTCAGGAATGAGGATGGTGCCGAAGTTGTTGCCTTCAGCGGCACGGGCTGTTACGATATCGCCGATATACTTCACGATATCCTTAAGGCTCATGTTCTTGGCCTCAACTTCCTCGGAGATGATGCAGATGTTGGGCTGCGTCTGGAGGGCGCATTCAAGAGCGATGTGGCTGGCGGAGCGGCCCATCAGCTTGATGAAGTGCCAGTATTTCTTTGCGGAATTGCAGTCGCGCTGTATATTGCCGATCACTTCCGAATAAACTTTCGTGGCTGTATCGAAGCCGAAAGAGGTCTCGATGAGATCGTTCTTCAGGTCGCCGTCGATTGTCTTCGGGCAGCCGATTACCTGCACGCCTGCGTTGATGCTCTTGTAGTATTCGGCAAGAATTGCTGCGTTTGTATTGGAGTCGTCGCCACCGATGATTACGAGAGCGGAGATACCGAGCTGACGGCAGATCTCAAGACCTTTGTCGAACTGATCTTTCTTCTCCAGTTTCGTACGGCCGGAACCGATGATGTCGAAGCCGCCGGTGTTGCGATATTCGTCGATGATGGGAGCGGTGAGCTCAATGTAGTTGTGATCCACGAGACCGCCGGGGCCCATGAGGAAACCGAAAAGACGGCTGTCGCGATGAATCTTCTTGATGCCGTCGAACAGACCGGAGATAACGTTATGGCCGCCGGGAGCCTGACCGCCGGAAAGAATTACGCCAACGTTCACAGGCTTGCCCGGAACGGGAGCAGTGTTCTTTTCAAAGCGGAGTTCGGGAAGACCATAAGTGTTGGGGAAGAGGGCACGGATAGCCTCCTGATCTGCTACAGACTCGGTAGGACGGCCTTCAACAGCCTTTACGGGAGCGGTCAGCACGATGGGAAGCTTGGGCTGATAAGCTGCACGAGCTTTTTGCAATGCGCTTTTTTTCATCTTTTTTATCTGAAGAATGTATGATTGATTGTCTTTATCTTGAAGCCGTGCGGGTGGGTCCTGAACGGCGCTCGATTTTCGGCACACAAAGGTAATAATTTCTTCGCAATTAACGCGAGGATGCCCGACAATATTTGTTAAATTTTCTTGTCGGGCATCCTTCATTCTGCATCGAGCGGGAGTTGGTTCATCTCTTCGATGTAGTCGAGAATAGCGTCGCGTCCACGCTTGTCTTCACTCGAGGTGCGAAACACCGGAGGAAGCTCCTCCCACCGTTCGAGCAGAGCGGCAAGATAGTCGGCCGTGAGCTTCTTTGCAGCTCCGGACGTAAGCTTGTCGAGCTTTGTAAATACAATGCTGAAGGGGATGCCGTTCTCCCCAAGCCAGTCCATGAATTCGAGGTCGATTTTCTGTGGCTTGTGGCGTGAATCTATAAGAACAAAAAGATTAGTCATCTCTTTGCGCCCCAAGATATAGCCCTTGATCATCTGCTCCAGTCGAAGACGGTCGGCCTTGCTTCGGGCTGCATATCCATAGCCGGGCAAGTCGACGATCCACCACGAATCGTTGATGAGAAAGTAATTTATAAGCATCGTCTTTCCCGGTTTGGACGAAGTCATTGCCAAGGCTTTCTGGCCCGTGAGCATATTTATCAACGACGATTTACCTACGTTGGAGCGACCTATGAACGCATATTCATGGCGAGGCACGCCTCCGGGACACTTCTCCACCGACGGACTGCTTGTCGAGAATTTTGCTTGTGTAATCTGCATATTTCTTTTGAGTTTTTATTTGAACAAATCGCTGAGGCTTGTGCGCGTTAAGGCATGCTCGGACAAGTCTATTTCCACATCCGCGGCTTCCTTCGCACATTCTATAGCCCCGGCATCTAATAATAGTTTTCGGAGATTCACTGCACACATTCGCCTGGCTTCAAGCGCCTCATGCAGGGGATATTCATGCGCCTTATGGCTCACGGCTCCTCGCCCTATCCCCAGGCTCATGAAGTAGAAACGTTCGCCGCTGATATACCCTACCAGCTGTTCTCTCACGTCCGAGGTCATGTCTGCTTCCACCCTGATGTCCATTTCACTAACACCGAACTCTTTCCCTCTATGACTGCTGACCACCATATGGTCAGCTTTTTCTTCGGGTTCACCTGCGCCGAAAAATAGCCGGTAGCTGGCCCCCTCATCACCGTTGAAGCGGTTCACGAATATAAAACCGTCGGGTGCTCCGTTTCGGAAATACAGAATTTCGCTTGCCTCGGGTTTGGCATCAGTCATATCTCCGGAATACACTACCCTCTCGTCCGAAGTCGTGTAGCCTGCATTCCAACCGATTCGGATATCTTCGTATGGAAATACTCCCGAAAGGTCGAAATCATGGGCACCCCATTCGTTGCGCCAGTAAACACCGACAAACGACGAGCGCCCCATTCCGATGGAACTCA
>CAMWQB010000131.1 GCA_947176295.1 uncultured Porphyromonadaceae bacterium
CATTCCCCGAGCCCTCCGACCCCATCCCCGTCAGCGGAATGCTCCACCACGAATACTATCACGACTACACCCCCGCCGACATCGACGCAATCTACGGCCCAAAAGAAGCCCTTCCCGAGAGCGCCCGCTTCATCGCCGAAAACAACAAACAGACCCTCCCCCAAATCTTCACCGACATCCGCTACCCCCGCACCCTCAACGAACAAATCTCCACCGCCCTCACCACCTTCCTAAAAACCCAAGGCTTCTAACGCCCCCCCCCGGATCGTAGTGCTCTTGCTAACGCAAGCGGCTTACGCCGATACCCCTCCTCGGGGAACAACCAGCCAACACGCACCCTGGCCCATCGACCAACCTCCCAATCCACCAAGCAACAAAAAAATCATTGCAGGAAGGCGAATAAGGCTTGCGGCCTGTTTCTCCTTCCTGCAATCTATTGCATTTCAATATAGCATTGGCGTTTTACAATCCCTTGCCGTGGCAATTCTTATACTTCTTGCCCGAACCGCAGGGACATGGATCATTGCGGCCAACCTTTGGTGCCGCCTTCACAGGCATCTGAGCTTGAGGCGCACCCTGGCGAGCCGAGGCAGCCTTCCGCTGCTCCTCCTCGCCGGGAAGTGCAGCCTTGCTCTCATGGTATTGCGGACGCCGGCGAAGCTCAGGCGCAGCTGCCTTCACCTCCACCTCCTTTTTCGGAGCCTCGGCTGCCTCCTCTCGGCCCTCCGAGCCATCCTGAGGAGCCTGAGCCTGAGGCGGCTGCTGGCGCATGAATATCTGGCCACGCATCAGCGCGCTCATTGCCTTATTGTTAAGTTCCGAGAGCATCCGTTCGAAGAGATGGAACGATTCCACCTTGTAGATCACCAACGGATCCTTCTGCTCGTACGACGCATTCTGGACGCTCTGGCGGAGCTGGTCGAGCTCGCGAAGATGTTCCTTCCACAGCTCGTCGATAGTTACCAGCATCAGAGCCTTGTGCCATTCCTTCACGATGCTCTCACATTCTGTGCGAGCAGCCTCCTGGAGGTCGGCCCGGAGATTGAAGAGACGCTTGCCGTCGGTCAGCGGCACATTGATCGGCCCAACATAATCCGTCTGCTGCACCATAGCCTGAATCACAGGATTGGCAACCTCGCGGATGCGGGCGCTCCTGCGAGCCAGTGCCTCCTGGGCAGCTGCCTCAAGGCGCTCGATGCGCTCCTCCTTGCTCATGTTGCCGTATTCCTCCTCAGTGAAAGGAGCCTCGATCGTGAGCACCCGGAAAAGCTCCGACTGAAGGTCGGCATAGTCGGCAGGAGAGCTGTAGGTGTTGATCAGGTTCTCAACCGTATCAACAAGCATATTCTGAATATCGATGCCGATACGCTCGCCAAGAAGCGCGTGCAGGCGGCGGTTGTAGATATACGTACGCTGCTTGTTCATCACGTCGTCATACTCAAGCAGGCGCTTGCGGATACCGAAGTTGTTCTCCTCAACTCGCTTCTGAGCCTTCTCGATGGCATTGTTCACCATCTTGTGCTCGATCATCTCGTCTTCCTGAAGCCCCAGGCGATCGAGCATCTTCATCACCGAGTCGGTTGCGAAAAGACGCATCAGCTGGTCTTCGAACGACACGAAGAACACCGACGAACCCGGGTCGCCCTGACGGCCCGCGCGTCCTCGGAGCTGGCGGTCTACGCGGCGGCTCTCATGGCGCTCCGTGCCTATGATGGCCAGGCCGCCTGCCTCCTTCACCTCAGGCGTAAGCTTGATGTCCGTACCGCGGCCAGCCATGTTCGTCGCTATCGTTACCGTGCCCTTGCGGCCTGCAAGAGCCACGATTTCAGCCTCCCGCTGGTGCAGCTTGGCGTTCAGCACATTGTGAGGTATCTTCCGGATATCGAGCATGCGGCTCAGAAGCTCGGATATTTCCACCGACGTCGTGCCCACGAGCACCGGACGCCCCTCTGCCACCATCTTCTCGATTTCATTGATTACGGCCTTATACTTCTCCTTCTTCGTCTTATACACGCGGTCGTTGAGGTCGTGGCGTGCTATCGGGCGATTGGTAGGAATCGTCACCACATCCAGCTTGTAGATGTCCCACAGCTCGCCGGCCTCAGTTTCGGCCGTACCCGTCATACCCGCAAGCTTGTGGTACATGCGGAAATAATTCTGGAGCGTGATCGTGGCAAAAGTCTGTGTGGCAGCCTCGACCTTCACACCCTCCTTTGCCTCGATGGCCTGATGAAGCCCGTCGCTGTAGCGTCGACCCTCCATGATGCGGCCGGTCTGCTCATCGACGATCTTGATTTTGTTATCGTCGATAACATATTCTATATCACGCTCGAAAAGCGTGTAAGCCTTCAGAAGCTGCGTCACCGTGTGCACTCGTTCGCTCTTCACGGCATAATTCGCCATGAGCTCATCCTTCTTTTCCTGGCGCTCGTGCGGATCAGCGATATGCTCAAGCTCCGAAAGCTGGCTCGTAATGTCGGGAAGCACGAAGAACTGAGGGTCCTGTGCATGGCCCGTCAGCTCGTCAAGGCCCTTGTCCGTAAGCTCAACCGAGCGGTTCTTCTCATCGATTACGAAGTAAAGCGGATCCGTCACCACAGGCATCTCGCGTGCATTGTCCTGGAGATAGTGAGCCTCCGTTTCCAGCAGCGTGTTCTTCATACCCTCCTGCGAGAGGAAGCGGATGAGAGCGCTGTTCTTCGGCAGACCCTTGTAGGCGCGGAACAGAAGCAGAGCCCCCTCCTTGCGCACATCCTTATCCTCCGACGCAAGCTTCGTCTTGGCCTCGGAAAGGATACTCGTCACCAGGCGCTGCTGAGCCTTCACAACCTTCTCCACATTTCCCTTGTATTCGTCGAAATACTGCTCCTCGCCGCGGGGCACGGGGCCGGAAATGATAAGAGGAGTACGCGCATCGTCGATAAGAACCGAGTCAACCTCGTCGACAATTGCATAATAGTGCTTGCGCTGAACCAGGTCGGCAGGCGACATCGCCATGTTGTCTCGCAGATAGTCGAAGCCGAACTCATTGTTCGTGCCAAAAGTAATATCGCAGGCATAAGCCTTGCGACGCTCCGGCGAGTTAGGCTCCGTCTTGTCGATGCAATCCACCGTTGCGCCGTGGAACATGTAGAGCGGACCCATCCACTCGCAGTCGCGCTTGGCCAGATAGTCATTCACCGTTACCACATGCACGCCGCGGCGCGAAAGCGACCGCAGAAACACCGGCAGCGTTGCCACAAGAGTCTTGCCTTCGCCGGTCGCCATCTCGGCGATTTTGCCCTGGTGCAGCACGATACCGCCGATGATCTGCACGTCGTAGTGCACCATATCCCACGTTATCTCGTTGCCGCCGGCCATCCAGTGGTTCTTCCAGATTGCATGGTCGCCAGCGAGAGTTACGAAGTCGTGGCCCGTTGCGGCGAGGTCGCGGTCCATCTGTGTGGCGGTGACCGCCCCCGTGTCCGAGCCCGCGGGAGGG
>CAMWQB010000132.1 GCA_947176295.1 uncultured Porphyromonadaceae bacterium
ACGCCACATAATCCCTTTGTTAGTAGGGACGTGTCTTTGGCGCGTTTCCAAAGGGATGCAACTTGTCCCCAACTTTCGGCCCGAATATATCCGCCTATACTCATTCTTTAGCTTTTTATAACTTTCCCGTCTCGTTTTTTTCATGTATCTTTGTGCCCAAATATCAGTGCACAAATGAAATTCAATTCCAAAATCTGCCTTGCGTTCCTTGCCTTTGCGCTCGCTGCTGTAGTCAGCGCCCGAAACAACAACATTGTCGAAGAAGTGGCTTGGGTCATTGGCGACGAACCACTATACAAGTCCGAAATCGAACAGACATATCAGGACATGCTCGCCGACCGCGTGCACATCGACGGAGACCCCTATTGCGTTGTGCCCGAACAGATAGCTATCGAGCGCCTATTCCTCCATCAGGCCGACATCGACACTGTCGAAGTTGCCGAATCAATGGTCATGGCTCAGGTCGATCAGCAGCTCAACTATATCATAAATCAGCTCGGCTCACGCGAGAAAGTTGAACAGTATTTCCGAAAGCCGTTCTCGCAGATTCGAGAGTATTACGCCACAAACATGCGCAACCGTAGTCGCATATCTCAGGTGCGTAACAACCTCACAAAAGACGTCAAAGTCACTCCCGCCGACATTCGTCGCTACTTTGCCTCCCTACCCGAAGACTCAATCCCCTTCATTCCCTTACAGGTGGAGGCGCAGATCATTACCCTCAATCCTCTCATCCCCCGCCAGGAAATCGACGACATCAAGGCCCGCCTCCGCGACTATGCAGATCGCGTGAATCGTGGCGAAAGCGAGTTCTCCACCCTCGCCATCCTTTATTCCGAGGCCCCGGAAGGCATGCGTGGCGGAGAGCTCGGCTTCATGGGCCGTGGTCAGCTCGTCCCCGAATATGCTGCCGTAGCGTTCAATCTCAACGATCCCAAGAAAGTATCAAAAATCGTCGAGACAGAATACGGCTTCCACATCATTCAGCTCATCGAAAAACGCGGCGACCGCATCAACACACGCCACATCCTCCTGCGCCCCAAAGTCTCCGACAAAGACCTCACGGCTGCAATCCACCGTCTCGACTCTGTCCGCACCGACATTATTGTCAACAAGCGTCTCACCTTCGACGAAGCTGCCCGCTACGTCTCCCAGGACAAGGATACGCGCTACTCCCGAGGCGTGATGGTAAACCCCGAAACCGGCACCACACGCTTCGAAATGTCCCAGCTTCCCCAGGAAGTGGCACGCGCCGTCGCTGGCCTTCAGCCGGGCGAGATATCTCAGCCTTTCATCATGCGCTCCAAGACCGACCGCGAAATCGTGGCTATCGTCCGCCTCACCGATCGTATCGATGCCCATCGCGCAAACCTCGCCGACGACTTCCAGACCATCAAGTCGATGTACGAGAACTCCCGCAAACAGGAAATCATCGACGAGTGGCTCGAAAAGAAGATTCAGGACACATACGTTCGTATCGAAGAGGGCTGGCGAGGCTGCGAGTTCAAGCACGACGGATGGCTCAAGGCAAAATAATCTCATTCCCCCTCTCCCCATTCAGCAGCATCCACTGCACTCATGAGGCGCTCATCCTTCTTTGCCATTCTCGCTCTCATCCTCGCCCCGGTCATTTTCGCCGGAGCCGCTCGACCGCGCATAGCCCCGCAGATTCCTGACGCCGACCGCACACAAGGCCGAATTTTCCTTGAGCGCGCCGAAGCCCTCCGCAAAGCCGCTAACGATTCTTTTATGGTCGTCGTCGGAAACGTCGTCTTCACACGCGGACCCATGATCATGCGCTGCGACAGCGCCCACTATTTCCCCGACACCGAATCCCTCGACGCATTCGGCAACGTCTCCATGGAGCAGGGCGATACCCTATTCGTCTACGCCGACGAACTCTCTTACAACGGCCCCGCCCAGGTCGCCACACTATACGCCGACCACGGCAAGAAGGTCCGCCTCATCAACCGCGACGTTACACTCGAGACCGACGTATTCGTCTACGACCTCGCAATCGACCTCGGTTATTACGAAGTCGGCGGACGTCTCTTCGACCGCTCCAACACCCTAACATCCCTCCGCGGAGAGTACATCCCATCCACGAAAGAAGCCAATTTCTATACCGGCGTTCATCTCCTCTCCGAAAACGAGGACGACACCCTCAATATCTGGACCGACACTCTATATTATAATACCGCCACCCACATAGCCGAGCTCAACGCCCCAAGTCGAATCGTAAACTATCGAGCCACTATATATACCACAAACGGCGTGTACGACACCGACTCCGACCGTACACGCCTATACAAACGCTCCCTCATCCACACCCCCGAAGGACGAACCATCACCGCCGATACAATATATTACGACCGTCACTCTGGGGTAGGGGAGGCCTTCGGCAGCATGGTCCTTTCCGATTCCGCCCGCCGCGCCTCCGTCTATGGCGACTACGGATACTACAACGAAATCCTCGACAGCTCATTCGTATCAGGTCGGGCAGCTATATCAATCGTTCAGCACGAAGCCGACGACGATGCCACCACCGAGCCCGATACGCTGTGGGTGCACGGACGCTATATTCAGACCTCTCGCCTCTTCGACTCCATCCCCGTCCCCGCCGACACAATCCTCGGCATCGAAGCCCATACCCGTATAGACACAACCCATGTAGCCCTCATCTATCCCCGTGTGCGCTTCTATCGCTCCGATCTCCAGGGCATCTGCGACTCCATGCGCTACACCGAGCGCGATTCCACCCTCCGCCTCTTCCGGAATCCCATCATCTGGAACGAAGACAGGCAAATATTCGGAAACGTCATCGAGCTCCTCCTCAACGACTCCACCATCGAGCGAGCAACACTTCCCGACCAAGCCTTCACAGCACAGCACATCGAAGGCGAACACTACAACCAGATGTCCGGCAACGAAATGATAGTCCACTTTGTCGACGGAAGCATGCGCCGCCTCAACATCAACGGAACAGTCGAAATCGTGATGTATCCCGAAGAAGCCGATAGTACAATAAACAAAATGGTAAATGCCCAGAGCAGCTACCTCGAAGCTTACTTTCAGGGGCAGACAACCGAACGAATAAAAATGTGGCCCGAGACAACAGGAGTAGCCACCCCCCTCTTTCTCGCCCGCAAAGCCAACTACTACC
>CAMWQB010000133.1 GCA_947176295.1 uncultured Porphyromonadaceae bacterium
CGGCCCCCTCGCCCGCCGACGCCGACAGACTATTTCCCCCCATCGATCCCGCCGAATGGCGCATAGTCGACCAATCAGACCCCGCCATCGATCCCGCCACATCCCTCACCTACACCTTCACCACCCTCGCCCGCTAAGCCCCACCGGGTTCTGGGCTACCCCTCTTTTCCTTTGATTATTCTCGGGAAACGGTGTAGTAGGGATATTTGACGTCCCAGAGAAAGAGGGCTTCGCCGGGCATACTTGTCCCGGCGAAGCTTCTGTTTTTTGCCTCCAGAATTTTGATAATGTCTTCGGGCTGCATCTTACCGCGGCCTACATCCACGAGTGTGCCTACGACGGCACGAACCATGTTACGCAGGAAGCGGTCGGCTGTAATTTCGAAATACCAGCGGCCTTCGTTGTCGCCCTCCCGTCCGCTCAGCCGCTCCCAACGCGCCTTGCGGAGGTCGCAGATGTTGGTCTTTACGTCGGTGTGGAGCTTCGAGAAGGAGGTGAAGTCGCGTATGCCTAAAAGGAAATCCCCGGCGCGGTTCATGGCCTCGAAATCGAGCGTGAAGGGTGCGCGCCACGACAGGCCGCCCAGCTCGGCGAAAGGATTCTTCGCCGTGTGCACGAAGTAGCGGTAGGTGCGCTCCGTGGCGTCGAAACGCGCATGCGCGTCGGGGGCCACAGGCGTAAAAGAATACACCGCAATGTCGCGCCCGCAAAGGCTGTTCACAGCCTTGAGGAAGCGCCTCGAGGCAGCATCGAAGTCGTCCGGGAGGTCGACGTGAGCAATCATCCTGCGTGCATTCACTCCGGCATCGGTGCGGCCGGCGCCGGTAACGGCCACCTTGTCGCAGCGGAAGAGGGTGGAAAGCGCCCTCTCAAGCACCTCCTGCACGGTAATAGCCCCGGGCTGCACCTGCCATCCATGGTAAGCCCCGCCGAGATACGACAGGTCTATAAACCAGCGCATAGCCTCAGCTCTCGAGATAGGTATAGCCGAAGAGGCCTGCACGATATGTGCTGATGAAATTGCGGCCCTCCTCGGGGGTGATGCGCCCGGCTTTCATCGAGGCCGTAACCCACGCCTCGACGTTGCGGACAAGCTTCTTGGCGTTGAACTGGACATAGTCGAGCACCTCGTCGACGCTCTCGCCCTCGATGATCTGATCTACCTCGTAATCGTCCTTATACACACGGATATGCACAGCGTTCGTGTCGCCGAAAAGATTGTGCATATCGCCGAGAATCTCCTGGTATGCTCCCACGAGGAACACGCCGATATAGTAGGTCTCGCCGTTCTGGAGCTTATGCACGGGCAGGGCCGGCACCGTGCCATGCGAGGATATGAAGTTTGCGATTTTGCCGTCGCTGTCGCAGGTGATATCCTGAATCGTGCATGTGCGCGTGGGCTTTTCGTCAAGGCGCGCGATGGGCATTATGGGGAATATCTGATCGATGGCCCAAGTGTCGGGCAGCGACTGGAAGAGCGAGAAATTGCAGAAATATTTGTCCGGAATCTTCTTCGAAATCTTGCGAAGGTCTTCCGGCACATGCTTCATGGAGGCGGCGAAATCTCCCACCTCGCGGGCTATACTCCAGAAGAGCTTTTCGATCTGCGCACGCGTGCGCAGGTCCAGGAGCCCCAGACTGAAGCGCTCCAGAGCCTCTTCGCGAATCTGAAGGGCATCGTGCCAGCTCTCGAACAAACGGCTCATGTCCAGGCGGTCCCATATCTCGTAGAGCTCGACGGCAAGCTCATGCGCTCCTTCGGGGAGCTCGTGCGAATCGTTCCACTTGGGCAGCTGCGTCGTCTCCAGCACGTTGAAAATCAGTATCGAATGGTGAGCCGAGAGGGAGCGGCCGCTTTCGGTGATGATATTGGGCTGACGCAGGCCGTTCTTAGTGCACACGTCCACGATGGCCGACACCGCATCGTTGGCATATTCCTGAATGGAATAGTTCATCGAACTCTCGCTCGAGGAGCTCCGGGTGCCGTCGTAGTCCACGCCGAGCCCGCCGCCTATGTCGATAAACTCCACTTCGAAGCCCATTTTCGAGAGCTGCACGTAGAATTGCGTGGCCTCGCGCAGGGCGTTCTTTACCACGCGTATCTTATTTATCTGGCTGCCGATGTGGAAATGGATCAGCTTGAGGCAGTGCTTCATCTCGCGGCGTTCCAGGAAGTCCAGCGCCTCCAGAAGCTCCGACGAATTGAGGCCGAACTTCGACGAATCGCCGCCGCTCTCGCTCCACTTCCCGGAGCCCATGCTCGAAAGCTTGATGCGGATGCCCACGTTAGGCTCGATTTTCAGGCGCTTGGCAATGTCGGAAATCAAGCGCAGCTCATTCATCTTCTCCACAACGAGATATATGCGGCGCCCCATCTTCTGTGCCATCAGAGCCAGTTCGATGTAAGCCTCGTCCTTGTAGCCGTTGCAGATGATCAGAGCATTCTCCGCAATGTTCGTGGCAAGCACGGCATGCAGCTCAGGCTTCGAGCCCGCTTCGAGGCCGATGTTGAACTTCTTGCCATAGCTCACGATCTCTTCCACCACCTGGCGCATCTGATTCACCTTGATAGGGTAAATCATAAAATTCTTGGCCTCGTACTTATACTCCTCCGAAGCACGCCGGAAACAGTTGGAAATCTTCTCGATACGGTTGTCGAGGATGTCGGGGAATCGCAGAAGCACCGGTGCTGAGATGTCGCGCAACTGCAACTCGTCCACGACATCCTTAAGGTCAACGGCCGCATGGCCCGCACGGGGCGTAACAACCACGTGGCCCTTCTCGTTGATGGAGAAATAGTTGCGACCCCAGCCGCGCACGTTATACAGCTCCTCGCTGTCTTCAATTCGCCATTTTCTCATTAGCTTCCTTCGGAGTATAATTTGTGTGTATGGTAATATCATGCAAAATTAGCAAAAAGAAACACACCTCGCGCCGAAATCCGCCGAAAAATTTGCACTTCTCCCTCAAAAGTCCTACCTTTGCACCCGTAAACCACCATTCGCCCGGATGGCGGAATCGGTAGACGCGACGGTCTCAAACACCGTTGGGGCAACCCATCCCGGTTCGA
>CAMWQB010000134.1 GCA_947176295.1 uncultured Porphyromonadaceae bacterium
TGAATCCGACGCTCTAACCAACTGAGCTATCCCGCCGTTTGCGAGTGCAAAGTTACGTGGAATTTTTAGAACATGCAAATTTTTTGAGCACTTTTTTTGTGAGCGAGGATTTTTTTGGATTTTGGGGGATGAAATATTTGCAAATGTGATTGAAATTCATTAACTTTGTGGCTGATTTTTAGCCGATATGGTGCATCAAAGCATTAATCGGTTGAATTTTAGCGGCATAAGAAATACAACTCACACATGATAAATATTACCTTCCCCGATAAAAGCGTCAAGGAATACGAGAGCGGCATCACTCCTCTGGCCATAGCAGAGAGCATCAGCCCCCGTCTGGCGAAAGAAGTACTGGCTTCGTCGGTCAACGGCGAGGAGTGGGACCTCTCGCGCCCCATCACCGAAGATGCAGAAATCAAACTGTTCAAGTGGGAGGACCCCGAGGGCAAGCATGCCTTCTGGCACAGCTCGGCCCACCTCCTTGCCGAAGCACTTCAGGACCTGTATCCGGGCGTCAAGTTCGGCATCGGTCCGGCAGTCGAGAACGGGTTCTACTATGATATAGACCCGGGCGAACACACGCTGACGGCCGCCGACTTCCCGAAGATCGAGAAGCGCATGATGGAACTCGCTCAGGAGAAGCAGGAAATAAAGCGCGCCGACATCAGCAAGGAGGATGCGATGAAGCTTTTCGGCGACCGTGGCGAGACTTATAAGTGCGAGCTTATCTCGGAACTTGAAGACGGCCACATCACGACCTATACGCAGGGCTCGTTCACGGACCTTTGCCGCGGGCCTCACATCCCGAACACTGCGCCTATCAAGGCAGCCAAGATAATGTCGCTGGCCGGTGCTTACTGGCGCGGCGATGAAAAGCGCAACCAGCTTGTGCGCGTCTACGGCATCACCTTCCCCAAGAAGTCGATGCTCGACGAGTATCTCACGCTTCTGGAAGAAGCCAAGAAGCGCGACCACCGCAAGCTCGGTAAGGAAATGGAGCTCTTCGCCTTCTCGCAGAACGTAGGAGCAGGGCTCCCGCTGTGGTTGCCGAAGGGTGCCGCACTACGCGACCGCCTGGAGCAGTTCCTCCGCAAGATTCAGCGCAAGTACGGCTACAAGCAGGTGATCACGCCCCACATCGGCAACAAGAACCTGTACGTAACTTCCGGCCACTATGCAAAATACGGCAAAGACTCCTTCCAGCCTATCCACACCCCCGAGGAGGGCGAGGAATATCTGCTGAAGCCGATGAACTGCCCTCACCACTGCGAGATTTTCCGGGCTCAGCCCCGGTCGTACCGCGACCTTCCTCTGCGTCTTGCAGAATTCGGCACGGTTTACCGCTACGAGCAGAGCGGCGAGCTCCATGGCCTGACGCGTGTGCGTGGTTTCACGCAGGACGATGCGCACATCTACTGTGCCCCCGACCAGATCAAGGACGAGTTCCTGAAGGTGATGGATATTATCTTCTTTATCTTCAAGGCGCTGAAATTCGAGAACTTCGAGGCTCAGATCTCGCTCCGCGATCCTGCCCACAAAGAAAAGTATATCGGCTCGGACGAGAACTGGCATCTTGCCGAGAGCGCTATCATCGAGGCCTGCGAGGAACGCGGGCTGAAGGCTCGCAAGGAGCTTGGCGAAGCGGCCTTCTACGGTCCGAAGCTCGACTTCATGGTGAAGGATGCTCTTGGGCGCCGCTGGCAGCTTGGCACCATTCAGGTGGACTACAATCTGCCGGAACGTTTTGAGCTCGAATACACGGGCTCGGACAACAAGAAGCATCGTCCGGTGATGATTCACCGCGCGCCTTTCGGTTCGCTCGAGCGCTTCGTGGCTGTGCTTCTGGAGCATACGGCAGGGCATTTCCCCCTGTGGCTTGCGCCGGTGCAGTGTGCAGTGCTTCCCGTTAGCGACAAGTATCTCGACTATGCCCGCGCGGTGGCCGCCAAGCTCGACGACCAAGACGTGCGAGCAGAAGTAGACGACCGCAACGAGACCCTCGGACGCAAGATACGCGACAATCAGCTGAAACGCATCCCCTACATCCTTGTAGTAGGCGAAAAGGAGGAGGCCAACGGCGAAGTGTCGGTCCGCAAGGCCGGCGAGGGCGACCTCGGCACAATGAGCATATCGGACTTCGCGGAGCGCATCAACTCCGAGGTGAAGTCCATGACAGAATAAAATAACTTCCAAAACCCACAACTCAACCCCTACCCGATCCACCGAATGGTGAAGAAACCCTTCCATCCCGCAGGCCCCCGTCCTGCCGGAGCGGCCCCTCGCGGGCCCCGTCGCGACAATCGCGGCCCTGCCGCCAAGCAGCTGCCCAACAATATCAACGAGAGCATCCGCGCCCGTGAGGTGCGACTTGTAGGCGACAACGTAACTCCCGGCATCTATCCTATCCAGGAAGCCCGCAAGATAGCCGAAGAGCAGGAGCTCGACCTGGTGGAAATTTCCGCTCAGGCAGAGCCGCCGGTATGCAAGATTCTGGACTACCAGAAGTATCTCTACCAGCAGAAGAAGAAGGCCAAGGAAATCAAGGCCAAGAGCACCAAGGTGGTGGTGAAGGAGATCCGGTTCGGACCTCAGACGGACGACCACGACTACAACTTCAAGCTGAAGCATGCCACGGGCTTCCTTCAGGAAGGTGCTAAGGTCAAGGCCTACGTCTTCTTCCGCGGACGTTCGATTCTCTTCAAGGAGCAGGGCGAGGTGCTCCTCCTTCGCTTTGCGAACGACCTGGAAGAGCTGGGCAAGGTGGAGCAGATGCCGATTCTGGAGGGCAAGCGCATGACTATCATGATCGCTCCCAAAAAGAAGCAGTAAACAAACGGAAACAATACGCGCCACGAGATGGCGACGCCAATAATCACAAATTTCAAATTACAAACAAATGCCAAAGATTAAGACTAATTCCGGTGCCAAAAAGAGGTTCGCCCTTACCGGATCAGGAAAAATCAAGA
>CAMWQB010000135.1 GCA_947176295.1 uncultured Porphyromonadaceae bacterium
CGCCCACGAAGTGCAGCGCCTCATCGACGCCGGCGAGCAATACGTCGTCCGCTTCCTCGTCGAGCCCGGCCGCCTCGTCGAAGTCAATGACCTCCTCCGTGGTAAGGTTACAATCAAGAGCGATATCCTCGACGACAAAGTCCTCTACAAGAGTGCCGACGACCTCCCCACATACCACCTCGCCAATATCGTCGACGATCATCTCATGAAGATCACCCATGTCATCCGCGGCGAGGAATGGCTCCCCTCCGCTCCCCTCCACGTCCTGCTTTACGAAGCTTTCGGATGGGCCGACACGGCGCCCGCCTTCGTCCATCTTCCCCTACTTCTCAAGCCCGACGGAAAAGGAAAGCTCAGCAAGCGCGACGGCGATCGCCTCGGCTTCCCCGTATTCCCCCTCGAGTGGCACGACCCCAAGAGCGGCGACGTATCCCGCGGGTATCGCGAAAGCGGCTATCTCCCCGAAGCCGTCGTCAACTTCCTTGCCCTTCTCGGCTGGAATCCCGGCGACGACACCGAGGTCATGGACATGGATACACTCATCGCCAAATTCTCCTTCGACCATTGCTCCCGCTCAGGAGCCCGCTTTGCCTTCGACAAGGGTAAATGGTTCAACCACACATATCTCCAGAACCTCCCCGACACTCGCCTCGCCGAGCTCTTCAAGCCCGTCCTCCGCGCCCACGGCGTCAATCCCGACGATTTCTCCGACGAGTATATCGCCCGCGCTGTAGGCATGGTCAAAGGCCGCATCAACTTCGTCGAAGATCTCTGGGATCAGGCTGCTTTCTTCTTCCAGGCACCCGAGGAATATAGCCCCAAGGATATCCGCAAGCGATGGAGCACCGAAACTCCCGAACTCATGCGCACCCTCGCCGGCATCCTGCAGGATCAGCCCGACTTCTCCGCCGCTGCCGTGGAGCCCGTAGTCATGGACTGGATTAAGTCCAACGGCCTCCACATGGGCAACGTCATGAACGCATTCCGGCTCACCGTCGTCGGCGAGTGCAAAGGCCCCCACATGTTCGAAGTTTCTGAGCTCATGGGCAAGGACGAAACCATCCGCCGAATCCTCGACGGAGTCGAACGCATAAAGCCCGTAGAAGAATAATCCCCCCAGGATGAATCCCCTCTATAACGCCGGAATTGCCCTCTACGGTTTCGCTGCCCGCTGTGTCGCCCGTCGCAACCCCAAGGTTGCCCGCATGCTCCGGGGTCAGGACCGCACGTTGCAGCGCATCCGCCGGCAGAGGATGGCGATAGCCCCGGGTGGCTTCGACCTCTGGATTCATTCCGCATCCCTCGGAGAGTTCGAGCAGGCTCGTCCCCTCATCGACAGGCTTTTGGCCGAGCGCCCCGACATCTCAATCCTCGCAAGCTTCTTCTCCCCCTCGGGCTTCGAAGTCCGCCGCGACTACCATCCCCGTGTAGCCGCGGTATACCTCCCCTTCGACACCCCCCGTGCCGCTGAAGCCTTCATCGAGGCGGCAGCTCCGCGTATGGCCATTTTCGTGAAATACGAATTTTGGGGCAATTATCTTTCCGAACTCAGCCGTCGTGGAATTCCCGCATATCTCATCTCGGCAATATTCCGCCCGGGCCAGATATTCTTCAAGCCTTGGGGTGGGGCCTTCCGTCGAATCCTCCGGTGTTTCACGCACATCTATGTGCAGGACCAAGCTTCCCTGCGCCTTCTCGCATCCATAGGCCTCGGCTCTCGCGTCTCTGTGGCCGGCGACACCCGCTTCGATCGCGTCGCCGCCGTCCGCGATGCCGGTCGCGTAATTCCGGAAGTCGAGAGCTTCCTCGCCTCCTCGCCCGGAGCACCCCTCTTTATTGCCGGTAGCAGCTGGCCCGAAGACGAAGCCCGCTATGTACCCTGGCTTCTCAAGCGCACCGACGTCAAGGCCATCATCGCCCCACACGAGTTCGATTCCGCCCGTATCGACGCACTCAGGCACTCCCTCGGCCCCGCACAGACGATGCCTTTCTCCGAGTTCAAGGAGATATTCGCTGCCGACCCCGCCGACCCGCGTCTGCCCGGCGTTAGAATCCTCCTCATGGATTGCTTCGGCCTCCTCAGCTCCCTATATCGCTATGCCTCGGTGGCCTACGTCGGCGGTGGATTCGGCAAGAGCATCCATAACATCAACGAGGCGGCCGCCTACGCCATCCCCGTGGTCTTCGGCCCACGACGGAATAAGTTCAAAGAAGCAGCCGACCTTATAAGCTGTGGGGGCGCTTTCGAAGTCGATTCGGCTGCTTCCATGGCCACGGCCCTTTCCCGCCTTTTCGACGACCCTGCTGCGCGCAGCGCCGCCGGCGAAGCCGCCGGAAAATATATCCGCGAAAGCGTCGGCGCTACCGATAAAATCCACTCCGACCTTTTCCCGGATCTCACCACCTCCTCCTCTGTCAAACCAACAAACGAATAAACATGATTAAAGCCGGAATTCACGGCACAACCGACACGCCCAACGCCCGCGACCTCGTTCGCCTTCTCCTCATCCACCCCGACATTCAGTTCATGGGCTTCGCAAACGAAGAGCATGCCGGACGCCCCCTCTGGGAAGACGTTTTCGACGTCTACGGCTCAAGCGATCTCCGCTACACCCGCTCCCTCGATCTTTCGAAGCTCGACGTACTCTTCTGTCTCGATGCCCATCGCGTTCCCGACGAAGCAATTGCACGCCTCGACGCCGACCCCGAGTTCCGTCTCATTGTCTTCCCTCCCGCCCCCGGGATGCCCTCGAGCGTCGAAGGGAACGAAAAATATGTCTATGGCATCCCAGAGCTCAACCGCAAGGCCATGGTTCGAGGCGCTCGCGCTGTTCGGCTTCCTTCGGCGCCTGCAATGGCTCTCCTCGATGCCGCATTCCCCGTGGCGAAAGCTCTCATGCTCCCATCC
>CAMWQB010000136.1 GCA_947176295.1 uncultured Porphyromonadaceae bacterium
ACCGACTTGGAGAACTCCATAAATGCCCTGACAGCCTCCTTAAGCTTCTCATGCAACATATCGAGCATAGCCTTAAGCCTTGCGAGAAGGTCGTTCTTCTCACGTTCAAGCCTCTTTATCCTTGTAGCGGTAGCACTTTCAAGACTACGGTATTCCTTAGAAAGAGCATCATACCGCGACTGAAGGGAAGATATGGTATCTGTATGCTGCTTCCGTAGCTTCTGCACCTCCTGCTCATGAAGGATCTCCTTCTTCTCAATCACCATCAGGGCGCGTTCCTCCGCAAGCCTCGGTATCTGCGCCACCTGCTCCTCATCAAGAATCCCAGTCTTTTCCCCTATCATCCAAGCGAACAAATACAACCTCTGAGTTGTATAAATGGAGATTTATTTTTATCTTTGCAATGATTTTTAATGGCTAGTCAACAACCATTATTTAGAATATTGAAATCTTGAATATGAAATTTGATCTCATTACAGAAAACAGAAACTTATGGGCAGTGCGATATGATAACTGTCTTGACAATGTACTTGACACCATTCTCGACCAGTGGAATGATGTCTTGTGGCTGCGTTCGTTCTTTAAGCAGAATATTGACGACTTAGCTTCATATTTCAAGATAACAGATGTAAATCAAGCCATATATGATACGATAGAGGATAGCGAAAAGCTCCAGTGCCTAATCATGGACATTTCGCCTGACGCTAATCTTGATGAGATATTCAGGCCATTAGAAAACGTGAGAACCTCGGAAATTCTACTTGGAAAAGAGAAAGCGCGTCTGCGTGACACACCCCGACACGCTTCCTGGCTACGCATATATGCAATCAAGCTGGAACCGGGCATCTACATTATAACCGGTGGCGCAATTAAGCTGACACGAACCATGCAGGAGCGCGAACATACATTAGTGGAATTAGCACGGATGGAGAAGGTTCGAAGATTTTTACTTGATAACGATATTGCTGATATGGATTCTTTTAATGACTATCTCACTGAGCTCAGTTAAGAAAGGAGAGGATTATGAAAACCCGAGAAGATATTTTATCTGAACTTAATGCACATACAAGTGGCACGCCATCTAAATGGAGGGATAATGCCGAATGGCGCAAAGCAAACAAATCTTGGCTGAGGTACTCGCAGCGTATAGCAATGATGATGCTTGACAAGATGGAAGAACTTGGATTAACCCAAAAATCAGTGGCTGAACGGATGGGCTGCTCCCAGCAGTACATATCGCGGGTACTTAAAGGAACCGAAAATCTGTCGATTGAGACAATATCCAAGATAGAGGTGGCGCTGGGACTTGAAATTCTTGAACCGGCGTTCGTTCCCCGCTGAGGATTCCTGATTACTTTGATGGGGTTATCCCGGTTTGGGGGTTAATCGCTGTCTTCGAGGATGAATATGGTTTCGACAGGTTTTCCGAAAAACCGACTTATTTTGAGTGCAAGCGGTGTCGATGGCAGAAAACGGTTTTTCTCGATAGCCACGATGGTTTGCCGACTGACCCCGACCGCCTCCGCTAATTGCTGTTGGGTTACGTCTTTTTCCGCCCTCTCTATCTTAATCCTATTCTTCATCCTCACACATTTTATTGTAACGATAAATTTCAAGGCGAAATACCACTACGTATATGAGTGGCAACAATACGAGGTTAAAGATCATGAACACTAAGAAATAGCCACCGTTGATAAACAATACAGAGAGTATCAGGATTGCAGCATAGACATATAGGGCTTTCAATAACGAAGCAAGGCGGATAGACCGAATCATTTCATCTTCGTGTTTCTCTTTGGAACAGACTATGAAAATAGCGCCGGCAGTTGTGCCTATTATGGCTGCGTCGTTAAGGATGATTTCCAATGCACCTGTGCCTGTTAGCGGGGTGAAGTAGTAGCTGTAAATGCCGAGAAAGATTGCCGGAACAAATAGCAACCATCCGACTACTTGAAATTGTCTTGGAAAAAGTAGATTTTTCATACAAGAGAAATTTGTGGGCTTAATACTGGGTTAACGCCACAAAAGTACATGAAGTTTTACAAATAGACAAGTATTCTTTACATTTGTTTTTGAAAATATTTGGACTGCTTTTGTATCTCAGTTAAACAGGGGCGGTCTAAACTTGTTAGGCCACCCCTGTTTCATATGCTCGGAAAGGTTATTTCCAGATGGGCTTGCCGTCGACGATGTAGAGGCCGGAGGGGAGGTCGGAGAGGCGGATGTGGTCGGGATAGCGGAAGCCGCTGATGCTGTAGATGCCACGGACGGAGGCAGGTCCGGGCGTGGATTCGTCTACGGTGACGTCTTCGATGCCGGTGAAGTCAATTCCGCCGAGGCCGCGGACTATGCCTGCATAGGCGTGCTTGCGGTAGAGGGTGCCGTTGGTCCAGATGCCCACGGGGGTGTTGGCGCGCCAGCCGCTGTTGGCGGGCGAGTCGGTCGGGCACCAGAAGCATATGCCCCACTGCTGCTCCGGGGGGATGATGCGGAAGTATTCCTTGAGTATCCACTCGTAGAAGTCGGCCATGTTGCGGTGCTGCGTGTCGGTCATCTGGGCGGTGGGCACATCGCGGCCGGAGGCGTTGACATAGCCCATGTCGAATTCGCTGACGCGCACGAGCTTGCCGGAGGCGGCCATGAGCGTGAACATGTTGGTGATGGCGTTTTTCTTGCTGGCCATGGTGCCGGCGTTTTCGTAGTAGGATATGTGCATCTGGGTGCCGATGCCGTCCACGTAGGTCTCGCCGTCGGCCTCCCACTTCTTGATCCAGTTGATGAGCGATTTCAGCTTGTGGTTGCCGTCCCAGTCGCTCTCGAGGTTGTAGTCGTTGATGAAGAGCTTGATGTCGTC
>CAMWQB010000137.1 GCA_947176295.1 uncultured Porphyromonadaceae bacterium
GGCCAGCAGACTGCTGACATCACCGGCATCACCGAGGACGCATACTTCGAATACGACGGCGGCACTCAGGCCAAGACCATCAACGTAAACGTTACCCCCGACGCTGCCGTGCGCTTCTCGCCCAACGGCGGAAACTTCGACGCCGAGACCCTCACCGTCACCGCCACCGTCTCCAACGCAACATCCGCTTGGTATAAAATCGGCAACGGCGCTCAGACCACCATCTCCGGCAACAGCGCCACATTCACAATCGGCCAGGGCATGCAGATCGGTAGCAACATCACCGTAAGCTGGGGTGCAACCGGCGCAACAGGCTCAAAGTCCGGCTCCGTTACCTTCACCAAGATCGCCAAGCAGGAAGAGCCCGACGGCATGACAATTTACTACGACAACTCCATCACCAACTGGAGCTCCGTGATGATTCACCACTGGCCCGTCGACGCCACCACATGGCCCGGCGTCGCTATGGAGAAAATATCCGCTAACGTCCGCGCCGCCACCGAGCTCTACCGCTACACCGTGCCCACAGGCACCGAAGGCGTAGTCTTCAACAACGGCTCCGGCGACCAGACAAACGACATCACATCCCTCCGCCACAACGGTATCTACAAAGGCACAGGCAACCGCAACTGGGAAGACGCCGGCTCATTCTCCGGCATCGCCGACATCGAAGCCGCCGACGAACTTGCCCCCGCAGAATTCTACAACCTCCAGGGCATCCGAGTAGAAAACCCCGGCACAGGCATGTACATCATGCGCCAAGGCAAAACCGTCCGCAAAGTCTACATCCGCTGATAGATAACCCCCTTCTCTTCGAAGGTACATCACCAAAAGGGTGCGTCCGTCCTCCGGACGCACCCTTAAATTATACCCCCTCCACAATTATTATCAAACCTCCCCTCAAAAAAAATCAACCCACAAGTTGATTTTTCAACATTTTCTTATTATCTTTGCGCCACTAATAATTCTATATTATGGACTTCGATATTATATATCCCGAAACAAAGGAAGCAATACGCAAAGCTCAATGCATCGTGGGGGCAGCGTATTTTACCGGTGAAGAGCTTACGAGCCTTGGCGTTCCAGCCGATGCTTATGAAGTTGACGAAGTATTCGTTGATGACAATGAATTTGAAAAACCATTCAAACTATGGGATTCCACAAAGTATTTGAGCAATTTCTTCAAAGCCAATCAAACACTATTCGAAGATGAGTATTGGAAAGGAATCACCGAAGAACGATTCGTTGAAGACGTTACCCGATCTCTGAACAGAATCAGAAGCACATTCATGAACTTATTCTTGAATAATGAAGTATATACTAAAGTAGAACCCCTCGACAAGACAGACCATGAACTTCGTCTATATCAGAGCATCCCTGTAAAAATCAAGCAAGGATGGATAGGAAAGAGACTGGCCTTCAGGTTCTACGCCATCGAAGTCGAAGAAAAAAAATGCTACATCATAACCGGAGCTGCAATTAAAATCCACAAGGATATGAAGAAAGCTCCCAATACAACGATAGAAAAAGCCAAAATTGATCAGGCTCTCAAAAAGCTCAGATCAGAAGGCATTGACACAAAGGAGGAGTTCATAAACTACTTCTTCTCCTAAAAAACCGAAGCAAGATATAAGATGACAGAACACAAAGGAAACAAACGCGTCCGTAGAATATCCTCTTGGATGGCGGATGCTGCCGAATCAATCGCACGCGAAGAAGAGATTCTTGCCGGGAAAAAAATCGTCCTCAAAATCATCAGATACATGGAGGACAACAATCTGACGCAGAAAGATCTGGCGCAGAAACTTGGCGTATCGCCCCAATACATCCACAAATTCCTCCACGGAATCGACTGCGACATAAAAGTATCCACCGCCATCAGATATGGCAACATCCTGAATCTCAAACTCATCGAAATTCCCGATTCGGAGCCCCCAAGAAAATCCGACGAAGTGGTAGTCTATGCAACTCATACATACAAGGTTGACTCCATCCAAAACACCGGCTTCACCTACAACTCCTTTAGTTTGCAACACGTTAATTTCCGTTAAGGCTCATGACTGTAGAATATTCTCTCCGTGGCGTCTCAATCGAGCAATTTGCAACGATTTTCGAGCCGGAAGGCGAAAACATAGAATTCAACCTCACTATCCCCCTGAAAGCCAACTACCGGGATAGGATGCTCGCGGTCGGCGCAAACATCCAATTCAGCGAAGACGGGAAAACCTTTCTCGTCGCTGAGGCTTTCTGCCATTTCGAAATCCGGGAGGAATGCTGGCAGGAGCTCTCCGAAGGCAACACTCGCGACGTCGTAATTCCTAAAGACCTCATGGATGTGCTTTCGCGAATTGCCGTAGGCACACTGCGAGGCGTGCTGTCGGCAAAAACCGACAACACACCATTTTCTAAATTCTATCTTCCGATTATCAAAATTCAATCACCGGAAGATAGCGAAGGCTTCCTTTGGGTCAAACTCTGACCCCCCCCCCGACGCGGGGTCCCACCTCTGCGTAGGAGAGGAC
>CAMWQB010000138.1 GCA_947176295.1 uncultured Porphyromonadaceae bacterium
TGAACAAGACGCGCCTCAGCAGCGTGGCCGTAGCCACCGCCACAAGTATTCCCGTAAGATACACGCCCATGAACACCAGGGCCGCGTGCTGAGGAAAGAATGCCCCGATTATCAGCACATACACCGGCAGCCTGGCCGAGCAGCTCATGAACGGATTGATAAGTATCGTGATGATTCGGCTCGAATGGCTCTCGATAGCTCTCGTCGACAGCACCGCCGGCACATTGCAGCCGAAGCCCATCACCAGAGGAATAAAGCTCTTGCCGTGGAGCCCTATCTTATGCATCAGCTTGTCCATGATGAAGGCCGCGCGAGCCATATATCCCGAATCTTCCATGAAAGAAATCAGGAAATACAGAATCAGGATATTGGGCAGGAACACTATCACGCCGCCTACGCCCCCGATTATTCCGTCAGCAATCAGGTCCTTCAGCGGCCCGGGAGGCATCAGCGCATTCACGGCCCTGCTAAGGAAATCCACCCCTGCCTCTATCCACTCCATGGGATACTTTCCAACGAAGAATGTAGCCCAGAAAATGAAAAGCATTATCAGGAAGAAAATCGGGAAGCCCGTGAAGCGGTTCGTCGCCAGCCTGTCGAGCAGCCGCGTCGTCTGGCTCTTCTGCTCCTTGCCCGGGCTATAGGTCTCGGCCAGCGCCCCGGCGATAAAGCCGTATTTCGCCGATGCGATGATGCCCGTGATGTCCTCCTCGTGCATCGCTTCGATGTGGCCACGCAGCTTGTCGCGGAGAATCAGCAGCTTGTGCCTCTGCCACCCGCGCCCGGGGGTAGGGGGTCCCGCCGGCGATTCCCGCAGCTCCGTAAGGCGGTCTTCTATCTCGTGGTCGCCCTCGAGCAGCTTGATGGCCGTATAGCGTGGCGAAAAATGTATGCTCATTCCCTGCTCGCTCTTGATGGTGTCCACCATCTGCCGAAGCGCAATTTCCACATCCGCTCCCAGATTCACATGCACGTGGCGCACGGCCTCGTTCTCCCCCTCATACACGGAAATAACCGTGTCGAAGAGCCGGTCGATGCCCTCGCCCGTCTTGCTCACTACCGGCACCATCGGCACGCCTATCATCTTCCCGAGCGTCTCGTAGTTCAGCTCCGCTCCGCGGCTCCGCAGCTCGTCGTACATGTTCAGTGCTATCACCATCGAGCGGTCCATGTCAATAAGCTCGGTGCTCAGATAGAGATTGCGCTCGAGGTTCGACGAATCCACCACGTTGATTATCACGTCCGGAGTGTTCTCCCGCAAATAGCGGCGCACATACATTTCCTCGGGCGAATAGGTCGTCAGAGAATACGTTCCCGGCAGGTCAACCAGATTGAACGTATATCCCTTGTATTTGAACGTCCCGCTCTTGGCGTCAACCGTTACGCCCGAATAGTTCCCCACATGTTCCCGAGCCCCGGAGGCAATATTGAAGAGCGACGTCTTCCCGCAGTTCGGATTCCCGATCAGGGCCACGTTCACCGTCCGCGAGTGGTGAGTGATGATTTCCTTCATCTCCTCCGAGTGCGTCTCGCAGCCCGGTGTCTGGTTCGAGACGGCATCCCCGCCGTGAGCCACATCCGCTACGGGGCAGTGAGCGCACGGCTCGTCAAGGTGTTCGCAACGGTGGCATTCAGCCCCCTCCAGCGCCACAACCTCTATCATCTGCGCTTCCGAACGCCGAAGGCTCACCTCGTAGCCCATGATGCGGTAGTTCACAGGGTCGTTAAGAGGTGCCTGCAAAAGTACATGCACAACTCGCCCCCGCACAAAACCCATCTCCACGACGCGTTTCCGGAACGCTCCGTGTCCGAGGGTCTTCACCACCACGCCCTGCTGTCCGGGCTTCAGTTCGGAAAGTCGCATATCGCTCAGCAGCCCGGCAGGAGAACCTTCATTTCTCCCGCCAGTTTCTTGGCCGCGGCACCGGCAGCCTCGGCATAATCCTCGCCCGACGACGCGTAGATGATTCCGCGCGACGAATTCACGAGCAGCCCGCATTCATCTATCATTCCGTAGCGGGCCACCTCCTCAAGGCTGCCGCCCTGAGCCCCCACGCCGGGAACAAGCAGAAAATGGCGAGGAACGATTTTTCGTACATCTTCGAGATAGGAAGCCTGCGTTGCGCCCACCACATACATCGTGTCCACGGCTGAGCCCCAGTGGCGCGAGCGGCGAAGCACGCGCTCATACATTGCCACACCATTGCGGTCCTTCACCGTCTCGAAGTCCGTAGCACTCTTGTTCGACGTAAGTGCAAGGATAATAGCCCATTTTCCGGGATACGCAAGGAAAGGCTTCACCGAATCCTCGCCCATGTAGGGCGCCAGCGTTACGGCATCGAAGTCCATAGCCTCGTAGAAGCAACGAGCATACATCGCCGCCGTGTTGCCTATGTCGCCGCGCTTGGCATCGGCTATGATAAACTGGTCGGGATACTTTTCGCGGATATATTTCACCGTCTCCTCAAGCACCTTCAGGCCATCGGCCCCGAGGCATTCATAGAATGCAAGAT